>CAMJOD010000018.1 GCA_946407465.1 uncultured Clostridia bacterium
CATTTTCCCGCATTATTGCTGGATTTTTTCGGGGTTTTTATGTGGGAAAGTTGAGTCAATTATTAAATCGTATTTTTCAGCTGATCGTACACATTTTGGATTTTCGCGCGTAATTTAAAAATACAATCGGTTTCCTTTGCCTTGCCGCGGACAATATCCTCCGCCAAAGCGCGGCATGTGGGTGCGCCGCAGGAGCCGCAGTCGAGGTGCGGCAGTCCGGCGTAGATGTCCTCCATTTGAGACATCATTTCCATTGCCCGGGAAATATCCTTGTCGAGGCGGAAAATATCCGCGTCGTAGTCCAGCTCGTGCTCCCAGAACATGTGCTCCAGCTCGCCCTCAGACAAGTGGTTCAGCGAAACCGGCAAGAACTTACGCAGGTTTTGAATACGCGCCTGCGCAACATACGGATTTTCCACATTGAGCACGCCGCCGACGCAGCCGCCGGAGCACGCGTTCAGCTCAATAAAGTCCACACCGCGAATGTGCTCGTCCTCCAGCTCCTCCAAAACACGAATCACGTTTTCGATGCCGTCGGCAGCCAGATACCGGTCGCCGAGCATGGCGGCTGCCTCGCCGCCGGAGGTTGCCCAGCCGATGCCCATCAGTCCGGACTGACCGAGCGGCTCCACCTCCTTGAGATGATCCATGGCGCGCGTCAGCTCGGGATAGATTTTGGAAACGGCAATCGCGCCGTCCACTTCGCTTTTGGAAGTGTAGTTGGGAGAGTGGATCTCCGTGACCTTGGCAGGACAGGGCGTGATAAAGAATACGCCGATTCTGTCCTTGGGCAAGCCGGTGTTCTCCATTGCGTCGCGTTTGGCTATCCGCGCGGCGACCTCAATCGGCGCGAGCAGCGGCATGACGTTCTCACACAGCTCGGGGAAACGGATTTTTATCAGTCTGACAACAGCCGGACAGGCGGAGCTGATAATCGGCTTTTTCAGCTTATTCTCTTTTATCAGATTGCGTGTCGCTTCGCTGACAAGCTCGGCGGCACGGCTGACCTCAAACACATCGTCAAAGCCCAGCTGCTTTAAACCGGTGAGCACGATGTCGATGCTGTCCAGATTATTGAACTGTCCGAACAGCGCGGGCGCGGGAATGGCTACGGTGTAGTCAAAGCCCTTGATTTCCTCCAGCGTGTTGCTGTTTGCCTTTTTGGCATGGTGCGGACAAATGCGGATACATTCGCCGCAGTCGATACAGCGCTCGGAGAGAATCTTTGCCTTTCCGTCATGCACACGTATGGCTTCGGTCGGGCAGCGCTTCAAACAGTTGGTGCAGCCGCAGCAGCGGTCAGCGTCCAGCTGCACCGAATGAAAGTATTTGCTCATAGCAGACTCCTTTTGAGAGTTTGTTTAGTGGTTCGTGCCCGGCAATCTGTGCCGCGCACGCACTGTGCTTTAAAAGCATTACGAATTAAGAATTAAGAATTAAGAATTTACCTTCACTGTCAGATAAAGGTTGGTTCCCACACCGATAGTGGTTTCAATGCGCATTTCGTTGCTGTATTTTTTAATATTCGGCAAGCCCATACCGGCGCCGAAGCCAAGGCTGCGCACGTTGTCGGGTGCTGTGGAAAAGCCCTCCTGCATTGCCTTTTCCACATCGGGAATGCCGGGACCGTGGTCGGCGAGCAGGATTTCTACTCTGTCGGGATAAATATCCACATCGCAGTAGCCGCCGTCGGCGTGAATGACCATATTGATTTCCGCCTCATACATGGCAATTGCCACACGGCGGATAGCGTCGGGGTTGTAGCCCAGCGATTTGAGGCGCTTTTTGACCGCACCGCTCGCTTCGCCTGCGCGTGTAAAATCCTCGCCCGACACCTCATAATGAAGATGAATGGCGTTGCTCATACCTTTGTTCCTCCGGAAAGTCCGTTTGTATACAGCAGACCGCAGGCGGTAAACATTCTGAACCGCGTTTTTATCAGGGTGATGCCGCGCTGCTCCGCCAGACGGATAATGGACTCATCAGGCATTTTTCCGCGCACAAAAACAATACACGCCATGTCCATCATTTCGGCGGTGCGCACGACCTGCGGATTCACCAGACCCGTCAGCAGGACGGACTGATCCTTGACGAACGCCAAAACGTCGCTCATCATGTCGGAGCCGCAGGCGGTTTTGATTTCCTGTTCGAGGTCGCCCTCGCAAATGATTTCACCTTCGAGGATATCAATTATATCTTTTACAATCATGGTGGTACACCCCTGTCATAGTTATTCAATGTTATTATATCACAACTATTTTTATAGTTCAATTCAATTTTTGTACAATATTTCTATTGCCTTTTTAGATATAATGTAGCACAAAAAATTGATAACGTGCAATTTATGCAATAACTTTCCGCTATCCGACGGGAATTCATACAAGACATAAAAAAATTAGATTATTGCCAAAATAACGGTTGAAATTCGTCGAATATAATGGTAAAATAAAATTAATAACGTCCTTTGGAGGGATTATTTTTATGTTAAGGGACTTAAAGCCCACTGACATTATTTGCGGTTATAACGTAAGACCCGGATACTACGATTTGGAGGGTGCCAGCGCGGTGCGCGGCGGCGTGAATTTCACGATTAGTTCCGTCTACGCCACCTCCTGTACGCTGCTTTTGTTTGCGCCGGGAGCCAGAACGCCTTATGTGCGTCTCCCCTTTCCCGACTCCTACCGTATCGGCAACACCTACTCCATGATTGTGTTCGGTCTGGAGATTGACAAGTTTGAATATGCCTACTCGATTGACGGTCCCTACGACCCCAAAAAGGGTTTGGTGTTTGACAAGACAAAATATATCCTCGACCCCTATGCCAAAGCGGTCACCGGTCAGAGCGGCTGGGGCAAGCCGCAGCAGGATCAGTGCGTCTACAAGGCGCGCGTGGTGTTTGAGGACTACGACTGGGGCAACTTTAAGACGACACCGATTCCGTTTGAGGAACTGATTATTTATGAGCTTCACGTCAGAGGCTTTACGATGGACGAGAGCTCCGGCGTTGAGAACCGCGGCACCTTTGCCGGTATCCGCGAAAAGATTCCCTACCTCAAGGAGCTGGGAATCAACGCCGTTGAGCTGATGCCTATTTTTGAGTTTGACGAGATGGGCTCTCACCGCACCTTTGAGGGCGAACAGCTCTACGATTACTGGGGTTATAACACCGTCGGCTTTTTTGCGCCGAACACAAGCTACGAATCCGTTCACGGTCACAAGCACCACCGCGAGGGCACCGAGCTCAAGGAGCTGATTCGCGACCTCAAATCCAATGGCATTGAGGTTATTCTCGACGTTGTGTTCAATCACACCGCCGAGGGCAACGAGCTGGGACCGTTCTTCTGCTTTAAGGGAATTGACAACAATATCTATTATATGCTCACGCCGGACGGCAAATACTACAACTTCAGCGGCTGCGGCAATGTGCTTAACTGCAACCACCCGATTGTGCGCAACTTCATCAAGGCATGTCTGCGCTATTGGGTGACGGAATACAAAATTGACGGTTTCCGCTTTGACCTCGCCTCTATTCTCGGACGCAACGAGGACGGTACGCCGATGGATCAGCCGCCGCTACTCAAAAGTCTGGCGTTTGACCCGATTCTCGGCAACACCAAGCTGATTGCCGAGGCGTGGGACGCAGGCGGACTGTATCAGGTCGGCAGCTTCCCGTCATGGAACCGCTGGGCGGAATGGAACGGCAAATACCGCGACGATATGCGCCGCTTCCTCAAGGGCGACCGTGATTTGGCGTGGGCTGCCACCCACCGTCTGACCGGCTCCAAGGATTTGTATGATCCGTCCTACCGCGGCAACTGCGCAAGCGTCAACTTCCTCACCTGCCACGACGGCTTTACGCTGTGGGATATGTATTCCTACAACGAAAAGCACAACTATAAAAACGGCTGGAACAACACCGACGGCGCCAATGACAACAACAGCTGGAACTGCGGCTACGAGGGCGATACCGATGACCCTGCCGTCGATTCCCTTCGCCGCAAGCTGGTAAAGAATGCCTTTGCCGCCCTGATGTGCAGCCGCGGCGCAGCACTTTTCCTCGCCGGAGATGAGTTCTGCAACACGCAGTTCGGCAACAACAACGCCTACTGCCAGGATAACATCACCTCTTGGCTTGACTGGTCGCGCAAGGAAAAATTCAAAGACGTCTTTGAGTTCTTCAAATATATGATTGCGTTCCGCAAGCGTTTTAAGGTTATCACCAAGAACCGCCGCAAGAGCGACTGTACCCTGCCGCCCGAGAGCCTGCATTCGCACAGACCGTGGCAAACAGACTACAATCCCGAATCGCGCTATGTCGGCGTGATGTACGCCGGTGCGTCGGCGATTCCGCTGGTGGACGAGATTGTCTATTTCGGCATCAACGCGCATTGGGAGTCCGCCGAGATTGAGCTGCCCGGATTGCCTGCCGATTATATCTGGCATCTGTATGTCGATACAGGCAGACCGCCCGAGCATGTTGTCTGTGAAAATGAAAATGTAGTCATCGCCAACCGCCGTATCCGCATGCAAGGCAGATCCGTCATTGTCTGCGTAGCGCACAGATTTGGTTAAAAATTTTTAATGCGTAATTGAAATGATAATGACTATAAAGCCTTTCCATTATCCAAACGGGAAGGCTTTTTCTCTGCCCATTATGCATTCAGCATTATGAATTATGAATTAAAAAAGGGTTTTCCGCTGCTTGAACGGAAAACCCTAAAATTTTTATCTTCTGCCGCCGTTTCTTCTGCGGTCGTTGTTGCCTCTGGGTTTGCGCGGACGCTGGGACTTTTCGTCGCCGTTGTCCTCGGGAGTCAGACCGTCTACCTTGATGAGCACCTCGCGGCGGCTCAGGTTGAGTCTGCCCTTGTCGTCAATTTCGGTTACCATGACGCGGATAATGTCGCCGACGTTGACCACATCTGTCACATTTTCGGTGCGCTTGACGTCGAGCTGCGAAACGTGAACCAAGCCCTCCTTGCCGGGAGCGATTTCCACAAATGCGCCGAAGTCCATGATACGCGTTACCTTGCCGAGATACATAGCGCCCGGCTCGGGATCGGTGGCAATTGTCTGCACAATATCAATCGCGCGCTGGCACTTTTCTGCGTCCAGACCGGCAACAAATACCTGTCCGATTTCGCCGTCCTCTTCGATGTCAATCTTGACCTCGCACTCTGCCTGAATCTCCTTGATAACCTTGCCGCTCTTGCCGATAACCTCGCTGATTTTGTCGGCAGGAATGGTGGTGGTGTACATCTTGGGAGCATAGGGCGACAGCTCGGCACGCGGCTCTGCAATTGCCTTGAGCATCACTTCGTCGAGGATATACAGACGCGCCTTGTGTGTCTTTTCGAGTGCTTCCTTTACCATTTCGGGAGTGAGACCGCTGATTTTGAGATCCATCTGGATAGCGGTGATGCCCTCGTGGGTACCGGCTACCTTGAAGTCCATATCGCCGAAGAAGTCCTCAAGACCCTGAATATCGACCATGGTCATCCAGCGCTCGCCCTCGGTAATCAAACCGCAGGAGATACCGGCAACAGGCGCCTTGATCGGCACACCGGCATCCATCAGCGCCAGTGTAGAGCCGCAGACGGAGCCCTGTGAAGTGGAGCCGTTGGAGGAGAGAACCTCGGAGACAAGGCGCAGCGCGTACGGGAAGTCCTCAACGGACGGAATAACGGGCAACAGGGCTCTTTCTGCGAGAGCGCCGTGACCGATTTCGCGTCTGCCCGGGCCGCGGCTGGGCTTGGTCTCGCCTACCGAATAGCTCGGGAAGTTGTAGTGGTGAATATATCTTTTTTCGGTTTCGCCGTCGATGCCGTCGAGCAGCTGCTTGTCGCCGACGGAGCCGAGGGTCACAACGGTGAGAACCTGTGTCTGACCTCTGGTGAACAAGCCGGAGCCGTGTACTCTGGGCAGAACGGCAACCTCGCTGGCGAGCGGACGAATATCGTCCATGCCTCTGCCGTCAACACGCTTTTGCTCGTCGAGGAGCCAGCGGCGCACAATGAACTTCTGTGTCTTGTACAGGCACTCGTCGATCATTGCTTCCTGCTCGGGATAGATTTCGTCAAATTTTGCGTGAACAGCCTCATAGATGGGCTTCAAGCGCTCGTCGCGGACGGTCTTGTCGTCGGTATCGAGAGCCGCCTTTACGTCCTCCTCGGCAAACGCTTTGATTGCCTCAAACATCTCGTGGTCGGGCTCCAAGCTGGTAAACTCAAACTTGGGCTTGCCAATTTCAGCCTTGATATTGTTGATAAAGTCGATAATCTTCTGGTTCGCCTCATGACCGAACATGATGGCGTTGTACATATCCTCGTCGGACACGCAGTCGGCGCCTGCTTCAATCATAGCGATTCTCTCGCTGGTGGAAGCGACGGTGGTCGCCATCTTGCTGACCTTGCGCTGTTCCTCGGTGGGGTTGATCACGAACGCTCCGTCTACCATGCCGACGGAGCAGCCGGAAATGGGGCCGTTCCACGGAATATCGGAAATGGAGATAGCGATGGAAGCGCCGATCATCGCCACAATCTCGGGCTGGCAGTCGGGGTCAACGCTCATAACGGTGCAGACGATGGAGACGTCGTTGCGCATGCTCTTGTCAAACAGCGGACGAATCGGGCGGTCAATCACACGGCTGGTGAGAATCGCGTGCTCGGTCGGTCTGCCCTCTCGCTTGAGGTAGGAGCCGGGGATTCTGCCGACTGAATACATCTTCTCTTCGTAGTCAACGGAGAGCGGAAAAAAGTCCACGCCTTCTCTGGGCTTTGCGGAAGCCGTAACCGCGCAGTGTACGCTGGTTTCGCCGTAGGTCACCATGCAGGCGCCGTTGGCAAGCTGTGTCATTTTGCCGGTTTCAACCTTGAGAGGTCTGCCTGCAAACTCGGTTTCAAACACTCTGTACTTGTCAAAAGTCATTAATCTGTTCATTATAAAATCCTTTCTGTAAAAAACCAACAGGACTCTACGCCGATTTAGCAATAAAACAAGCAACGTGACGTTGCATCCAATCCGCCTTTTGAAACGCTTATAATATATTATAAGTTCATCAACGGCGTGTCGAAACGTGTATTAACCGATAGTGACATATGAAAACATTTATTAACTTGGAACTTTGCGAAAGCAGAAAACCTTTTGTCGATTTGCAGGATTTCTCCGGCGATTCCAATTAATCTGTTACCATCTATTAAAAGATCTGCGCCAAGGACACGTTGTTTGTTTTACCGCTAAAAGACGGCATATTTATCCCGTTATTTGAATTGAGGGCAAGCAGGCACAGCGCCCACTTGCCCTTACATGCGAAAAAATTACTTACGGATACCCAGTCTGCCGATAATGGAACGGTATCTTTCAATGTCAACCTTTTTGAGGTAGCCGAGAAGGCTTCTTCTCTGACCAACCATCATCAAAAGACCGCGTCTGCTGTGGTGATCCTTTTTGTGAATCTTGAGGTGCTCGGTGAGGTCGTTGATTCTTCTGGTGAGCAGTGCAATCTGAACCTCCGGAGAACCGGTGTCGCCCTCATGGATGGCATATTCCGCCATGATAGCTTGTTTTTCTTCCTTCAACATGTGTCATTCCACCTTTTTATAATATTCGCCCAAGTCACAGAAAAAGGCTGTGAAATCTCCGCTTGGCGGCTGAATCCTCAGTCCGTGGCTTAGGTCAACTGCTAAATTATAACACAACCGGCGCGATTTGTAAAGGGTTTGCGCCAATTATTTTATGACGAAGCTGTTACCTGCAACCGTCTCAGTCCGCGATATTGTTTTGGAGCTTGCAGGCTTTGAGCGTGTTCTTCATCAGCGTGGCGATGGTCATGGGACCCACGCCGCCGGGAACCGGCGTGATAAAGGAGCATTTGTCCTTGACGTTCTCAAAGTCCACGTCGCCGCAGAGCTTGCCGTTTTCGTCTCTGTCCATGCCGACGTCAATCACCACGGCGCCTTCCTTGACCATGTCCGCCTTGACAAACTTGGGAATACCGACGGCAGCGACCAGAATATCCGCTCTGCGGCAAACCTCCGCCAGATTTTTGGTGCGGCTGTGGCAGATGGTCACGGTGCCGTTCTCATGCAGCAGCAGCATGCCCATGGGCTTGCCGACGATGTTGCTTCTGCCGATGACCACGCATTCCCTGCCCTCCACAGGGATTTGGTAGCTGTGGAGCATCTCCATCACGCCTGCCGGTGTGCAGGGCAAAAAGTCGTATTCGCCGAGCATGATTTTGCCGACGTTCACGGCGTGGAACGCGTCCACGTCCTTCTGCGGATTGATAGCCGCGATAACCGCCTTGTCGTCAAGGTGCTTGGGAAGCGGAAGCTGCACCAGAATGCCGTTGATGTCGGGCTTGCTGTTGAGCGTCTCCACCAGCGCGAGCAGCTCCTCCTGTGTGGTTTCGGCAGGAAGCGCGTATTCCTCGGACACAAAGCCGACCGCTTCGCACGCCTTCTTCTTATTGTTGACATACACGCGCGAGGCAGGGTCGTCGCCGACGATGACCACCGCCAGACCGGGTGTGATGTGATAGGTGTTTTTTAATGCTTCAGTGAGCTCTTTGACCCTTGCTTTGGTGTCTGCCGCCACTTTTTTTCCGTCTATAATCTGCATAGAAGGGATCCTCCTTTTTGATATTTACCAACAGCATGATGATGCCGATAATCATAATCAGCGCCGAAAGCGCCTGTGAAACGCGGATGTCCATATCGAACACCTTAAAGGGCAGATACAGGCTGTCCATACGCAGGCCTTCCACAATCATGCGCTCAAAGCCGTACCATGCCATATAGAGATAAAAAATCTGTCCTGCGTAGCGCTGGCGATACTTGCCGAAGAAATGCAGTATCACAAAGCCGAGCAAGCACCAAAGGCTTTCATACAAAAAGCAGGGATGTACCGCCGTGACGGCGCCGTTGACAATGGTGTTTTCGCTGAGCATGCGCCACGGCAAATCGGTGGGAGCGCCGAACGCCTCCTGGTTCATAAAGTTGCCCCATCTGCCGATTCCCTGTCCAATCAAAAAGCCCATCATGGTGATGTCGAGAATCGGCAGGAATTTTTGCTTTTGAATCTTTGCCATCACAAAGCCGCCCAGCAGTGCGCCGATGATGCCGCCGTAGATTGCCAGTCCGCCCTCGTGGATATACAAAATCGAAATCGGGTTGGCGGCGTATTCCTCCCACGCGAACGCGACATAATAGAGCCTTGCGCCGATTACGCCGGTAATCAAACCGACCAGCACGCAGTTGAAGAGCTTGGATGAATCGACGTTATAGCGCGGAGCGGTGCGCCATGCATACAAAAGCGCCAGCAGCAGACCGCCTGTGATAATCAGTCCGTACCAGTAAACGGGATAGCTGCCGAGGGTAAAGGCGACATTGGTGATGTCGAACTCCCAGCCGAATCCCGGAAACTGCACATGAAAATGTTGCATTGTGTTCCTCCTTTTGACCTCTGCCGCCGCTTATTCTTCGGCGTTTTTCACAACGGAGAGCGTGCAGTTGGCGACGTCGAGCATCTTGCCGAGCCGTTTTTCCACATCCTCCTTTTCGACAGCGGCAATCGCGTCGATATAGGTGAAGAGCTCGTTTCCGTTGAAGTGGTAGTCGGCAATCATGTTGGCGATATTGCTGACCGAATTGAGCGAGGAAATACTGTCGCCGTAGACCGCCTTTTTGGCTATTTCAAAGTCCTCGGCGCTCAGTCCCTCCTGCTTGATTTTGGTAATATATTGCTTAATCATCTGAGCAGCCTGCTTGGGCGCACGGCTTTCGCCGCCGAAAATCACGGCGCAGTAGCATGGTCCCTCAAACAGCTCATAGGAGAAGGTGCTGTTGATCAGGTTGTTGTCCATCAGCTCGCGGTACAGCGCACTGGTGGGAGAAGCGAGCGCCGAGAGGAGAATCTCGGTTTCCGCCAGCTCCTTTTCGTGCAGCACGGCGTCCGCTCGCTCCTTGAAGCCGAGGTTGAAAATCGGCATGGAAACGGGAAAGCTCTGCTCCACATACGGCTCCGCGATTGCATAGGGCTCGTCCTCAAAATAGTTTTGGATAGTGTGCGCCTCACTCGGCTTGAGCATGCGGTCGCAGGTTTTGAGCACCTGCTCCACGGTGGCGTTGCCGGCGACGCAGAGCACCATATTGTTGAGGTTGTAGAAGGTGTTGTAGCAAGCATAGAGCTTTTCGGCGGTGATTTCGGCGATAGACGCAACGGTGCCGGCGATGTCAATCTTGACCGGATGGTTGTGGTACATGCCGCCGAGCATGTTGAACATCACGCGCCAGTCGGGCGAATCGTCATACATCTTGATTTCCTGACCGATAATCCCCTGCTCCTTTTGCACGGTCTGCGCCGTAAAATAGGGATCCTGCACAAAATCGAGCAGGATTTCAAAGCTCTCGTCAAATTTGTCGGTGCAGGAAAAGAGATAGCAGGTTTTTTCAAAGCTGGTGTAGGCATTGGCGGACGCGCCGGTTTCGGCGTAGCGTGTAAAGGCGTCGCCCTCGGCGCTCTCAAACAGCTTGTGCTCCAAATAGTGTGCGATACCATCGGGGACGGTTATCTTTTCGCCGCCGTCAAGTGAGAAGCAGGTGTTGACGCTGCCGTAATTGGCGCCGATAATCGCATAGGCGGAGCGGTAGCCCTCCTTGGGATATACATAGATATTCAGTCCCGAGCTGTGCTTGATTTGGTAGTAGCTGTCGCCTGCTCTGGCGGATTTTACTTCCTTGATTGTGGTATCCATTCTGTCCCCCTTAACGATTCTTCAAAACATAAACCGTGTCGAGCGTCAGCCTGTTTGCCGCCGCGACGATTTCTTCCTTGGTGACGGCATTGATAATCGCCGCCATCTCCTCTATCGACTTGAAGCTGCCGTCAAACAGCTGCGCCATATACCAGCTCTCAATGCCGCTGACGGTGTCGTTGGAGGTGTGGTAGGCGTTGACAATCGCCATCTTGGTGGCTTCTATCTCAAAATCGGTGATGACGCCGTTTTGCATATCCTCGATTTCGTGCATCACGCCTGCCTCGAGCTTTTCGATGTTTTCGCCCTCAACGCCGCTGTCGATAAACATAATGCCCTTCATCTTGTCATAGCGCGAGCCGCAGTAGTAACAAAGGCTCTGCTTTTCGCGCACGTTGCAGAACAGCTTGGAGTTGGCGGTGCCGCCGAGAATCGCGCACATCAGATTGGTCGCGTAGATCTCCTTGTCCGGCAGGGCGGTGCCGGCACGAAAGCCCATCACCAGCTTGGACTGCGCCACGCTCATTTCCTCAGTGATGTGCTTCGGCTCGCCTGCGCGGCGTATCACCTCTGTCTGTGCTGCAACGGGTGTGCGGTCAATGCGGCCAAACGCCTCCGCAAACACCTCAATCGCCTTGTCGGGCGAACTGTCGCCGATATAGAGAATCTCAAAGACAGCGGTTTTGAGGAGCCGCTGCCACGCTGTATAGAGCGACTGCGGCGTCGCCTCCCTGATTTTTTCGGCGGTGCCGTAGCGCTTGATGCCGAACACCTCGTTTTGGCACATATACCTGACAAGCTGCGCGTTGGCGTAGATGCGCTTTTCGTTGTATTCGGAATCAATCAAATCGAGAAGCTGTCTTCTCTCCTGCTCCACTTCCTCCTCCAAAAAGGCGTTATTCTTCAGATTCGGTTCAAAAATGACGCCGCAGAGCAGCTGTGACAATTCCCTTGCCACGCTCTCGCCGCCGAGGGTGTAGCGGTCGTCCAGTCCCGAAGCCGACAGTGTGAGCACCTGGTTGTCGCCCGACTTGCGGATAGATACGTTCAAATCCGCGCCGTACAGGGAGCTGAGCTTTTTGCTCAGGGCGGTAAAATCGGGATAAGCCTTACAGGAACGCGAGAGCACACCGCAAATCAGCGCGTTTGCCGAGGCGGTTTCGGCGCTGAGCGGCACAATAATATTCGCGGAAAGCTTCATGGTTTTGAAGCGGCTGTCTCTGACGGCGGAAAACTGCACGCCGTCCGCCAGCCTGATTCGCTGCGTTTGACTCATTCAATCATCTCCATTTTATCAATATCCCTATTATTATAACACAAAACCTGTCGGGATAAAAGGCTTTTTTAAAAATAATCACGGTTATTCCAAGGTTGTGCAGAGCACGGCGCAGCAAACCTCGCTGCAGCCGCCAGCTTTGAGAACCCCGGCACATTCGCCGAGCGTGCTGCCGGTGGTGATAACGTCGTCAATCAGCAGATAGCGCTTGCCCGCGACGCTGTAGCTTTTGCGGATGCGGAACACGCCCCTGACGTTTTTCATGCGTTGAGAACGGTTGAGCGTGCGCTGCGGCGCAGTGGATTTGTATTTTTCGAGCACCGGCTCAAACGGAAGCTCCATGAGCTTGGCGCAAGCCCTAGCCAGCTCCTCCGACTGGTTGTAGCCGCGTTTGAAAACGGCAAAGCGCGTCATGGGTACGCAGGTGACGGCGTCAAAGTGTTTGTCCTCAAACCTTTCACGCGCCGCCTTGACCGTCAAGCAGGCAAATCCCTGCAAGCCGCCGGGCTTGCTGTGAAATTTGAAGCGCTTCAGGGCAGTGCTGTACGGCTCCGCGTACGGCAGCGCCGCACCGCACAAAAAGCCGCCGACGGCAGCGCGTTCATAGACGGTTTGCGGCAGCTCTTTCATGCAATCCGCGCAGAATAAGACGGAGGGAACAATCACCCGGTTGCAGCATGCGCAGCGCTGCGGAAAGAACACGGAAACCAAGCCCGTCAGTATCTTTTTTCGGTTCATTCGCTGCCTCACTTTTTTATTGGCTGCCAAAAACAGCGTATTGCCTGCCCTGCATCACGTCGCGCTCGCGCATGGTGCGGTTGATGGTGTTGAGCACGCGCTTTTTGTCGGCGCTCCAAAGCGGTGCTGCCAGCAGCTTTTTGTCGCCGTCGCCCGTCAGCCGGTGTATCACGACATGCGGCGGCAGCGTTTCTATGCAATCGCACAAAAGCTCCGCGTATTCCTCCGGTTCGAGCGTTCGAAAGACGCCGTTTTGATAGTCTGTCAGCAGGTCGGTTCCCTTTAGGACGTGCAGCAGCTGCAGCTTGACGCCGTCGCTTCTCTCTCCGGCGTAGCGCACGCTTTGCAGCATCTGCGCCTTTGTTTCAAACGGCAAGCCCAAAATGATGTGCGTTATCACCTGCACACCGACAGCTCGCAGCCGACGGACGGCGTCGTCATACACCGGCAGGTCGTAGCCCCTGCGGATATACGCCGCTGTCTGCGGATGAATCGTCTGCAAGCCAAGCTCCACCCACACGGGCTTTCGGCGGTTCAGCCTGCCCAACAAGTCTGTCACGTCGTCCGGCAGGCAGTCGGGACGCGTCGCTACCGACAGCGCTGCAATATCGTCCGGCGCGATGGCATCTTCAAACAGCTTGCGCAGACGCGAAACCGGTGCATAGGTGTTGGTAAACGGCTGAAAATAGGCGATGAATTTTTTGCAGTCCGATTTTGCCGCGATACGTCCCTTGGCTTGGGCAAGCTGCGCCGCAACGGAGAGCGTCCGGCTTGCCGCAAATTCACCGGAGCCGCCTGCGCTGCAAAAGATACAGCCGCGGTGTCCCAGGGTGCCGTCGCGGTTAGGACAGGTCATGCCGCCGTCCAGCGAGAGCTTGTAGACCTTTTCGCCAAAGGTCTGCTTTAAATATTCGTTAAGAGAATAATAATACATCTTTTTCCTCAAAAAGTATAAAGACCCACCGGTCGGCAGGTCTTTACAAAAGGAACATCTATGAAAAATCTTCAAAAGGAGGAAGTAAGCTTTATTGTGACTATAGTCTACCCCCTCTATGTGAAAACTACTTGAAGAAAACGGAAATAGTGCGTGATTTTTACCTAAAGAAATCATGAAAACCGCTTCACATACTCCGTAAACATCTCGTAAATCTCATCCTCAAGGTTTTCCATGTCCTCGTCAATGCCGCCGTTAAAGAACAGCTTGGTGTGCTTGCTCAGCGAGAGATAGGCGCCGGTCATGTTTTTTCTGACCTCATTTTGCAGTTCGTCGCTGAGCTCCTGTCCGCAGGCAAGTCCCAAATACAGATTTTTGTTGCAGAGCTGGGAGGATATCGCGGGACTCTTTAACACAAAGGTATTGAATTGGTGCAGTGCATGATAAAATTCCTTTACAGAAAAATGCTCCGTCTTGTCGGAATACTCATGCTGCTTTTCGTCCTGCTCGCGCTCCGCGTCCTCCAACGAAAAATCGGGAGAGGTTATGTAGGTGTGCATATAGTCGGGATTGAGCGACAGCGCGTTGTAGAGACGCATGGCGTAGAGCGCGTTTTCCAGACAGGCAAAGGCGGCGTACTGCATATTGCTCTCGTTGAGATGCATGAAGCTGTAGAGATTCTGGTAAACCGATTTGTTGATGGAAATCAAAATCAGCCGCTCGTTGTCATGATAATCGCTGACGATGGGACTCGCCAAAAACTGCATGGTGTATTTGTAGGATTTGTTGATATATTGGCTAAATTTTTCTTTAAAAGAAGTAAGAAACGCCGCTTCTCGGATAGTATACGCAAACATAAGGCTCACCTACCTAAACGGTTCCATATCACTGTTATACAGCTCGTTGCGCGTCACGTCCGCCTCGTATTCACAGCCGGTCGCGCGCGTTAGGGCGGCAATAATCAGATTCGGGTTCACATTGTCGCTGCTGCCTGCCGAGAGCACCACGTCGAGCTTGGCGCAGTCGAACAGCTCCGTCACGGCAGCGCTTTTGATGCCGGGCTTGATGTCCACGGTTTTTATGCCTTTTTTGGACTTCTTTTTGATTTCAATTGTATCATTTTGCAGCAATGCGCCGAGCTGTTCGCAGACAAGACGCGAGGACTTGTCCGGCAGTGAAAGGAGCATGGTAAAGGAGGCGTAGGCGATTTTTCCTGCCTTCATGATTGCCTCGGTGACGTCAAAAACGCGGAGACCGCGCGGCAGACAGGCGTTCAATCGGTTCTTTATTTCTTCAAAAGAAAAATTTTCATCCTCCAGCCGCACGTCCATGCACTCGTTCACGCCGCGAAAGCCCAGCGACAGCGGCAGAGGAAAGGTCGCGAAGGGATGCGGATTAAAGCCCTCGGTGTGCCAGATGGGGATTTTGCTTTTGTGAAGTGCGCGCAGCATGGTGCGGTTGAGGTCGAGGTGAGAGATGTAGCGACATTCAAAGTCTTTTTTAAACCATATTCTGACGTTTTTCAAAGCACACACCCCTTCCGTATTTGGCGGCACCGCAGCCGGAGCATTTCAGGCGGCAGTGCGGCGTCGTGGTATTTTCATACGCCTTTTGACATTCCTTTTGCAAAAAGCGCTTTTCAACGCCGTAGTCGATATAATCCCACGGCAGGATTTCGTCGAAGCTGCGGCGGCGGTTGGCATAAAAGGCAGGGTCAATGCCGCATTCCTCAAACAGCGCCATCCATTTTTCCAAGCTGAAGCAGTCGTTCCAGCCGTCAAAATGAAAGCCTCGTTCGCAGGCGAGCGCCATCACCCGGCAGAGCTTGCGGTCGCCGCGCGCAAACACCGCCTCCAAAAAGCTGGTGTCCGCGTCGTGGTAGTTGAACTGCACTTTTTTGGTGGTAATGCTCTTTTTGATATGCTCCTGCTTTTCGTGCAGCTGCTTAATCGTGTCCTGCGGCTCCCACTGAAACGGCGTAAAGGGCTTGGGCACAAAGGACGACGCCGATACCGTGACGCGCACGCTTTTGCCCTTGGCGTGGTTCGGCGTGTGGTAGTAGGTGTCCACCACATCCTGTCCGAGCTGCGCAATCGCCGCCACGTCGTCCATCGTTTCGGTCGGCAGACCAATCATGAAATAGAGCTTGACGGTTGTCCAGCCGCCGGCAAACGCGGTGGCGCAGGTCTGCATCAGCTCGTCGTGCTGCACGTTTTTATTGATAACGTCGCGCATGCGCTGGCTGCCTGCCTCGGGAGCAAAGGTCAGTCCGCTTTTGCGCACGGTTTTTATCTTGTTCATAATCTCGTCGGTAAAGCCGTCCACACGCAGTGACGGCAGCGACAGGCTGACCTTTTCCTCACCCGACCATTCGGTCAGCTTTTCGAGCAGGGGTACGATTTGGCTGTAGTCGCTGGAGCTGAGAGAGGAGAGCGAAACCTCGTCGTAGCCTGTGTTTTCACAGAGCGCGCGGCACTGAGCGTTGATGGTGTCGGGTGACTTTTCGCGCACCGGACGGTAGATAAACCCTGCCTGACAAAAGCGGCAGCCGCGGATACATCCTCTGAAAATCTCCTGCACGGCGCGGTCGTGGACAATCTCAACCATCGGCACCACAAAATTGTCGGGATAATAGGACTTGTCCATATCAAGCATCAGCCGCTTGTGTACCACGGCAGGCGCGCCGTCCTTTGGCAAAAAGCTTTTTATGGTGCCGTCCTCGTGATAGGTGACCTCATAGAGCGAGGGTACATAGACGCCCTCAATCTGCGCGCAGCGGCGCAAAAACTCACGCTTGTCTGTTCCCTCTTTTTTGCACTGACGGAACAGCTCCATCACCTCGAGGTCAACCTCCTCTCCCTCGCCGATAAAGAACAAATCGACAAAATCCGCAATCGGCTCGGGATTGCAGGCGCACGGACCGCCTGCCACGACAATATGCTTCAGCTCGTTGCCGCGCGCTTCGGTGGTGACGGGCACATTGCCGAGCTTGAGCATATTGAGCATATTGGTATAGCTCAGCTCATATTGGAGCGTAAAGCCGATAAAATCAAAGTCTGACAGCGGGTCGCCGCTTTCGAGCGCATAGAGCGGAATGTGGTTCTTGACCATCTCCTCCTCCATATCGACCCACGGCGCAAACACGCGCTCGCACCAGATATAGGGAACACTGTTGAACTGACTGTAGAGTATTTTCATGCCGAGGTGCGACATGCCGACCTCATAGGTGTCGGGAAAGCAGAACGCAAAGCGCACCTCTGTGTCATGCTTGTTCTTGATTACCTCATTGAGCTCGCCGCCGACATAGCGGCCGGGCTTTTGCACCTTCAAAAGCAGTTTTTCAACTTTTTTGGATACCATATTTTCCTCCCCTAAAAAAACCTGTTTTCCCTGTTCAGCAGCGCTGCAATCAAATAGGCGCTGACAAACAGCAGTGAAACATTCCGCTCCCTGAGCAGCAGCCAAAAGCCGAGAGCCGCAAGCGGAAAAATGCACGCGAAGGTCAAGGCGTTGACAACCTTTTCGGCGCTTGCAGGCGTACACCTGCGGCACAGGAGCAGCCAGAGCAGCTGACCGCCGTCGAGCGACAGCACCGGCAGGCTGTTAAACAGACCTACCGACAGATTTGCCGCCGCAAAGGGCAGCAATTGCACAATACCTTTTAAGTATAACAGAAAACCGCACAGAAAACAAATAAAATTCGCAAAAGGACCGAAAAAAATTATAAAAGCATTTTGGGCGGCTGTTCGCTCCTGTCTGGCGCTGTCTGTGATGTCGATGGCAAAGAGTGAAATTTTGATTCTTTTCGGGAAATATCCGCAGCGGCGCATGGCGAGCAGATGGCCGCTTTCATGTATGGCAATCGCCGCGGCGCACCACACAAAGCGCTGCGTGACGCCGAGCAGCACCGCCAGAGCAGCCAGACAGAGCAGCGTGTAGGACAGCTCCAGCTCGGTGTGCCTAAGACGCAGCTTCATCTGCTGTCGCCGAAAACAAGCTCTCAACGCCGCGGCTGCCGTCAAAGAGCACCGTGGCGTTGAGCTGCTCCGTGTACCATGCGTGCGTCTTTTCATAGACCTCGCCGCCGATGCCCTTGAGGACGAACGCCGCCGCTGCCAGAAGCACACAGGCTGTGAGCTGCAAGGTCAGCAGCAGGTGCCGCGGCGGATTACCGGTGCGGCGGAGCGGTTCTTCTTCCTCTTCTTCGGTATGCGAGACCACCGGCGGCGTCTCGGGCACACTGACGCTCTGCCAGTTTTCATCATACGAAATTGTGCTGCGTTCCTCCAAAATAATCACCTCGGCACAAATATATGTGCCGAGGCTCGGGTTAATGCAGCTTTTTGAAATCGCCTTTCACCAAATTGACAAAGAACAGAATCGCGATAACCAGCGCACCTGCCTCAGCAATCGGAAAGGCGTACCAGGAGTTGGTGACGCCGACGGTCATGGCGAGCAAAAACGCTGTGGGCAGCAGAATGAGCAGCTGACGGAAGAAGGACATCAGCAGACTGCGGAACCCCTTGCCGACCGCCTGAAAAAGCGTGGTAAAGACAATACCGACCGCCGCCGGCACAAAGCACAGGCTGATGATGCGGAACGCGTGTTCGCCCTCGCGCAGCAGCGTCTGCGGATCCACATCCGTAAAGCTCGATTCGTCGCCGAACATCGAGAGCAGCACATCGGGAATCGTCCACATCAATATGGTGCCGGCGAGCATGATGCCGCCTGCAATCAGCACGCCCCTTTTCAGCGCCGAATAGAGCCGCGCCTTGTTGCGTGCGCCGTAGTTGTAGCCGAGAATCGGCATAAGCCCTTGGTTCAGCCCGAAGCAGGGCATAAACACAAAGCTTTGCAGCTTAAAATAAATGCCGAATACATCCACTGCCACGGTGGAATGATACGCCTGAAAAATTGCGTTGAGTCCGAGCATCATAATCGCGCCGATGCTCTGCATAATAATGGAGGGAAAGCCGACCGCATAGATGTTTTTGACAGTTATCGGGTCAAAGCGGAAGCCCTTTAGCTTGATTTGAACGCGGTGACTTTTGCGAAACAAAACGATGACGGCAAAGACCATGCCGCAGAACTGTCCGAACACCGTGGCGACAGCCGCGCCGAGCACGCCCATCTCGGGAAAAATACCGATACCGAAAATCAGCAGCGGGTCAAAGATGATATTGACGATTGCACCGGTCAGCTGGAACAGCATGGGATAAATCATGTTGCCGGTGGCTTGGAGCGTTTTTTCTATCATCACCTGAATAATCGAGAACAGCGACAGACACAGCACGCAGGTAAAATACTGCACGCCTGCCTCCACCACGCGCTCGTTGCCGCCGCTGAATGCTGTCATAAACGGGCGCACGCCGAAGATGCCCAGCAGCAAAAAGAACGCGTAGGTAAACAGACTGAGCACCAAGCCGTGTGTGGCGGCGGCGTTTGCCTGCTCATAGTTTTGCTCACCGAGCTTGCGCGACACCAGCGAGTTGACGCCGACCGCCGTGCCGACGGACGCCGCAATCAACAGCAGCTGCAGCGGATACGCGAGCGAAATGGCGGTGAAGCCGTCCATATCGTATTTGCTGACAAAAATGCTGTCCACCACGTTGTACATTGCCAGAATTGTCATCGAAAAAATTGCCGGCAAAGACATGGTGAGAATCAGCTTTGTCATGGGCATGGTGCCCATCTTGTTTTCCTTTTGTTGTACCTTTTCCATAAATCTCCCCTATTTCCCTTGTGTTCTCTTAAACCGTTTCGTACGCCGCCAAAGGGCATAAAACGCGAGCAGCAGCAGCGCGCCGGTCACGACGCCGGCAAAGTCAATCCATACGTCCGCAATCATGCCGGCTCTGCCCTCGACAAAGAGCTGAATGGTTTCGTCAATCAGGGCTGCCGACAGACCGGCAAACAGAACCGGAACCGCGTAGCGCTGCGGCCGCAGGCGGTCAAAGCAATAGGCGCAGCTGAGCAGCAGGCCGCCGACAGCGGCAAACTCCGAAAAATGCGCCAGCTTGCGGACAATATGCTGCGTCACAATCTGTCCGGCGCCGAACAGCCCGAAGAACCAATAAAAAATGCGGTAAATGCCCTCGCTCTCCTGCGACGATACCGAAGCCGGAAAGCAGGAATGTACCCAGCAAAAAAGGATCGTCAAAACGGTCAGGACAAAAATAATCGCGGTAAAGCGCCCGGAAGCCCTGTTTTTCTTCATCTTATCACCCCATACGCTATCTATTTTACATCAAATATAGGCAAAGTCAATGAAAAAATCACGACTTGCGCCAACGTTGTTGATTTTTTACGGAAACATTGATTTTACGTATTGAAAAAACCTGCACTTTCTGCTATACTAGACAAGATTTAAAATAAGATAAAACGTTTTCAGACAAGGAGAGTCATTGTTTAATGTGGTATTTGATTTGCTTTTTTATCTCGATGGTACCGATTATTGAGCTGCGCGGCGCGATTCCGGTGGGTATTGCCAACAATCTCAACGTGTTCTGGCTGTTTCCGATTTGTATTATCGGCAACATGCTCCCCGTTCCGCTTATCTACTTTTTTGCAAGAAAGGTGCTTATCTGGGGTGCCGACAAAAAGTTTATCGGCAAGTTTTTCACCTTCTGTCTCAAAAAAGGAGAAAAGGGCGGTCAAAAGCTGCAAAAGAACGGCGGCAAGGGTTTGTTTATCGCGCTGATGCTGTTTGTCGGTATTCCGCTTCCCGGCACAGGCGCCTGGACGGGAACGCTGGCGGCAAGCTTTTTGAACATGGGCTTTAAGAAGAGCGTAATCGCCGTAATCTGCGGCGTGCTGATTGCCGGTATTATTATGGGCGTCGGCACTTACGCGGTCAAAATGGGCATGGGCGGCATCTTTTCGCTCATGGCAAACAGCAAATGATGACGAAGGCAGCAGTGGGCTGCCTTCTCTTTTAGGTGAAACAAGATGGAATTGTATGACGCTTTGATAATCGGCGGCGGGGCTTCGGGGCTGTTGTGCGCCATAGCCGCCAAACGAAAGAACCCCTTGCTGCGCGTCGCCGTGATTGAAAAGAACGATCGCGTCGGAAAAAAACTGCTCTCTACCGGCAACGGACGCTGCAATCTCACCCACACGGCGGTTGACAGCTCACATTATACAGGCTCCTTTAGGCGGCAGAGCCAATCGGTGCTCGACCGCTTCGGCACTGCGGAGCTGCTCGCTTATTTCAGACGGCTGGGGCTTTTGACCTCCTGCGACAGCGAGGGACGATACTATCCCCTGTGCCGCCAGGCTTCGGCGGTGCTCGACGTGCTGCGCTTCAACTGTGAGGCAGCCGGTGCGGAGGTTTTCTGTTCGCAGACAATCCGTTCCGTGAAGCATCGCGAGCGCTACACCGTGACGACGGCGGACAGGGTGTTTTGCGCGGATAAGCTTGTTGTGGCGGCAGGCTCCAAGGCTTCTCCCAAGCTCGGCGGCAGCGGCAGCGCGGCGGATATACTCAAAAATCTCGGGCACCGCTTTGTCCCCTTTTCACCGGCGCTCTGCCCTGTTTTGGTACAGTCCGGCTTGCTCAAGGGGCTCAAGGGACTGCGCGCGCAGGGCAAGGTGACGCTTCTGCGCGACGGCAAAGCCGTCAGGGCGGAATATGGCGAGGTGCAGTTCAATGAGCAAAATCTCTCGGGTATTTGCGTCTTTAACCTCTCGCTTTACGCGCACGGCGGCGATGTGCTTGCGCTGGACTTGCTGCCTGATATTTCCGAAAAGGAATTAAATATACTTCTTTTACAGAATAAAAAGACTTATGCCGCGCTGACGGCCGACAACCTTTTTACAGGTATTTTGCAAAAGCGCATGGCGCAGGCAGTGCTCAAGACCGCCGGCTGCACCGACTTTGCAAAAAACTGCGCCGGCTGCACTGACGCGGAGCTGCAAAGGGCGGCGCAAACTGCCAAGAGCATGTGCTTTTCCGTGACCGGCAACGAGGGCTTTGACCGTGCGCAGGCGTGCACGGGCGGCGTTTACGGCGGCGAAATTGACGAAAAGACCATGCGCAGCAAAAAACAGAAAAACCTTTGGGTTTGCGGCGAAGCCGTTGACCTCTGCGGCGAATGCGGCGGCTATAACCTGCATTTTGCTTTTGCGAGCGGTATTATAGCAGGAGAGAATCTATGATCAGAATCAACAATGTCAAAATCCCCCTCAACTACAACCGGGACACACTATTAAAAGCGGCGGCAAGGGAGCTGCGCACGGATCCGAGAGCGATAAAATCCGTCAGCCTGTTCCGCCGTTCGGTGGACGCGCGCAAAAAGGAACAGATTCACTTTATTTGCTCGCTCGACGCGGAGGTGTCCGTCAGCGAAAGCATGCTCCTCAAAAAAGCAAAGAACGCCGTCAGAACAGCGCCGTACCGCTACGCGATTCCAAAATGGCATGGCGGCGCACCGCCGGTGGTGGTCGGCTTCGGACCTGCCGGTATGTTTGCGGCGCTGGTTTTGGCGCAGAGCGGCGCTTGTCCGGTTGTCGTGGAACGCGGCAGAGATGTGGACAGCCGCACCGCCGACGTCAACCGCTTTTGGCTGACCGGCAAGCTCGACACAACCTCGAACGTGCAGTTCGGCGAAGGCGGCGCCGGTACCTTTTCGGACGGCAAGCTGAACACCGGCACCAAGGACAGCCGCCAGCGCAAGGTGCTCGAGGAGTTTGTCGCGCACGGCGCACCGGAGGAAATTCTCTACAGCGCCAAGCCGCATATCGGCACCGACAAGCTCAAGCTGACAGTCAGACAAATCCGTGAAGAAATCATTTCTCTCGGCGGCAAGGTGCTTTTTGAAACCAAGCTGACGGGCTTTGAGCAAAGGGACAATCGTGTATGTGCAGCGGTTGTGGAGCGTAACGGCAAGACCGAGCGGATTGAAACGGACAGTCTGATTCTCGCGGTCGGACACAGCGCGCGCGACACCTTTGAAATGCTCTGTGACAAGGGACTGCCCATGGAAGTCAAGCCGTTTTCGGTCGGCGCGCGCATTGAGCATCTGCGTGAGGAAATCGACCGCGCACAATGCGGCAAGTTTGCCGGTCATCCGTCGCTCGGCGCGGCTTCCTACAAAATGAACGTCCGCACCAAAAACGGCAGAGGCGCCTATACCTTTTGCATGTGCCCGGGCGGAAAGGTCGTCAACGCCTCCAGCGAGGAGGGCAGGCTGTGCACCAACGGCATGAGTGAGTTTGCGCGTGACGCGGTTAATTCCAACGCCGCGCTGCTGGTGAGCGTCTCTCCCGAGGACTTCGGCGGTGACGGTCCGCTCGCCGGCATGCACTTCCAGCGCCGTTTGGAAGAAAAGGCTTTTCAGGTTGGCGGCGGCTTTCACGCGCCGGTGCAGCGTGTGGCGGACTTTTTGCAAAACCGCAAAAGCAGCCGCTTGGGTGCGGTCACGCCCTCTGTCGCACCGGACGGCGTGCTGTGCAATCTGCGCGAGATTTTGCCCGGTTATGTCAGCGAGAGCATGGCGGAGGCGATTACGGCGATGGGCAGACAGCTTGCCGGCTTTGACAACGGAGACGCTGTGCTGACCGGCGTGGAGACGCGCTCGTCCTCACCTGTTCGTATTCTGCGCGGCAGCGAGACGCTGCAATCGGTTGCCGCCGCAGGGCTCTATCCCTGCGGCGAAGGCGCCGGCTATGCAGGCGGTATCGTTTCGGCTGCTGTGGACGGAATCAAATGCGCCGAAAAAATCATCAGCGGTTCCTAGACTATCTTATAAAAAAACCACGAACTTTTACTCATTTATTGTTTACTTTAATGCTTTACTTGGTTTTTGTTTTTTGATACAATTATATTGTAGAAAAATGTTCTACAAAGAGAATTTTTGAGGAGAGAATGAATATGAAATTTTGTTCAAATTGCGGCAAACAGCTCAACGACGACGCTATGTTCTGCTCCGGCTGCGGCGCAAAGCAGACAGCGGCTCCCCAGCCGCAGCAGCCTGTCGGCAACTATAACACTGCACCTGCCGGCAACTACAACGCAGCGCCTGTTCAGCCTGTGACCGGCGACGCGGATGTGCAGCAGAACAGAGGCATCGCATGGCTGGCATATATGAGTCTGCTTTTGCTTGTTCCCTTGTTCGCGAGAAAGCGTTCTCCGTATTGCCAGTTCCATGTAAAGCAGGGCGCTACCCTTTTGGCGGTTGAGATTGCCTATCAGATTGTGCAGGCGATTTTCATGGCAATTATCGGTGCTGCAACGGCGCAGAGATATTTTGGTTATGTTGTCGGCTATTCAGCTGTTTACTATGTATTTCAGTGGCTGTTTATCGGCGGTTATGTATTCCTGTTTGTGCTGAGCATCATCGGCATTGTCAACGCGGCTACCGGCAAAACCGTCAAGCTGCCCGTTGTCGGTCAGATTCCCTTTGTGGAAATGCTGATGGACAAAATCTATGCTGCACTGAACAAATAAGAGCTGCACATAGTCCGCTTATAGTATTACATCAGCGGCGGAGCAAAAAGCAGTTGTATAATACTAATACCTAATAAAAAGTAGACAATCTTTGCGGTCTATTTTCCGCA
>CAMJOD010000019.1 GCA_946407465.1 uncultured Clostridia bacterium
GTCCTTGTACAATTTGTAAACCATGTTGGTATTGACAATGGGTTCGCCCCTACAATGTCAAGGAAAAACAGCAGCAAGCATTTTCTCCCGACCAATTATGAATTATGAATTATGAATTATGAATTATGAATTACGAATTAAACCGTCCTCACCAAAAATAACGAAAGTGAAAAATAACTATGTTTGTAGATAAAGCGAATATTCATATAAAAGCAGGTGACGGCGGCGACGGCGCCGTGGCGTTTCACCGCGAAAAATATGTGGCGGCAGGCGGTCCCGACGGCGGCGACGGCGGAAAGGGCGGCGACATCATCTTTGTTGCCGACACCAATCTCTCCACGCTGGCGGACTTCCGCTACAAAAGAAAATACGTTGCCAAGCGCGGCGAAAACGGACGCGGCGGCAGGTGCAACGGCAAAAACGCCGAGAATCTTGTCATCAAGGTGCCGTTCGGCACGGTTGTCAAAGAGGAACAGACCGGCAGAATCCTCGCCGATATTTCCGACAGGGAGCCGCACACGGTCGCCAAGGGCGGCAAGGGCGGCTGGGGCAATCCGCATTTTGCCACGCCTGTGCGCCAGGTGCCGCGCTTTGCCAAGCCCGGGCTGCCCGGCGAGGAGTTTGACGTGGTGCTCGAGCTAAAGCTCTTGGCGGACGTCGGTCTTGTCGGCTTTCCGAATGTCGGCAAGAGCACGCTCGTCTCGGTGGTTTCGCAGGCAAAGCCCGAGATTGCCAACTATCACTTTACCACGATAACCCCGGTGCTGGGCGTTGTGTCCATGGGCGAGGGCTCGTCCTTTGTCATGGCGGACATTCCGGGACTGATTGAGGGCGCGTGGCAGGGCACCGGCTTGGGACACCAGTTTTTGCGCCATGTGGAGCGCTGCCGTATGCTGGTGCATATTGTAGACGTCTCGGGCAGCGAGGGTCGCGACCCCAAGGAGGACTTTCGCACCATCAACGCCGAGCTTGCCAAGTTCAATCCTGCGCTTGCCGAGCGTCCGATGGTCGTCGCCGGCAACAAGTGCGACATGGCGACTGACGAGCAGATTGCGGACTTCAAGGCGTTTGTCGAGCAACAGGGCTACGACTTTTTCCCGATTATGGCGGCTATCCGCTACGACGTTGACCCGCTGCTCAAAAAGATTCAGGAGATGCTCACCAAGCTGCCGCCGATTGCGCACTTTGAGCCGGAGCCGCCGCCTGTTTTGCAGGTGGAGGATTTTGCCGACCACAGCGTCACCATCAAAAACAATAACGGCATCTACACCGTCGAGGGCGACTGGCTGCTGCAGGTGATGCGCGGCATCAATTTTGACGACTACGAGAGCCTCAATTATTTTCAAAAGGTGCTCGTCAACGGCGGCGTCATCGAAGCCCTGCGCCAAAAGGGCGTGCAGGACGGCGACACCGTGTCGATTTATGACATTGAGTTTGATTTTATGGAGTAGGCTATGCACAACAAGACCGATGAATTTTCTCCGCTGACACTGGCGTTTGTGGGCGACGGTGTCTATGATTTGCTGGTGCGCGAGTATCTGGTGCGGCAGGCAAACCGACCGGTCGGAGAGCTGAACAAGGTGAAGGTTGCGATGGTGAACTGCCGCAGTCAGGCGCAGTTTGCCGCCAGGCTCATGCCGCACCTCACCGAAAAAGAGACAGCTGTCTACAAGAGAGGCAGAAACGCCGCGCCCAAATCCACCGCCAAAAACGGCACCGTCGCCGAATACCACAGCGCCACCGGACTGGAGTGTCTGTTTGGCTACCTGCATTTGAACGGCGAGCAGGCACGCGTGGAGGAGCTGTTTGGGCTGATCGTCGGTTTGGTTTTCGGAAATGATAAGGATATGGTGAAGTACCTGTGAAAGATTCTATAATAGCAGCTCTGTCCGTTGTGATGGTGCTCATCTCGGCAATCATCGCGGTTACCATCGTCTCGTGCAAAAACACGGCGGTTGAGCCGCAAAGGCAGACGACAACCGCGGCAGCCGTCACCGAAAAACCGACGGAAAAAACCAAAAAACAGCCAAATTCCGTCAGCGTCGGCACACCCATGCTTACCATCGGCATTGGCGAAAACGCCGATTTGCAGGCGCACTACGACGGCAGTCTGCCTGCGGAGGACGCTGCCTATTCAAGCGACAGGGCAGGCGTTGTCACCATCGACGAAGCCGCCGGCAGAGTGACCGGCAAGGCGGAGGGCGGCACGGTTGTCACGGTCAAATCCCCCAACAACAAGACCGCGCATTGCTTTGTCACGGTCAAAAAGGCGCCCACCAAGGTCAGCTTTCCGGTGGACAAGCTCAACATGCTCGCCGGTGAGCAGACGACGCTGACGCTGATTCCGGCGGAGGGCGAGGGCTTTTCGGCTGTCACGCTCACCTCGAGCGACAGCGGCGTCGTGTCCGTTGCCGCCAACGGACTGCTAACCGCCGGCAAGGCAGGCACCGCCACCGTCACCGGCACCACCTTTAACGGTCAAAAGGCGACCTGCGCCGTCACCGTCCTCGACAACAACGGCGTCACCGATCGCCAGACCGCCGTAGACGCCGACCTGCTGCGCGAACCCGGCTGGCAGTTCCCGTCGGTGCAAAAGGTGCCGGCAGGCAGCCGCGTCAGCCAGTACGGACAGAGCGACGACGGCAGGTGGATCAAGGTCAAATACAACGACAGCACCGGCTGGATGTACAACAAGGCGTTCGGCGAGATCACAAATTATTCGCAGTTCAACACCCGGACCCTGCCCGTGATGGCGGACGACCTGCTCTTTGACGTCACCACCGACAAGCGCGCGATTTTTGATTTTGTCTATCAGATTTCCTACGACACCAACGGCGACAACACGGTTGAGAATCTCTGCGTAGAGTATTTCAAGCGCCAGCGCGGCTCCTGCTTCCACCACGCCGCCATGCTCTGCTACCTCTACAACCGCTGCGGCTACGAGACCTATAAGGTCAACGGTCTGAGCGCCTACGACGGTGTGAGCGAGCACTCTTGGTGCATCAGCAAGACCGACGAGGGCTGGCTCCATGTGGATGCGCAGGAGTTTTCCATCCGCACCGCCGACGAGCAATACTTCATCGACGACTATTCACAGTTCTTCAACTGGGACAAAGAAGCCTTTCCCCCAACAGGAAGAGTAGCGTGACGGCAACGTGACGGCAACGTGACGCTGCATCCAATCCGGCAACGTGACGTTGCATCCAATCCGCCTATTGAAGCGTTAGTTTTGGAGGAAAGTGTCATCAACGGCGTGTCGAAGCCTTGCGGAAACGTGACGTTTCATCCACTCCGCCTATTGAAGCGTTTGGCTGAGAGGAAACGTTCATCAACGGCGTGTCAATGCCTTGCGGTGAATTCGCCGGTATCATTGAAAAAAAGATGGAAGTGACCTGTTCGCAGGTACGTTTAAGTGAGCGAAAGCCTTCTCCCGAGGAGAAGGTGGCACACTGCCTGTGATGGCGGTTATCTCTATATTATCGGTTAGGAACAGATGGCGTTTTGACACTATCAAAAATCTGCGGCAGTGTGACGGAAGAGGGCAAGCGAAGCGTTTCCTCACTCGGACGGTCAGCAGAAGGACGCTGCCACCCATTCCACATTATCCAAACTTTTCCTCATGAATTCCATCAAACCGTGAATTCATGCGAAATATTTTACAAAATAGTATTTTCATCTCACCGTTTTTATGTTATAATAGACACTGAACTTTGTTATAACAGAAAGACGGTGATTTTAATTGCATAAAAGAATCATAACCTCTCTGCTGGCGGCTGTTTTGCTGACCGGAACGGCGTTGTCCTTCGGCGGCTGTGCCGAAGAGAAAAAGAACACTTCTTCCGACGCGTCACAGACCTCTGCCGCAAAGCCTGTCGCTTCCGCCGACAGCGCTTCCGGCTACCTGACCGGCGTGCAAAGGGTGGCAAAGGGCGCCATCCTGCAGGCGTTCAGCTGGGATTTCAACACGATTAAGGAGAGCATGCCCGACATCGCCGCGGCAGGCTTCACCGCGGTGCAGACCTCGCCGGTCAACAACTGTCTCGAGGGCGAGGACGGCGGCATGGAGCTCTACGGCGACGGCAAGTGGTACTATCACTACCAGCCCACCGACTTCAAAATCGGCAACTACCAGCTCGGCACGCGCGACGAGTTCAAGGCCATGTGCGACACGGCGCACGAGTACGGCGTCAGGGTGATTGTGGACGTCATCGCCAACCACACAACGCCGCAGCTCAGTCAGGTCTCGCAGGATTTGATTAAGGCTGGCGGCGGCAGTTTTGAGACGCTCTTCCACGAGAACAACAAAAAGGATATTACCGACTACAGCGACCGTTTGCAGTGCACAACCGCCAAGATGGGCGGCTTGCCCGACATCAACACCGAGCGCCCGTCGTTTCAGGAATACTTCTTTAGCTTCATCAACGACTGTATCGACTGCGGCGCCGACGGCTTCCGCTACGACACCGCCAAGCATATCGGCTTGCCCGACGACCCCAAGGAGGACGACGGCTTCACCAACAATTTCTGGGAAAAGGTCAAGACCGACACCAAGGACTACGCCGACAAGTTCATCTACGGCGAGGTCTTGCAGGGCGGCAACGACAAGATTGAGGAATATGTGCAGGCAATCGGCAGAACCACCGCGAGCGTCTACGGCAGCAAGATTCGCGCCGCGCTCGAAAATCACATGCTGAGCGCTTCCTCAATGAAGGAATATTGGATAGACGACCCCGACGTCAATCTGGTGACGTGGATTGAGTCGCACGACAACTACATCAACGACCAGACATGGCGCACCATCTCCGACGAGCAGGTGCTGCTCGGCTGGGCGGTCATCGCCGCACGCAAGGACGGCACGCCGCTCTTCTTTGACCGTCCCTACAACAGCGACCCCGAAACCAACGAATGGGGCATGAACCGCATCGGCACGCAGGGCAGCGATATCTACAAGGACGCGCGTGTGTCGGCGGTCAACTTCTTCCGCACCGCGATGGCAGGCGAGGACGAAACGCTCATCAATCCCGACAGCGACTTTACGGCGCTTCAAATTGAGCGCGGCAAAAAGGGACTTGTCATTGTTAATTCTGACGGAGAACTAAAAACAGGCTTTGCGGTCTCTCTGCCCGACGGCTCCTACACCGACCGCGTGGACAACAAGACCGTCTACACCGTCAAGGACGGCAAGCTCACCTCCGACAAGCCGATTCCCGAAAACACCGTTGTGGTGCTCTACAACGAGGGCTACAAAGAGCGCACGCCGATGGCGAACCCCGGCGCGGCGGCTGACACGGTGTTCAAGACCGAGGGCGACAGCCTGACCGCCACCCTCACGCTCGAAAACGCCGAGACCGGCACCTATTCCGTTGACGGCGGCGAGCCGGTCAGCTTCAAGAACGGCGACAAGCTCGAGCTCAAGCGCCCTGCCGACGGCACCGTTGTCAAGGTGGAGCTGCGCGCCGAGAACAAGGACAAGGTCGTCTCCTATGAGCGGCTGGAATTTACCTTTGCCAAGGTGTTTGAGGTCAAAAAGGGCGCGGTCGTCTATTTTGAAAAGCCTGCCGAATGGGCGGACACGGTGAATGTTTACATCTACAACACCGACGAGGACGAAAACGAGTCATGGCCGGGCGAGGCGATGAAAAAGGAGTCCGACGGCAAATACAGCTACACCTTCACCGCCGACTGGAAGTGTCCGCTGCTGATTTTTAACGACGGCAACGCGGCGCAGAGCGTGCAGTATCCCGACACAAAGGGACTGGAAGGCGAAGCAGGCAAAACGTATGCAGTACCAAAGGAAGGATAAACGATTATGAGCGAGAATAATTTAAAGGTAGAGAACAGCCGCATTCCGGCTGAGCAAATCAAGAATCCGGCGCTGGTGGCGGCAATTGAGACCATGCAGGCGGAGGGCAGCAAGCAGAACATCGACGCGATGATTACCGAATGTGTCAAGGCAAAGTTCATTCTGCCTGCCAATGTGCGCCAAATTCCGAACGCCCACACCGAGAACGGCAAGACCATCATGGGCAGCTCCACGCAGGTGCAGTTCCGTCTGCTCGAAAACAACCAGACCAAGCAGAAGTTCTTCGGCGTGTTCACCGACATTGACGAGCTGAACAAGTGGAACGGCGTTTCCGGCGCGCAAAAGGTCGTGACGGATTTTGACAGCATTGCCGGCATGGTGATGGATCCCAAGTCCAACACCGAGGGCTTTGTGATCAACGCGTTCGGCAAGAGCGTGACCTTTCCCAAGCCGATGGTCATCGGCATCAAGCAGCAGTATGACTACATGCGCCGCAAAAAGAACATTATCGAGAGCGGCACGCAGGTGCGCATCGGCGAACCAAAGGAGTACCCGATTGACCTGATGGCGACCCTTATCAATCATTTCAGCACCGAGCCGTATGTCAACGCGGCGTTCCTGCGCATGATAGAAAAGGACGGCAAGGTCGGCTACTTTATCGTGGTGGATTTTATCGGCGACATGAACGAGCTGTTTGAGGGAATTGCCGAGGCCGCCAAGCCCTACATCGACGACGAGGAAGCCCTCACCATCATGCCCTATACCATGGAGTTTGCGCGCAACGCGGTCAAGGAGATTGAACCGTTCTATAGACGCGACAACAATGCGTAATGTGTCATTCACAATGCGTAATTAGATGAGAGGAAGCGTTTTGTTTCCTTTTTAGAAAAAAGCAAGACCGGCTCGGTGTGAGCCGGTCTGTTTTTGTGTGAAATTCAATTCGTAATTCATAACGCGAAATGCATAATTGGATGAGAGGAAAGGTTTGCTGCCGTATTTCCTTGACATTATCATAAACTATTACAGTGTGCTGCCTAAAACGTATGTCGCTATTGCTTTTCATAACGCGGGCATACCGGTTATCTTTCTGTCTGACGTTCGATTCGCGGATTGGATGCAACGTCACGTTGCCGACCCTTCATTCCAAATTCCAAATTCCACATTCCAAATTAAACTCTCCTCTTTCGCTAAAGCTTCCACGGCGTGCATGCCTCGCCCTTCACCAAAAACGCCTTTTGCGCAATCGCCGCCATCGGGTCGTCGCTGTGGCTGTCGGAGTAGAAGGCGTCTATCACCGCGTCGCCGAACTGTTCCCGAAAACGGCGCACCTTTTCGGCGCCGTGGCAGTTTTCGCCGGTGCAGCGGCCGGTGTGCGCGTCCACCTCGGACGCTATCAGGTGCCTGATGCCGAGCTGCCCGCATATCGGAGCGAGCAAAAACACCGGTGACGCCGAGATAATCACATCATCGGGCTGCTGCTGTTCAAGATAGTACCGCTTGATTTTGCAGGCGTTTTTCTGCCAAAAGTCCGCGACGTCGCGTTCGGTGTCGCAGTGCTGCAAAAAGCGGTACATCACCTCCTTGAACTGCGTTTTGGTGCCCTTCTTGAATAGGTAGAACCGCAGCGCCGCGCCGAGGAGCATGGGGGCAAGCAGCAAAATCCGCTTGTGACGCCCGAGCGAAAAGAGATAAAAATCCGCTGTGGAGTCGCCGTTGTAGATGGTTTTGTCAAAGTCATAAACGTTCATAATATCCTGCCGTTTCTGTCACATAAGCTTCACATTGATATAATATCATAAAATTATATATGTATAATTCCGCTGCGGAATCATAACGCCTTGTCTGCACTTGCTTATTTGGCAAAAATGGTGTATAATAAAATAAATATGTCAAAAAAGAGGATGCCTATGTTCGGTTATTTGCAGGTTCAAAAGAGCGAGCTGCTGGTGCGCGAGTGGGAAGCGTACCAATCCGTTTACTGCGGACTGTGCAGGCAGATGGGCAGAGACTATTCCTTTCTCGCGCGTCTGAGCCTGAGCTACGACTGCACCTTTTATGCCATGCTGCTGATGTCGCTGCGCCGTTCCTGCGAGGGCTTTGACAACGGCAGGTGTACCTTTAATCCGCTCAAAAAATGCCGTTTTGCGCGCTGTGCGGACAGTGCCTACAGCAAGGCGGCGGCGTTTTCGGTGATTTCGGCATTCTACAAATTGCAGGACGATTTGTCCGACAGCGGCTTTTTTAAGCGCCTTTTGGTGCGGCTGGTCAAGCCGTTTTTCAGCCGCTGGCACAAAAAAGCGGCAAGGAACTATCCTGAGCTCGAAACGCTCGCGGCGCAGATGATGCAGGCGCAGCGGCAGACGGAGCAGGACAGCGCCTGCGGCATAGACGCGGCGGCACATCCCACGGGAGACATGCTCGGCAGCGTGCTGCGGCTCGAAGCGCAGGACGACATGCAAAAGCGGGTTTTTTATGAATTTGGCTACCAAATCGGGCGCTGGATTTATCTGATGGACGCCGCCGACGACTTGGACGACGACAAAAAAAGAGGCGGCTTCAATCCCTTTGCGCACTACACGGGCGACGACCTCAGGGCATACCAAACCGCCACCCTGAACCAATCGCTGGCGCGTGCCGCCGACGCCTATCAATTGATAACAATCATTGATTTTAAGGGAATACTTGACAACATGCTGCGCTTTGGCTTTCCGGCAAAGCAAAACAGCGTGGTTTTTGGAAAACAGGAGGAAGAGCATGACGAATCCATATGAGGTGTTGGGAGTTTCTCCCGACGCGAGCGACGAAGAAATCAAAAAAGCATACCGCGAGCTGGCAAAAAAATACCATCCCGACAACTACGCCAACAGTCCGCTGGCGGATGTCGCGGAGCAAAAGATGAAAGAGGTCAACGAGGCGTATGACGAAATCAACCGCATGCGCCAAAAGGGAAAGGGCACCGGCAGCACCGCCGGCAACACCGGCGGCTACAGCTCCAACGGCTCCACCTCGCAGTTCTACAGCGTGCGCATCTACATTCAGCGCAACATGATTCAGGAAGCGGAGCAGATTCTCGATTCCACACCCGAGGGCAGCCGCACGGCGGAGTGGCATTATCTCAAGGGCATGTGCGCGTTCCGCAAGGGCTGGAGCGACCAGGCAAACATGTATTTTAACACCGCCTGCAACATGGATCCCAACAACACCGAATACCGCGCGGCGCTCAATAACATGAACGGTCAGCGCACCTACAACTACGGCGGCTACAACACCTCGCAGCGCGGCAATGTGGGCAGCACCGGCTGCACCTGCTGCGACATCTGCGCGGCGTATATGTGCGCGGACTGCCTGTGCAGCTGCTGCAGGACGGGCTGCTGATATGAAGCGTAACACCATGCAAAAGCCGGCGTTCAGGCTGGCGTTCTGTGCGGCTGTCGCCGCGCTCGAAACCGTTCTCATGCTGCTGACGGGACTGGTGCGCGTCGGCACCTACGCCGTGCCCTGTCTTGCCGGCATGCTCACCGTGGCGGTCGTTTTGGAATACGGCTGCAAGTGGGCGTTCGGCGTGTACGGCGTGGCGGCTGTGCTGTCGTTCTTCGTTTCGGGCGACAAGGAGGCGGTCGTGCTGTTCGCGCTGCTGTTCGGCTACTATCCCATTCTCAAAAATTTTTTGGAGCGGCATATTTCCAACAGAATCATTCTGTGGCTTGTCAAATACGCGTTGTTCAACGCGGCGGCTGTCGGCTCGTTTTTTATTGCGACCCTGCTGCTCGCCGTTCCTGCCGAGGAGTTTACGCTGTTCGGCGTCTATGTGCCGTATGTGTTTTTGCTTATCGGCAATGTTTTCTTTTTGCTCTATGACTGGTCAATCGGCGTGTTTGTGCAGTTCTATGTGCAAAGACTGCGCGGCGCCATGTTTGGAAAAAAGTGAGGTTTTGATTTTAGAGTTGAGAGTTGAGAGTTGAGAGTTGAGAGTTGAGAGTTGAGAGTTAAGAGTTAAGAGTTAAGAGTTAAGAGTTAAGAGTACGAATTATGAATTAAGAATTACGAATTAAGAATTGTTAACATAATCATTGTGAGCTGACAGCTAACCACGAAAAAGAAGTTTTGAAAGAAGGGTGATAACTTGAAATCAAAAATTTTTGCACGCGTTTTATGTATTATCCTTTGCGCCGCCATTATCGGCTCGGTTTTGCTGATTGCGATTCCCATGTTTTCCGCCAACGCGGCGGAGACGATTGTCAGCGGCGGCAGCGGCTATGTGACCGAGGATTATGTGAATCTGCGTTCGGCTGCGTCTCAAAGCAGCTCCATTGTCTCGGTATTGCGCAAAAACACACGCATTGTTTTTGAGGAGGGCGCGCTGTTCAACGGCAACTGGCTCAAAATCCGCGAGCTTGCCGGCAACCGCAGCGGCTATGTGATGCGCGACTATGTCTCCGTCGGCGAGGCGCCGACCATTCGCCTCGATTCCATGACGGCGAGCACCTATGTGGGCTGTCAGTACGCCTTTTCGCAGACGGGCGCGTCCAATCCGGTGTGGAGCACCTCCGATTCCTCCGTCGCCGTTATCGACCAAAACGGTGTGATGACCGCCAAAAAGGCAGGCACCGTGAGCGTCAAGGCGTCGCAGGACGGCAGCAGCGGCAGCTGTATTGTCAAAATCAGCGAGGGTGTTTCGACCGGTATTTCTCCCGCGGCGCTCACGCTGAGCGTCGGCGGCACCGGCAGACTGACGGCGAACGGACAGGTCTACTGGTACTCGTCTGACAGCACGATTGCCACGGTCACCGGCGGCGTTGTGCGTGCGCTGCACCCGGGCTATGCCACCATCAGCGCCTTCAACGCAAACGGCGCGTCCACCTGTCTGGTACACGTCACCGCGTCGCCGCAGCCGGTTTCCTCGCTCAAGCTCAGCGCCGAAAAGGCGTCCACCTACACAGGCTGCCGGTATGCGCTGGGACTCACCGGCGGCGTCAGCCCCGTTTGGAGCAGCTCCGATACCTCTGTGCTCACCGTTGACGGCAACGGCGTTGTCACCGCCAAAAGGGCAGGCACCGCCACGGTCACGGTCTCCGACAACGGCGCGACCGCGCAGTGCCGCTTTACCGTATCCGACGGCGCCGCCACCGGCATTTCGCCGCAGGACATGAACCTGCTCACCGGCACCACCGGCAAGCTGATTGCCAAGACAACAGGCGTGAGCTGGTTTTCCTCCAACAAGGCGGTTGCCACCGTCAGCGACGGCACCGTCAGGGCGCTCGCGGCAGGCTACACCACCATCAGCGCCTACACCATAAACGGCGCTTCCACCTGTCTGGTGCATGTCACCGACAGTGTGCTGACCTCCGACATTCAGCTCTGTGCAAGACAGGTGACGACCTACACCGGCTGTCAGTACGCCTTTTGGGCGACCGGCGCCGATACTGTCAGCTGGTCAACCTCCGACACCTCGGTTGCCATGATTGGCGACAGCGGCGTCATGATGGCGAGAGGTGCAGGCAGCTGCACGCTCACCGCCAGGTCGGGCAGTCAGATTTCCTCAGCCAAAATCACGGTGCTCAACGGCACCTCCACCAATATTTCCTCCTCCGGCATCACGCTCGCTCTCGGGCAGTCCGCCACACTGACCGCCGCGGCAGGCGTGAGCTGGTTCTCCTCCAATCCGCAGGTTGCCACGGTTTCGGGCGGCACCGTTACCGCAAAGGGCGAGGGCTACACCACCATCAGCGCCTACAACGCAAACGGCGCTTCCACCTGTCTGGTGCATGTCACCGCCGCTTCTCCCACACCCACACCGGCGCCCGGCGGCACGATTCGCTTCGGCGTTTCCGCTGTGACCACCTACACCGGCGTCCGCTACGCCCTGCCTGTGACCGGCGCGTCCGGCGCGAGCTGGAGCAGCTCCGACACAGGCGTTGCCACCGTTGACCAAAACGGCGTTGTCACCGCCAAGGCGGCAGGCACCACCGTGATTCGCGCGGCAAATTCTGTCTCCTCGGCGAGCTGTACCGTCACGATTCGCAGCGGCTACGGTCCCGGTATCTCCCTGACGGAGGACACGATTGCGGCAGGCAAGTCGCTGCTGCTCTCCTCCGACGGCTATAACGCCGACTGGTCGTCCTCCAACAACGATATTGCCGAGGTGAAGGACGGCGTTGTCACCGCCAAGGCGAGCGGCTATGCCACTATTATCGCCTCCACCGCAAACGGTGCCTCCGCCTGTCTGCTCCACGTCACCGAGCCGGACAGCATTCGCTTTGTCTATGCCAGCCCCAACAGTGCGCCGCGCAACACCACGGTGAGCTTCAAGGCGATTACGGACAAAAAGCGCACCGCCGTGCAGTTTGTCGTCTCCAACGGCACCACCTCCTACACGGTGAACGCGACCTCCAAGGTCAGCGACGGCGACAACTACATCTGGACAGGCAGCCGCACGCTCTCCACAGTCGGCTTGTGGAACGTGCAGGCGTATGCCAGAACCGCTTCCACAGGCTATGCCACCACGCCCGAAAACGGCGAGGGAGAGGTGCTTGTCAGCAGTGCCTCCGACTATTCCGCCACCGTAACAGGCGAGCGCCGCGCCAGCAACGAGGTGCTCGACATGATTGCATCGTTTGAGGGCTTTTTGCCGGATTTGACCGACGACTACATCACCGGCGACCCGTCCATCGGTCACGGCAAGGTGATTTGGGAGAACGAGCAGTTCTACAACCACCTCACCAGAGCGGAGGCGTTTGCCTATCTCTGCCAGACCACCAACGAGGGTCCCTACACAAGCGTCACCAACGACTTTTTGCTCTCGCACAACGCAAAGTGCAATCAGTATCAATTTGACGCGCTGGTATGCTTTGCCTACAACCTCGGTCCTTATGCGCTGGTCAATGACGAGCTGTTCAGCAGCGCCATGTTCGGTTCCTCCTCGGGAGGCACCGTCAGGGCAGGCGGCTCGGGCTATGTCAACGCCTCCGACGTCAACCTGCGCTCCGGCGCCGGCTCAAGCTACGCGATTGTCACCAACATGGGATATAACACCGGCTTCACCTTTGTGGACGCGACGCTCCACAACGGCTCATGGTACCGTATCCGTCTCGCAAACGGCACCACCGGCTATGTTTACCACACCTACGTAACGCCGTTCGGCAGTGCCTGCGACCTCGCCGACACCAACAAATCCGCCTTTACGCAGCGCATGCTGCAATATCACCACGCGGCAGGCAGCTGCTACTACGGCTTGCTGTGGCAGCGTGTGGACGAGGTGGAGACGTACTTCTACGGCGACTATACCGTAGACGGCAAACGCAACAAATACGGCATGTATTTCCGCTGCGCCAAAAACAGCGGCTTTGGAATCGGATAGAAAGGATTAATATGAAACAAATAGGATTTATCGGCGCGGGCAATATGGCAACCGCGATTATCAAGGGACTTATCGCCCAAAACGGCAGCGCCGCCGGTCTCGGCGTGTTTGACACCGACCCCGAAAAGTGCGCGCTGATGGCGCAAAACGGCGTCGAGGTATGCGCTTCTACGGCTGATTTGGTGCAGGAGAGTGATATTATTGTGCTCGCAGTCAAGCCGCAGAGCTATCCCGCGGTGCTGGCGGCGGTCAAGCCCGTCATCACCGCATCAAAGACCGTTGTGTCGATTGCCGCCGGAATCTCAATCGGCAGCGTCAGAGCGGCGCTCGGCTGCGACTGCCCGATGGTGCGCGTCATGCCCAACACGCCGCTCCTGCTCAAAAAGGGAGCGACCGCGCTCTGTCCGTCCGAGAATATCGGCGAGGAGGACAGGGAGCTGGTTTACCGCATGTTTGCCGGCAGCGGCGTCTGCGAGTACATCGACGAGGCGCACATGAACGAGATTATCGCCGTCAACGGCTCCAGCCCTGCCTATATCTATCTCTTTGCCAAGGCGATGGCGGATTACGCCGAGAGCTGCGGCATCGGCCGCGAACAGGCGATGAACCTGATTTGCGCCACGCTCGAGGGCTCCGCTGCCATGCTGCGCGACAGCGGCGACTCCGTCGACGTGCTCATCGAAAAGGTCAGCTCCAAGGGCGGCACCACCATCGCCGCGCTGGAGCAGCTGCGTGCGCACGGATTTGTTGAGGGCGTCACCGCCGCAATGGAAGCCTGCACCAAACGCGCGGAGGAGCTTGCGAATCATTCATAATTCTTCATGCGCAATGAGCGTGGAGCGATTAGAGTTGAGAGTTAAGAGTTAAGAGTTAAGAGTTGAGAGGTGGTCGGGACGGACAGCGCGGTGCTTTCGATGCCGCGGCGACCCGAATGAATCAATAGGGAGCTTGATTGTTAATTCGTGATTTCAAACTCCAAATTCCAAATTCCAAATTAAAAACTCCGCTTTGATTCTATAGAATAATTCTCATTTATCGGGCATACCCTTAACTACGGACAAACGTAGGAGGAATGTTTGATGAAAGGGATTGTATTATCGTTCGGTATGACGCGCGGCAGACTGCGGCTGCCTGATTTTCGCGCGCTGGTGCGGCGGCACGGGCTGCTGCTCGCGTTTGCGGCGCTGCTGCTGGGAGGGCTGGTGCTCGGCGCTGTCTATGCGCGGCACGCCGACGCCAAAACGCTTCATTCGCTCGACTTTTTATTCACCACCAACCTTGACGCAAGGCTTGCGCAGGGTGCCGCCGGTACCTTTTGCGCCTGCTTTGCATCGGATTTTATCTTTTTGTTCGGCGCCTTTTTGCTGGGGCTGGCGCCTTGGGGGATTCCCTTTTTGGCGGCGGTCGTCTGCTTCAAGGGCTTCGGCACCGGCGTAACGGCAGGCTATCTCTGTCTGTCGCACGGCGTAAGCGGCGCCGGCTTCTATCTGCTGGTGCTGCTGCCCGGAACATTTTTGTTCTGCGCGGCGCTGACCGGCTTTGTGCGCCACGCGTGCGCCTATTCGCGCGGCGCTCTGCTGACGCTGTTCGGCAGACAACTCTCCGCGGCGTCTCCCAAGGAGATGCTGCTGCGCCTGACAGCGCACTTTCTTTCCGCACTCTGCGTCACCTTTTTTGCGTCGGTGCTCGACGCGCTGCTGTGGACGCTCTTTGCGGGTACGTTTCAGTTTTAGCCGCAGCCTTGCGGCGAGGAGGTACAAATGGCTTCGCAGTCCCAAACGGAAACACTGCCCATTTCGGCGGTCTTTTCCAAATTATTCCGCAACTTTCACCGTCTCATACTCACCAACCTGCTGTTTGCCGTTCCCATGGCGGCGTTCACGGCGCTGTTCTATTGGATTTCACAGCTGCTGCCCGTCACGGCGGAGCAGTCGCGGCTGGTGCTGCTGCTGGCGCTGATTCCGATTTTTCCGTTCTATGCCGGCGTGGTGAAGGTGACGATAAAAATCGCCTCGGGCGAGGAAAAAACACCGGTGTTCCGCAGCTTCATCTCCGGCGTCAGGGAGAATTTTCTCCGCTTTTTGGTTCACGGCGCGGTGCTCTATGTGGCGGTGGTGTTCAGCTATGTTTCGTTCAACATCTATCTAAAGCTCATTTCGGCAAACGCAATCTTTATGGGACCGCTGATTATCACCATTCTCATTATGCTGTTTTTGCTGTTCATGTTCTTTTATCTGCCTGCCATGACCGTCACCTTTGACATTCCCATGCGCTACATCTACAAGAACAGCTTTTTGATGAGCTACGGCGAGCTGAAAAAGAATTTCATCGCTCTGCTGGGTTTGTTCTTCCTCACGGTCATTTCCATGACGCTGCTGATTGCCTGCTACGGCAGCCGCGTCGCCGTTGTGATTGTCACCGCGCTTTTGCTGGCGCTGTTCGTGCCTGCCATCGCGGCGTTTATCATTCACGCGGCAGTCTATGAACGCATGTACGCCATGATTACCGACAAGTCCGCGCAGACGCAGGCTGTCAATGAAAAAATTCAGGCGCAGACCAAGCCCGACAAAGAGCAGAGCCGCGCGGCGTTTTTGGCGCAGGTGCGCGAATTTGAGCTGGACGAGTCGATTCCCGATGACGAATACGTCTATTTTAACGGAAAGATGGTCAAAAAGAGCGTCATCAAAAAGCTCAAGGCGGAGGCAGCCGGAGGCGGAGAATCCTGATATGAACAAAAAAACCTACAAGGCGCTGCTTTTGGCAATGGCAGTGGCGGCAATCGCGGCAGCCATTGTGTTTGCGGTGCGGTTCGCGGCGGACAACGCAGACGCACCGGCGCAGCCGTCCGCAGCCGAAACCGCCGTGCCGGCATCTGAGCCGGTGGAGGCGGATTTGCATGAGACGACGACCGTTGTTCCCATCAGTCTGCCCGCGGCACAGGACAAAGCCGCCGCCTTCAACGCTGCCTACAAGCCCGATTCACGCGCCGAGGACGTGCAGACAGGCGCCAATGTGCATCTGCGCGAGCTGTTCGGCACGGGCTATTCCGGCGCCGCGTTCACCTTTTCGGACGACGGCACCTTCAGCGATACCCTGTCCGGCAGGGCAGGCGTCTATCAAATCGAAAACGGCAAAATAACGGCAATCGCCTATCCCGACCAAGAGCTGGCAATCACCGTGACGGAGTGGAAATCCGACGGCAAAACGCCGCGGCGCTTCACAGTGATTTATCACACGGTAGGGGAAAAGGGCTACAAGGTTACATATGTGGAGAAGTAAAATGGCAAAGAATACAAAAAAACCGGCACAAAATCAGACAAAAAAGAAACCGCGCCTGCTCAAAATCATCATCGGAACCGCCGTGGCGCTGGTGTGCGCGGCAGCGGTTGTGCTGCTGGTGATTAACGCCCACACCGAGAGCGCCAAGCATGTGCTGCGCAACACCGAATGGAAGTCCCTGAGCGCCCTCAACGCCAGCGGCGACGAGGTGGACGTGCGCGAGGTCTACAACGTGCGCTATTCGCAGTATCAGGGCAAGCTGACCTTTGACGGTGAAAACGGCTTTGAGCTTTGGCTGCGTCCCGGCGACCCGTCCGACGGCACCCACTCCGGCAAGTACGAAATCAACGGCGACAAGGCGGACGTGACCTTTGACGAGGGCACCAAAACCGCGTTTGAGCTCACGCGCACCGAGGGCAGCATCACGGCCATCGACGTGCTCTATGACGGCTACACCGTCACCTTTGTCCGGTCGGAGCCGGAAAAAACAGAATAGCCAACCAAAACCGCGCGGCAGTCTGCCATGCGGTTTTGCTTTTTAATCGTATTGGGCAAAAAAGTGTTGCAATTCCGCGCTGTTTTAGGTAGAATAGAAGAAGAATTTGTTTTTCTTGGGAGGAACGTGTTATGTGGAACTGCCCGAACTGCGGAGCCAAAGCCGATGGACAGCGGTTTTGTGGGCGCTGCGGCGCTGATTTGCGCGCCTACGCGGCGCCTGTCCGCCAAAAATCCGGCTCTGCTCTGCCGATTATCATTATGTCAGTGGTGGCAGGCGTGCTGCTGACAGCCGCCGCCGTGCTCCTTGTGCTGGTGCTGCAAAAGCCGTCAGCCAAGGACGCCGCAGCGCCAAGCACCCTGCCGACTCTCGCGCCGACACAGGCGCCGCCGACTGAGGTGCAGCCTCCGGCGGAAAGCGCCACGCGGTTTTCTGCGGCAAGCGCCGCTTCGGTTTTGCCCGACCAGTCCGGTCACAGCTACGCTCCCTCCAACGTGCTCCGCAATGACGACACCTGTTGGGTTGAGAACGCGGCAGGCTGCGGCGAGGGAGAGTGGATTCAGCTCGACCTGCCGTCCAGACAGCGTGTTTCGGGGCTGTATCTTGTCAACGGCTATGCAGGAAGCGCAGACCAATACGACTATAACAGCAAGATTTCAAAAATAAAGCTGGACTTTTCGGATGGCAGCTCCGCCGTCGCGGACTTGAAGGTCTACGACAGCTCCATGCGAAAAACGATTCAGAACATCAAGCTGGACATGCCGGTCGATACGGAATATGTCAGGCTGACGATTCTCGGCGCAAAACCGGGCAAATGCGAGGACACCTGTCTGACCTTTGCCGCGCCGTATTGAGCGGAGTGTATGATGAAACAAGCTATATGGAGCGCCGCTGTCACGTTCTTGGCGGCGCTGACGGTTTTGTGCGGCTGTCAGACGCACAGCGAACCGGTTATAGAAAACAAAACGGCGGCACCAATCGAAACGACCGCCGTGCAGCCGACTGCCGCAAGCACGGCAGCCGCTCCCGTCACCCAAGCGCCGACGGCATATGTTGTCCGCCATGTGCGCTCCAATCCCGATGATATATATGACGCCACCGGTTTTGTCTCGGTCACGGATGTGATTCCCGACGCGGTGACGGACATTCGCTACTATTCCGGTCACAACTTTGTCGGCACGCGCATCGACGGCTACGAGGAGCCGCTGGCGCTGCTCAGCGAGGAGACCGCCCTTGCGCTCAAAAACGCGGCGGACGATTTTCGAAAAGCAGGCTGCCGGATTAAGATTTTTGACGCCTACCGTCCGCAGCGCGCGGTCGCGCACTTTGCGGCGTGGGCGGAGGACGCGCAGGACGCCAAAATGAAGCAGGAGTTTTATCCCTCGACAGACAAGGCGGCGCTGTTCGATTTGGGTTATATCGCCGCCTATTCCGGACACAGCCGCGGCAGCAAGGTGGACATGACCTTGGTGAACGCGCAGACCGGCGAGGAGCTGGACATGGGCGGCAGCTTTGACTTCTTTGACGAGGTCTCGCACCCGTACTATGACGGCGTCACCGGGGAGCAGCACCAAAACCGCATGCTCCTGCGCGACGTCATGCTCGCCAACGGCTTTGACGCCTGCGCCACCGAATGGTGGGACTTTACGCTTGCAGACGAGCCCTATCCAAACACCTATTTTGATTTTCCCGTCAGTTCCACCGTTCTCACATATTAAGGAGTTGAGTTATATGAAGCGTTGTCCCCGTTGCGGCAGTGAACAGGCAGACCACTTGTTTTGCAGCAAATGCGGCGCCAAATTAGATGAAACAAACGCACCGCCGGTGGATGTGCGTCCGTCGGACGGCAACAAATGTCCGGGCTGCGGCGCCGCCGTCGGCAATTGGACATTTTGCAACAGATGCGGCGCCAGCCTCAGAGACACCGTGCGCACGCAGGACAAAAACGCCACGCAGAACGCGGAGGTCTATACGCCGCCCATGCCGCCTGTGCAAAAAATCATGCCGCCGGCGCCGGAGGTGCAGCCGGTGCCGCCAAAGCCGAAAAATACGCAGACGCCGGTGATTGTTACCGCGATTGTTGCCGCCGCGGTCGTGATTGCGGCGGTGGTGCTGGTTATCCTGATGATAAATTCCGACAAGCCGAGCCCTGCGCCAAGCGAGAGCAGCGCCGTCTCCGAAGTCAGCGGCACCGAAGGAACCACGGCTCCCGTCACACAGGTGACGAGCGACCCAAAAGCCGACCTTGTCACCATGCCCGTCTGCCGCAACCTGCCGCTCGCCGACGTCAAAAAACAGCTCACGGCGCTCGGTCTGCGCATTGAGGAAAAGTACGCGTTCAGCGGCGACATCAAAAAGGGGAACATCATCTCCCAGAATCCCGACGGCGCCGCACAGCTCAAAAAGGGCGACACGGTAACGCTCTATATTTCCAAGGGCTCCGAGACGAGTCCCTATGAGTATTCTCAAAAGCTCACGGTCACGGCGTCCGGCTCCTCCGCCAAGGCGGTGCTGTATGAGTGGAAGGACGGCGACTGGTCGCAGGTGGCTGCCTACAACGCCACGGTCGGCAAAAACGGCATCGGCAACACCACCGAGGGCAGCGCCACCTCGCCCAAGGGCGTCCACCGGCTGGGCGTGGTGCTGTGCAGTCAGGCGGTTTCTACCAACCTGAATTACTACAGGGTCACGGGCGACACCTGCGTGGTGGACGACACGTCCTCGTCCTACTACAACTGCATTTTGGAGCGCAGCTTCATTCCGTCCGGCACGCATTACGACAACATCGGCAACGGCCTCACCAACGGCACCACCTACGCCACGATTTATATCGAGCACAACGGCAGCGGTCTGTCGTCCGCCGGAGTGGTGAGAGGAAACGGCTCCGCAATCGGCGTCAGGGGACAGTATGGCTCACTTTCGCCGACGCTGGGCGATGTGGACATTTCCGCAGGCGATATGCAGGATTTGCTCGCCCGTCTGGACGCGAACAAGCATCCGGTGATTGAATTGAAATAGAAGGGCGCTCCCAAAAAACGGACAGCCCGAAAGCAGGTGTAAAATGAGAAGATTAAACGGAATACTCGCCATGGCGGCGCTGGCGCTGTTTGTGGTACACGGTATTCTCGGCGCGCTCAATCTGATGAATATCGCGCCCATCGTTTCCAAAATATTGTCGCATTCCATGCTCGCGCTGATTATCGCGCACGCGGTCATCGCCGTCGGGCTGACGGTGCGCTCTGTCGTCATCATGGCAAAAACCAAGGCGCCCTATGTCAGACAAAACCGCCTCTTTTGGGCGAGAAGAATCAGCGGCGTGCTGATTTTGGTGCTGATAATCTTTCACACCACGGCGTTCGGCATCAATTCCGGCGGCGTGTTCCGGCTGGTGCCGTTCGACGTCTTTCGTTTGATAACGCAAATCTTGTTTTTGCTCAGCATAGCCGTACACATTATTACCAACGTCAAGCCCATGCTCATCACGTTGGGCGTCAAAAAGCTCCGTCCGGCAGCAGGCGACATTCTGTTCTACATTTCGGCGGCGCTGCTGTTTATGGCGGCAGGCTTTATCATTTATTATATCAGGTGGCAGCTATGAGTATTATGATTATCGGCGCGGGACTTGCCGGACTGTCGGCAGCCCTGACCCTTGCCGAACAGGGAACCGCCTGCACGCTGGTGTCGGCGCAGGCGTCCGAGCGTGCGCAGTCGGTCATGGCGGAGGGCGGCATCAACGCCGCGCTCAACACCATGGGCGAGGACGATTCGGTTGCCAATCACGTGGCGGACACCATGCGCGGCGGCGTTTTTCTCGCCGACCCCAATGCGGTGCGCGGTCTGTGCGCAGGCGCACCGGCGATTGTCGAAAAATTCTACGCCCTCGGCGTGCCCTTTTCGACCAATCAAAACGGCATTATCCAGCGCAATTTCGGCGGACAAAAGAAAAAGCGCACCGCCTTTGTCAAGAGCAGCACCGGCAAAATGCTGATGACCGCGCTGATTGACGAGGTGCGCAAGTATGAGGTCAGGGGCTTGGTGAAACGCTTGCCGCATCACCGTCTGAACACCCTGCATATAGAAAACAACACCTGCCGCGGCGTGACCGTCACCGACACGTTTTCGGGGCAAAACATTACCCTCAGCGGCAGCGTGATTCTCGCCTGCGGCGGCATGAGCGGTTTGTTTGAGGGACTCACCACCGGCACCACCCAGAATACCGCCGAGGTCGCCGCGCTCTGTCTCGAACAGGGCGTGGAGCTGGCAAACCTCGAAATGATACAGTACCATCCCACCACCATCGGCATCTCGGGCAAGCGCCTGCTTATCACCGAAGCCGCAAGGGGAGAGGGCGGCAGGCTGTTTGTGAACCGCAGCGGCAAGCCGTGGTATTTTATGGAAGAAAAATATCCCGAGCTGAAAAACCTCATGCCGCGCGATGTGGTTTCGGCGGAAATGGTCGCCGTGACCGCAAGGGACGACTGTGAAAAACAGGTTTGGCTCGATATGACCGGCATCAAAAAAAAGGTCTGGCAGTCGCGGCTCTCGGACTTGCGCGCGCAGGTCATGCACTATCTCGCCATCGACCCGCAGCGTCAGCCGGTTCCGGTGTCGCCCGGTATTCATTATTTTATGGGCGGCATCCGGACAGACGCCGCGCACCGCACCTCCTGCAAGAATTTGTACGCGGCAGGCGAATGTGCCTGTCAGTACCACGGCGCCAACCGGCTGGGCGGCAACTCGCTCCTTGGCGCAGTGTACGGCGGCAAGACGGCGGCGCAAACCGTTTTGCAGGAAGCGCAGCCCATTGACCCGATTGCGCCGTGCGCGGACATATACAGAGAGGCTTCGCCGCGTTTTCGCGCCGCAGTCAGCAACATTCTCGGCAGGTATCTCAAAATCCTGCGCTGTGAATCCGAGCTTTTGCAGGCGCAAAGCGAGCTGAACGCACTGGAACCGTCAGCGCAAAACGCAGCCGAAGCGCGGCTGCTGCGCTTGGCGCAGGCAACGGTGCAGTGCGCGCTGTTACGCAGGGAGAGCCGCGGCGCACACCGGCGCACCGACTATCCCGACACCGACCCTGCCTGTCAAAAGCAGACCGTCGTCAACCGTACAAACGTGTTTTACCGAGATATTCCAAAGGAAACAGAATGAAATTATTAATAGAAATCCTGCGGCAGGCGGACGCTGTGTCCGCACCCTACCGCCAAACCATCGCCTTTGAAGCGCAGCCCGAGGACACGGTGGCAACGCTGCTCACCGAGCTGAACACCGCCGACGGACTGTGCGACACAAACGGCAAGCCGGTGGGCACTATCCACTGGCAGTGCAGCTGTCTGCAAAAAAAGTGCGGCTCCTGCGCCATGCGCATCAACGGTGTGCCGCGCCTTGCGTGCGACGTCAAGCTCGGCGAATGTAAAAATGGAAAGCTCCTGTTGGAGCCGCTGCGCAAATTCCCGACCGTGCGCGACCTGATTGTGGACAGAAGCGTCATGATGGAGAACCTCAAAGCCATTCACAACTGGCTCGAGCAGCATGCGCACCATTCCCAAAAGGCGGCAGACCTCAGCTACGACGCGTCGCGCTGCCTGCAATGCGGCTGCTGTCTGGAGGTTTGTCCGAACTTTTGCGCGGACGGCAGCTTTTACGGCGCGGCTGCGTTTGTGCCGGTTTCGCGCGTCCTCTCGCAGCTCACCAAGGACAAGCCGCAGGAGCTGAGCGCGCTCTACAAAAAGAATATCTACGGCGGCTGTTCCAAGTCGCTCTCCTGCCACGCCATCTGTCCGGCAGAAATCGACGTGGAGCAAAAGCTCGCCAATTCCAATGCCGTCGCGGTGTGGAAGCGGTATTTTAAATAGGGGACTAAAAATGAATCTAAAGGTATTGCTCTGCGACCTGACGGTCTGCAAGACGGCGGACGCCGCGGCGCTCGACCTGACAAAGCCGTTTTATTTCATCGCCAAAACCGACGAAGAAATCTCTCTCGTCTGCCGAACCGCCGACACGCCCGTCCGCACCACCGCGCGTGAGGACGGCTGGCGCGGCTTTCGCGTTGAGGGAACGCTCGACTTTTCGTTGGTCGGGATTCTCTCCGAGCTCTCCGGCATTCTCGCCGCAAACAAAATCGGTCTGTTCGCGGTTTCGACCTACAACACCGACTACATTCTTGTCAAAAAAGAGAATCTGCAAAGAGCCCTCGCCGTCCTGCGCGAGAGAGGGTATCATATTATATAAGAAAGGGGAAGGTGATGGTACCGTCCCCT
>CAMJOD010000020.1 GCA_946407465.1 uncultured Clostridia bacterium
TCTACGATTTTGCCGAAATGCTCTTTAACGAGCAGCTTGAACTCAACGAGGTCAGGCAATCAACCTACGACCGCAAGATGGCGACGTTGAAAATGCTTTCAGCCATTTCGGACTATGAGATTCAGGACATGGACGAAAAAATGATAAAGGATTTCTTTATCAAGAACCTTTATTATTCGCAGTCAAGTATTGACAAAATGTATCAACTGCTTTCCTTTGTTTTCAAAAAGGCGGTCAGTAAGAAGATCATACTTGAAAGTCCTATGCGCGATTTTAAGCGTCCAAAGTCCAAACAGGAGCAAATCCCCGTTAGGGCTTTGACCATCGACGAGCAAGCTGCATTACTCAAAGTTTTGAAAGAGAACGATATACTCTATAGCGATATAATGCTGCTTGCGGTCTTTACAGGTATAAGAATCGGTGAATGTTGCGCTTTATCGGTTGAAGACATTAACTTTAACGAGAAGACTATCCGCATCAACAAGACGGTTTCAAGAGGTGTTTTTGGCGGCGCGTCAATAAACGAACCAAAAACGAAGTCCGGCATCAGAACATTGTATGTCAACGATGAAATCATAGAGTTTCTTCGTGAGGTTATCGGTGATAAGAAAAGCGGCTTACTTTTCAAGAGCAGCAACAACAAGTTAGTGACGACCATGCAGGTCAACTATTCCTACACAAAAGCAATGAAGGATTACCATATCATTGATAGCACTGTGTTTGGAAAGGTTGATTTACACAGCCTCCGGCATACCTATGCGACGAGATGTATTGAATCGGGAATGCCTGCAAAGGTATTGCAGAAGATTCTGGGACACTCCGATATTTCGATTACGCTGAACATTTATTGTTCTGTATTCGAAAAATACCGCAACGAACATCTCGCTATTGCCGACGAATACATGAGGTCAAACAACCTCGCTATAGCGTAATTTCAAAATAGACTGTCAAATAAACAGTCAAGCCCTAAAAAGCTACTGTTTATGCCGTTTATAAAGGTCACCTCGACCAGCCTAAAGCTCTCAAAAGTCACTGTTTAAGCGACTTTTGGGAGTTTTTTGTTCAAGAAGCAAAACTGTGTTATTGGTGTGTTATGCCGTTTTCATGCGCTCTGTTCTGTTTTGTCTTTCAGCAATTTGGAAAGCGTGTCACAACCGCGTGCTGTGGCTTCTTGGGTGGATATATCCATTCCCCCATCACATCGGTGCATACATGCCTCGTATGCAGCTGCCGCATCCATGCGATTTCGCCACAAAAGCCTCGCTCATATTCCCAGCCATTCCGTATTGATTCCCAGCCAAGCAAAAAACGGCTTCGTATTCACGAAACGGCTTAACAAGGGAAATAATAAACTGTAGGGCGCGTTTAGAACCGTAAGCAGTGCCAGCCAAATCAAATTGCGCTTTTGCGAGGCTTCTCTGATTTCAAATACGGATTCGGACAAATAAATGAAGTGAACGATAACAGCGAAAACGAACGGCGCCAGCTGCCAAAACAGGCTTACTTCCATACTGCTTTTTTTATTCCACACGGCAATGAAGGAAGCAACGAACCAAACGACAAACGTTAAAGCCCACCCTATCATTTTTGCAATGTATGACCACTTCACTTCTTTGCTGCGAAAATCTGTCAATTGCTTTTGCGGTGTGCATCGCTTATAAATCTGAAACACGATGTTTGTCATGACAACGGAAGCAGAAACGGGAATAAGAAACAAAAGAAAATACAGCAAAACCAAGGGATTAAGCGTTTTGCTGTCCATCGTAAGCGATAAAACATACGGTGCGCAGGTAGGCGCAACGCAGACAGCCGAAACAACGAGCACAAAAACCGCCGTTTCCTTTGAAAATTGTTTTTTTGACCATATCAAAAGGAATAACAGAAGAACGCACAGTGCCGCGGAGATGGCAAAGCCCGCAGCCACCACAGGAAACTGTTCCCCATAATGCCTCACGGTTGATTCGCCTGTAAGCATTTGAATAAACCAAAAGCCTGCAAGCTCCGAAACAGACGCGATCACTCCTATTGGTAAACAACCGATTTCCGGCTTTTTCGGCGTTTCTATTTTGGCAAGCAGATATGCAATCAGAAAATCTTTCAAAACAAAAAACAAGGGATAAACAATCCATCGCGCAGGCATCAGCAAAGCCTCCTTAAAAAATCTGTTGCGAAAAAGCGTTCCCATACCAATGACAGGGATTTGCCGCACAGATTTCCTCTTACTGCATAGCGGCTCACAGGCGCACAGCTTTTCCGGTGACCGCTTGTCAAGGTGTATACGATTATAGTACACCATAGTACACACAATGTCAAGCAAATTCTGGCGCGCCAAAATATTTTTTTAAAAATTATGAAACGCTTCCTTTTTGTCCTCATTTTGTCCCTATCGGTTTGATATACTTTAGTCACAGTCAAGGGAACAACAAACCAACTGATAATAAAGATTAACTCAAAGGGGATAATAAAATGAAAAAGAATAACACCAACAAAAAAAGACGCGCAGGACTTCTTATCACCGCTGCCGCAATGGCACTCACCGCTGTGTTTGCCGCAGGCACCGTTTCGGCAGGCGCCGTCAGCATCAAAAACGCAGCCGCCTATTCACAGCCGGCTGCCGCGGCAAAGGAAACGCGCGCTATGTCCATCGCAAAAAGAGTTTACGCCGGACACAGCCTGCAGCAGGCGGATTACTCCGAAGATGTGATTTTGGTTGACGGCGACAGAGTCTACATGGACACCAAGCACCTGCCGCCCGCAAACACCGGCAAAGCGGTTCACGTCGCGGCGTCCGGTCAGACCTCCTACGGCTTCAACTGGACATGCTCCTGCGACAACCAGAACTACGTCATCAGTTGCAACTACAACTTCTCCAAGCATCAGTATGATTTTGTCATCTTCGGCAAGGAGCCGGGCGTATCCAATATCACGATTCTCTACAACACGAGCGACAATACGCGTCAGCCGGAGAAGGTGCGCCTCTCCGTTGACAATCAACTCAACGCCACACGTCTTTCCAATTGAAAACAAAACATATCAAAAGCGGAGCTGTCCGGTCATTGTCCGGTCGGCTCCGCTTTTTTTGGTTGGTTTAGAAATGTCCTTTAGGGCATCTCTAAAGAGCAAACGAATATTAATTTTGAGGTGTTTGTGATACTTGAAAACCTTTTGGATACTTTATTTTTTCGTTTTGACAAGCATTTCAGTAGTATCTAATTGTTCAATTATCAATTTAGACATTTTTAAAACCCCACTCAACACTGAGTGGGAAAAAAAGCAATTCTAAAGAAGGATTTCAAGTTAAGGAAACCACAGTGTAAATAATTAGTATTTGCACCTAATCTGACCATAAAAATGCTAAAAAACTTATCTATACTGCATTCTACTTATAATATCATTTGCCGCATCCTGATTGTTTTCCAACAAAAACTTATAGTTACCTGAATGAGTATTCACAATCAACAGGCCTGACTTATTGGTAACCATCGTAATATCCCTATACGAAACGTTAACGTTAACATTCCCTAAATACGAAGGAGAACCCCCAACCCCTTGAATACCACTATTTGTGACAAATAAATACGTATTTTTTACTGCAATAAGTTTTAACAATTTTAAGATAACAAGTGTAGCAAAATATACTATAGCCAAAAAACAAAGAATCCTAATAATATCACTAGTTCTCGAGGTAATAAAGCTCCATGAATTCATTGTTATGATACAAAAAACACTAATAAAAAGCATGATGATACATAACAAGAATTGAAACACAGTAAATCCAAAAACTCCGCTTCGATAATTATATTTTTTTTCACTCAACTGAGAATACTCAAAATGATAAACTTTATTTACCTGATTGTTTTGAAAAAAATCTGTTTTGGTTCCACAACTAGGGCAAAACTTACAATTATTGCTAATCATTTTTCCACAATTAACACAATACATAGAACGACCACCTTTTATCAATTAATTTCACATAAATTATAATATCACTTTATAGCAATTAAGTCAATAGTATTAATAATTCCTATAGGTATAATAACTTCTTAAAGTGAATAATAGGAAGAAATGAAATAACAAACGAAAGCATTATGTTTTCTTATAGTATGAATTAGTGTGAATTACAAAAAATATGTGAATTATTATTGATTCAAGAATGAAAAACCAAAGTTGGTTACTATGATTATTGGTTCTAGATAATCCGATAAAAATTATCTAGAACAGTGCAATAAAGAGCAAGTGCAACATAACCACATTATAGAGCAATTTTGTTCTAGTATTATCAATCTAATTATAGTATAATTATTTATCAACTATTCTTAACACACATATCCTATTGTAATCTACATTTAAAAGGAGGAATTATCATGAAAAAAATAATTTGTTTAGCTATGATTTTGTTATGTGCAATATCTGTCTCAGGTTGTTCAAAAGTATTAAACAACCATGAGACTGTATTAAAATTGACAAACAATAAGTTTTATACAAAAGCATTTTCTGAAGATTTAGCTTGGGCTACGTTTGACGAAAACAATGAACATTTATGGGGATGTTATAACAAAAGCGGAAATATTGTTTTTAAAACTTATGATGCCGTTAGTGGTGTGGATGCTATAGATGGTTTTTCGGAAGGCTTTTGTTACATTCTCTCCGGTACATCGAACGGAACAAGCATGTTTGAATCAGATTTAAAAATTTCTGTTGTAACAAAAGATGGAAATGTATGCGGAACATATCCATATTGTCATCCAGCTCATAAAGATTATAACCAACTATCTAAATCTAACGAATTCTGTATCGCATACGGTGGCGGATGTGTTGTAATACAAAAACCAGTATCAAATTTTGATTCAAATTACTTTGAATACACAATATTTGACGAGAATAGAAATGCACTAACTAGCATTACATATGAAAGCATTCCAACAGTACAATATGGCGGCAAAGGAGTCTTTGAATTTATTCAAAACAATAACACAAATTTTTATTTTTCATTATCAAAAGAATGGCTCAAAATGGAAAACGATGCTGAACTGTCATTTTATTGTGATAATCAAATATACGACCATTCATCCGACTCTGTCAGAATCATTAACACACAGGGACTAACACAGGAAATTAGTTTAGCAAACGAATTTGAAGATAACATTTCTGTTACCGAAGTACATGACAATAAATTCTTAGTATCTTGCGGCTCTATTAACTATGGCACATTTAGTTTAGGCGTTTATGATATTTCTACTAGCACGCTTAAAAAATTAGATCAATATCTTGATAAGTTAAACGATAAAAAAATACTAGAATCGTACTATTCAGAAAGCAGAATCATATTACCATTAATTGGCAGCGACGGAAACAAATACTTTGCCATGCTCGACGAAAACTTGAACACTATTATAGAACCAACTAAAGTAAAATCATATCCAATTATCGCTAACGGAAGAATTGTTTTGGGCGAAGATGTTTATGATCTCAATGGGAATAAAGTTTTTTCAATATCTTCAATGTTAAAAAACGTAAAAAGAATCGATTCTCAATATATAGACGGATGTTTACAGATTATCCGAAATGAAGGGAATAATACATATGTAGACTATCTCGACATAGATGGTAAAATCATTTTAGAAATTGAGAATGATTTATTCATTGATAAGGGAGCAAAAATTATTAGTTTAAAATAATGCAAACGCGTTTTTTCATAAAGGTTTGATATTACTCGATTACATTGTGATATGCTGCTATTTTGTGATTTCACGCAATGCAATGAAACATATGACAATCAAAATGTTAGTATTTTAACGGATTGGAGATATTTTTCTATTATAAAAAAGCTCGTAGTTTCCATTTGAGTGCCATCAAGCAGACAGCAAATTGCTCTTTGACCGTCTTTTTTATTATTCAAACGCTTCCTTTTTGTCCTCATTTTGTCCCTATCGATTTGATATACTTTAGTCACAGTCAAGGGAACAACAAACCAACTGATAATAAAGATTAACTCAAAGGGGATAATAAAATGAAAAAGAATAACACCAACAAAAAAAGACGCGCAGGACTTCTTATCACCGCTGCCGCAATGGCACTCACCGCTGTGTTTGCCGCAGGCACCGTTTCGGCAGGCGCCGTCAGCATCAAAAACGCAGCCGCCTATTCACAGCCGGCTGCCGCGGCAAAGGAAACGCGCGCTATGTCCATCGCAAAAAGAGTTTACGCCGGACACAGCCTGCAGCAGGCGGATTACTCCGAAGATGTGATTTTGGTTGACGGCGACAGAGTCTACATGGACACCAAGCACCTGCCGCCCGCAAACACCGGCAAAGCGGTTCACGTCGCGGCGTCCGGTCAGACCTCCTACGGCTTCAACTGGACATGCTCCTGCGACAACCAGAACTACGTCATCAGTTGCAACTACAACTTCTCCAAGCATCAGTATGATTTTGTCATCTTCGGCAAGGAGCCGGGCGTATCCAATATCACGATTCTCTACAACACGAGCGACAATACGCGTCAGCCGGAGAAGGTGCGCCTCTCCGTTGACAATCAACTCAACGCCACACGTCTTTCCAATTGAAAACAAAACATATCAAAAGCGGAGCTGTCCGGTCATTGTCCGGTCGGCTCCGCTTTTTGGCTGCTTTGACAGTCTTTATTTTAACGGCGGCGTAAAATTCTGAAACGCCTGCACCATCTTTTTGTGGTTGATGATAAAGTGAATCGTCGGGCACTTGTTTTTGGAAACAATCACGGCGTTGTTTTGAATGACGGAATAGGTGATATGGCGAAACGCCGGATTGCCGTCGGTGCGCACCGTCAGATTGGGGCAGCGCTCCGCGAACCGCTTGGTTGCCAGCAAATGCGCAGTATATTCGGCGTAGGTGTAGGGCACCTCGGCTTCGAAAAACATTTCCGACAGCGCCAAATGAATCGGCGCGGCTTCAAACTGCTCCGGCGACAGCTCGGGCAGCACGACCGTCAGGCGGTTGTGCCGCAAAAATCGGGTGACAATGCCGAGATAGTCCGAACGGAAGCGCTCAATCTCAGCGGCTGCGGCTGCCTGGACGCGGCAGCGCGACAGAATAGACGCCAGCGCGTCCTGCGACAGCGTGAACAGCGGCAGCGTGGCGGAAACTGTCAGGCGGTCGCCCTTTTCCCAAAGACAGCGCATGGCGGCGCTGTATGCTTTTTTGCGGTTGCTGCGGTAAATGTCCATCAGCGGCTTTGCCTTTTTGAGCAAATCCTCCGCCTTTTCGCGGACAAATCGAATACGCTCGTCGGACTTTGTCAGCACATATTCGCCCTTTGCCTGATGACCGGCAATCGCCGTGCCCTCCAGCGCGGCGGCGCCCGACACCTTGATGATGTGCGTAAAAATAGCGTTGGTCTGCGCCGGCAGATAATACGGCGAGATTTGACCGGTCATATACATCGGAATATTGCCCTCCAAGCCGAGCATCATCTCGTGAAACGGGCGGTGTACATTGTGAATCAGGTGCAGATGCAGTCCCTTTTTGAGCAGCATCGCCATGCCGAACATCCATTTTTTGGCAAAATCCTCATCCTTTGCCATCTCCTCCATCGGCATGTCGCTGTACATAATGACGTCCTGCTTGGATTTGGACAGCACGGTCGCGCGGATAAAATCCAGCTCGCACTTTTTCATGCCCTCAATGGTGGTGTAGCTCTTGTGAGTCGGAAGCTGAAACGGCACCGTCGGGAGCTTGATGTCGTTAAAATGAATGACATTGATAAACTCGTCCAGATTAAAGCTCTCGAGCTGACCGAGGAAGTTCCCCACCGGATCCGTTTTGGCGGAAACGGCGTTGGAGCCGAGCCACTGCACAACGGCGTCGCTGACGGCGCGCGGTGAATCGAGGTCGCCGACATCACAGCCGAGCAGATTGGCAAGCTGACGGAGCTGCGCTTCGTCCGTGCAGATACGCGCGATGTAGGAGCCGACGCTCTGCGTGAATTTGGAAATCTGACCGGGCTTGCGCTGACCGGCGAGAATTTTGGAAATATAGGAGGAGTCAAAGGACAGCGCCTTTGCCAGAGCGGAAACACGGATGTCCATCGCCTTGAGCAGCGTGTGCAGGTTTTCGAGATACGCTTCGTAGGTAATGTTCAAATTATTTTTCAGCGCGCCCTGCAGCTCGGCGAGAACCTGTCCGCTGTCCGCCTCTATCCCCTTTTCTTCGGCAAGGCGGCAAATGCCGTCGGCGAGCTTTTTGATTTGTTTGCTGTCGGGAGCCGGCTCGCTCTCGCCGTTCTTGTAGCGCCTGACAACGCTGACGCTCAGTCCGCTGTACGCGGCAAATTTGGAATAGGAAATGTCCAGACGGGTCAGATAGGCATTGAAGGTTTCGGAAAAGCTCAAATCAAAACAGCTCCTTTTTCGGAATGCAATTCTATTTTATAATGTATGGGTGCAGGCGTCAATTGCAAATTTCGGAATGTTCGGATATGTCACGGACTATCGTGAATAAATATGGAAATATTGATAAAAATATGTTATTTTTATTATAACCAGATTTATAAAATGCCTATTATTTGGCTGATAGAAAAGGAGAGATACATGATGAAACACCATCGGCATTTTTGTATTCTGTCAAAAATCCTGTCGGTAACACTGGCGGCAGCCATGCTGTTCGGCACAGTATGGACAGGCACCGCTCTCGCTGCGGAAACACGCGTCGAGGGCGACTACACCTACACGGTTCTCGACGACGGCACCGCGCAAATCACACGCTACAGCGGCACTGCGTCCGAGCTGACGGTTCCGGCAACGCTTGGCGGTGCGGACGTCTCGTCCATCGGCTTCAGAGCCTTTGAGAACAACGACGACATCAAGAGCATCACCTTCCCCGACACGCTGCGCACCATCGGCGAATCCGCCTTTTACGGCTGCGACCTGCTCGAAACGATCGATTTTTCAACCGGCGTCACCGAGATCGGAAAGCTCGCCTTTGAGCGGTGCCTTGCGCTGCAGGCGGTCGATATCCCGTCCAACGTCCGCAGCATCGGCGAAAAAGCGTTCAACGCCTGCCCGATCCTCGGCACCGTCACCCTGCACGACGGTTTGGAAAGCATGGGCAACCGCTTCCTTGCCGGCACGGTCGTCACCGAGGTGTACCTTCCGTCCACCCTCGTTTCCGGCAGCAATGCGTTTGCCGAGATGGAGATGCTGGAAAGCGTTGCGTTCGGCGCAGAGCTGACCGCGATCCCGAACGAGCTGTTCCGCAACAACGGCTCGATCCGCTCACTGACCATTCCGAATACCGTGACCACGATCGGACATAGCTGCATGTCTCAAATGGGCGCGCTGGAGTCCGTTGTGATTGGCAACAGCGTGACCGAGATGGGCAATGATGTGCTGTTTGACTGCAACCGTCTGAGCAGCGTCACCTTCGGCACCGGACTCACGAGCCTTCCGTCCTCCGCCCTGCAAAGCTGCGAAAATCTAAAAACCGTCGTGATCCCCGACAACATAACCGTTATCGGCAACGCCGCGTTCAAGGACTGCTCACGACTGGCAAGCGTCACCCTCGGCAGCAATGTGACAAACCTCGGCAACTATTCCTTTGAGAGAACGGCGATCACGGAGATCACCCTGCCGGCTACGGTCACGGAGGGTCTCTATCCGTTCAACGAATGCGCAAGCCTGAAAACCATTCACTTTGCGGATGGCACGACCACGCTCATCAGGGGTCTGTTCCAAAAAACAGCGGTCGAGACCGTTGTGATCCCCGACGGCGTGACCGCGCTGCCTGCCGACCTGTTTTCCGGCTGTCAGCAGCTCACAAGCGTTACCCTGCCCGCGGCACTCAAATTCATCGGCAGCTACGCGTTTGCGAACTGCACGGCACTGGAGACGCTGGATATTCCCGAGAGCGTCAAGCTGATCGATTCCTACGCGTTCTCCAACACGCCCGCGCTGAAAACCTGCACCTTCCATGAGGGATTGCAAACGCTGAGATACGGCATTTTTGCCAACAGCGGTCTGACCTCTGTTTATATCCCCAAAACCCTTTCGACCACCGAATCGCCCTTTGCCGAGTCCAACATCACCGACGTGACCTTTGCGAACGGCATTGCCACGCTGACCGACAATCTTTTCAAAGGCGCAAGCCATCTCACCGAGATCGAGATCCCCGAAACGGTCGTCAAAATCGGCTCCTCCTGCTTTAGGGACACCAACCTCGAAGTCGTCATCATTCCCGACAAGGTAAAGACTATCGGCAGCAGCGCCTTTGAGGAATGCGACAACCTCTGCGCGGTCAGAATCGGCGCAGGCGTCCGCAAGCTGCCGCAATACTGCTTCTTCGGCTGCGACATGCTGCAGAACGTCATTATTCCCGAGACGGTCTACGAGATGGAAACCAGCGTCTTTGAGCGCTCGGGTCTGTACTATCAAAAGCTGCCGCAGTCGCTGACAACCATCCCCGGCTGGACATTCAAGGACTGCGCCAATCTGGTGAAGGTCGAATGCTCCGACAACCTTGAAACCATCGGCGACTACGCCTTTGAGCGCTGCGCAAGCTTTACCACCCTGCAAACCGCCATCAAAGAAGCGGATTTCAACAACACAACCTTTAAGGACTGCCCCCAATTTATTGACCCGCGCTTCTATGTCTTTAATCCTGCCAAAACCGGCATTGAATCGACCGGCAACATCGGCGCCAATCATACGCTGGTTCACTTCACCGTCCGCTACGACATCCGCGACGACTGGAAGGATGAGGATCTGGTCATGCAGAAGCTCTGGCTCAGCTATCCCGACAGCTTTGAGATCGTCACCACTTCATTTGCCGCAGAGGGCTTTGATTTTGACAACGCCGCCTACACCGGCGACTATAAGAGCTTTGATCTGACCGGCGGCAAGACGAGCGGCGAGCTGCGTTTTTCAGCCTATGTCAACAGCGCCGACGCCGCGGCAAGAGACTTCTCCGCCGAGGTGGAATTCACCCACAAGGGAACCGGCTTCCTCAAGCCCATCGGCAAAGTCAGCTTTACCACCGCCAAGCTCTCGCTCTTTGCACCGTCCTCCGTGACAACACCGGCAATCACGGTTTCGGGCTACTCGGCGGTCAGCGGCAGCAACGTGAACATCACGATCTCCAGGATCAACGCCGACGGCAGCACCGACTGCACCGTCACCTACCCTGTCACCCCGAACAAATACACCGGCAAATACACCGCCGAGGCGCTGCGCATTGTGCCCGAGGACAAAACCGCCGTCAACGGCGACACGTTTGAGATCACCGCCACCTGCGGCGGCAACCGCAGCGAAACCGTGCGCTTTGAATACACACCCGGCGCCGTCAAGGTCATTAAGGCAACCGAGACCGTGAACATCACCAAATTTATTGCGCCGCACGAGACGAACCTCTCGCACGGCAACCAGGCGAACACCTACGACATCACCGACATGTTCAACAAGGGCACAAGCCCCGTCGTGCAGATCAACCCCAAGGAAATGCTGCAATTCAAGTTCAAGCTTGAAAACGACGAGAACATTCACTCCATGGTGCTGATGAGCCACAAGGGAGACGAATGGAAGTTTATGCCGCTGTTCTACGACGCGGAGACCGATCAGTGGATCGGCGAGGGATACTTTGACATCGCCGACCACGAGCTGCGGGATGATCAGAACTATGTGCCCGGTGCGCTGAACCTGTTCTGGTTCTACGGCGAGCGCAAGGACACCTACCGCTCCACCCTCTACGGAACGCCCAAGGCAGGTGTTGAAAGCGTCGGAAAAGTGCTGCTGCCCGAGGAGGATCCCTTCTACTACGACAAGGACGGCAAGCCGCACGGCACGCTCGGCGATTATCACGACACGGCGTACAACACCGTTAAGACGATATTTATCAAGATCATCACCGGCAAATGGAAGGACATTCCCAAGGAAGCCACCGTCGGCGGCCTCAAATGGCTGTGGCAGTGGGGTAATACCGACAACAACCTGTTCCGCCTGACGCACGGCGGCGCCTATTTCGATCCAAACGGTAATGTGGTTCTGCCCGGAGACGAGGGCGGCGACATGCTCAACCGCGATCCGTCCAAGGACGGCAGACAGCGCAACGCGATTGACCCGTCCGGCATCGTCTATGAAGCAGTCAAGGGCAACCGCGTAGAGAACGCGACCGCGACCATCTACAAGCTCAACGAAGAAACCGGCGACTGGGAAGTCTGGAACGCTGCTGACTATGAGCAGCAGAATCCCCTGCTGACCAACAGTGAGGGCGCCTATGCATGGCTCACCGACGAAGGCAAGTTCAGGGTCACCATCTCCAAGGAGGGCTACGAGACCCAGACCTCCGAGGAATTTGACATCCCGCCCGAAAAGCTCGACCTCAATTTCAGTCTGGTGGACAACACCACTCATCCGGCGCTAACCGTTACCGCCGAAGAGGACGGCACCTATACCCTGCAATTCAGCAAATTCATGCAGCCCGAGACCGTCAGCACCGACACCATCGCCATTGACGGACTCACCGACGTGCAGATTACGCCCGTCTATCTCGACGAGGGCGACGCCTACGCCGACACCTTTACCGTCAGCGGCACCCAATGCAAAAAGGACATTGCCTTTGCCGTCAGCGCCGACGCGCTCAGCTACAGCGGTGTCAGCGCCAAGGCGGAGACCGTCACCGTTGTCAATGATGTGGTTCTCGGCGACGTCAACGGCGACGGCACGGCGGACGTCCGCGACGTCACCGCCATGCAGCGCTGTCTCGCAGACGCGCAGGCGCTTGGCTTCCTGCAAATGCTCGCGGCTGACGCCAACCAAGACGGCACGTTTGACATCATCGACGCCACCTGTTTGCAGTCCGTGCTGGCTGAATTTGTGACAGATTCACCGGTAGGATTACCGCTCTGACAAAGCCTTTGCCCATTTTATCCCAATAAAAAAGCACCGGCTCCGACCTCGCTGTGAGGCCGGAGCCGGCGTATTATATTTGCATAATAGTATCAATTATCCGCTTCCGCCAGATAGGACTGAATAGCGGTGACATCCCGAACGGTGATTTTTCTGTCGCCGTCCATGTCCGCCAGACACAAATCGATCATCGTGGGCTCTTCCGCGCTTGCAATAAAGAAAACATCCTTGTATTCCGCCAAGCATTTTTGCAGCTCGGTGGCGTCGTTGATGTCCACCCTGAGGTCGCGCATGACGTCGCCGCGCAGCAGCAGCCCGCCGCCATTTTCGGCCTTTCTGCCGTATTCATATTTGGCAAGGTCGCCGTCGGGTGTGCGCACCACCAGATTCCACATGCGGAAAGAAAACTCGCAAAACCCTCTGAACGGCGTGAAGTCGAGATGCAGCAGCACGTCGCCTTTTTTGAGCGAGACAGGCGCTTCGGGGTCATACGCCTTGCCGGTCAGCGAAATGGTGTATATGCCGTCATCTGTCAGCTCCAAGTCCGGCGCAAACGCGCGGAAACCGGTAAAGGTAAACCTGTCCTCAACCTCGGAATCCTCCTCGCGCAAAAGGAACTCCATGCCGACGACCTCCATATCCTCGGGCGCGTAAAACTCCAGCCAACCCGTTTCTTCGTCAACGTCGTAGTCAACATAGTCGGCTCTGATGAACATTCCCTGCATGGCAGGATACGTCTCAATACAATGTCCGGTCGGGTTATCATCATAAATGTCGTCATTGCTTGCCGAGACAGCGGAAAAGCTCGCCGGAAACAGCGCCGCCACTACAACAAGCGTCAACAGAATTGCCAAAAGCTTGTTTCTTTTCATCAAATATACCTCCTTGTGCGCATGCGTTTATGCGCTGTTTTTATTTCAGTATAACACACATCGCCCTATCATGCAAGTAAAAAAACAGCGCCGCGGTTTGGGCAAAATGACATCACACTAAGCAGCAAACTATACAAAAACAGGCGGTAAAATTTGGATTGCGCTGTACTTGGAAAAATGTTACAATAGTATCATATATTATTGAAAACCGGATGTTTCCGGACAAGGAGATGTTAGTGTGAAACGAAGGATACGAAAAGATATGAGCCGTTTTTGGGCGGTTCTGCTGGCGGTTGCGCTGCTGTTTTGCGCCCTGCCTGCGACGGGCGTGTCCGCTGCCGGAGAAACGGACGGCGTGACCGTGACGGCGACGTCCAACTTTTTTCCGACGCAGACCATGCATTTGACCGCACAGGAGCTGGCTGAAAATGACAGCAAACTGACGGTTACCTATTTCATACAGTCAGATGAACGGATGGTGAACTGCCAGTGGGTGCTCACCTATTCCGATAACGCGCTGGACGCGCTTGCGGAGGACAATGGCGGCGGCGCCGCGTCCTCCATTATGCCGAACGCGACAGCCGGAAGCCTGATTAATTTCAGACCGAAGGGCGCCGCCCGAATTATCGGCAGCTGCTCCGACATCAACGGTTATTGTCTCAACAGCGAAAGCGGCGGCAAAATCGCCTTTGTGTCCGTGACATTTCGTGTCGCCGGCACAGGTGAAGCAAACGTGAATCTGAACCTGAAGGATTTCAGTATTGCAGAAGGAAACTCCTCTGTTTCGATTGTGGAAAACAGCCAACGGACAAATCACACATGGAACGGCGAACAGTCCACCGACGTCCGCAGCGACAACGGCGGTGAGACAGAAGCAGAGGGCGTGACCGTCACGGCGACCTCCAACTTTTTTCCGACGCAGACCGTTTGTTTGAGCGCGGAGGAGCTGGCTGAAAAAGACAACAAAGTGACTGTCACCTACTATATCCAATCGGACGAGCAAATGGTAAACAGCCAGTGGGTCGTCACGTACTCCGACGATGTGCTGGACGTGCTGGCGGAGGACAACACCGACGGCACCGTGTCAACCATCATGCCTCACGCGATAAGCGGAAGCACCAATAATATTAAACCGCGCGGCGAAAGCCGGATTGTCGGCAACTGCAGCGACTTCAATGGCTATCCGCTCACAAGCGAAAGCGGCGGCAAAACCGCCTTTGTGTCCGTGACCTTCCGCGTTATCGGCACGGGCGAAGCAAATGTGGATCTGGATTTGTATATTTTCTCTATCCGTGAAGGCAACAACGTCATTCCGATCGTTGACTATGGCAGCCGGACAGATCACGCATGGAACGGCGATCAGTCCGCCGACGTCTACAGCGGCGGCTACGCCGCGGCGGACAGCAAGCTGTCTGTCAGCCTGAGCGCCACCAATGACGTCGCCGGAGAGCAGACCGTCACGCTCCGCTTTGGCACCGGCAAGGGAATTTCCGGCTACTACTGGGGCACCGACGCCGACTGCTTACGCAATCCCTTCTCGCAGAGCGGCAAAATTGCCGAGGAGCTTGTGCGCAGCGAAGGCACCTACTACGCGGCGGCGAAGGATATCGACGGCAATCTTTCCGACACGGTTTCCGTCACCTTTGTCAAAACGACGCTCAACGCGAACGGCGGATTTGTCAGCCCAGCCGCGGTCTTGACGGCAAAGGGCAATTCCTTTGGCCTTCCGGTGGCCACGCGCAGCGGCTACACCTATCTGGGATGGGCAGCCAATTCGGGCGATTCTTCCGGCGTCCGGACACTCACGCCGACCGTCAGCCGCACCTACTACGCCGTTTGGACGCGCGACGACAACGAAAAGCCCACGGTTGCACTCAGCGCCACCAACAACCTCGCCGGCACGCAGACCGTCACCCTCAGCATGGACGACAACGTCGGCATTGCAGGCTACTATTGGGGCACGAGCAGCAGCTACCGCTTCAACAGCTTTTCCGTCTCCGGCAAGGAGGCGCGGATTGCCGTGAGCACCGCAGGCGTCTACTATGTGACCGCGCTGGATACCAACGGCAATTTGTCCGACACGCAGTCCGTCACCTTCTACAAAACCATTCTCAATGCAAGCGGCGGCTCCGTCAGCCCGAACGCGGTACTGACGCAGGCAGGCAAGAGCTTTGACTTTCCGACGCCGACGCGCAGCGGCTACAAGTATATCGGCTGGTCGTCCCTTCCGCTGGACACCGAGGGCGACACCTCGCTGCAGCCCGACAGAAGCACCACCTACTACGCAGTCTGGCAGGCTGAGGAAAACACCAAGCCGACTGTCAAGCTCACAACAACCAATGAGGTTGCCGCCAGGCAGACCGTTATTCTCACCATGAAGGACAGCGACGGCATCCGCGGCTACTACTGGGGCACCAATCCCGACTGCACCAAGAACAAATATACCGACTATACCTACAACAGCGCCGGCGAAAACGTCACAGCGTCCGGCACCTACTACGCGGTCGCCGTGGACAAGAAAGGCAGTCCGTCCGACACGGCTTCCGTCACCTTTTATCAAACGCGGCTGAATCCCAATGGCGGCAGCGTCCGCTTGACCTCGGTGCTGACGCAGGCAGGCAAGTCCGTTGAACTGCCCACACCGACGCGCGAGGGCTGCATCTGTCTCGGCTGGGCAACCGCGCCCGACGCCGCCGAGGGCGTCAAAACGCTGGCTCCCACCGCTGACGCCACCTATTATGCGCTCTGGAGAGGCACACAGCGCTTTGACTGGGGCAGGGACAACTGGAACTTTAACAACAGCAAGGCACGCGGCTTTTTTGCCTACAGCACCTACCGCGACCAAATCAGTCCCGACTATCAAAAGGTTCTCAAAAAGAACCTCACGCCCACGGCATACGACATTGTTTTTACCGGCACCTCCAACAACAAGGCTTGGCTTGATGAGGAGTGGCACGGCGCGTGTTACGGTATGTCGGCGCTGACGCTGCTCTCCAAAAACGGTTATCTGCCGTATCAGGCATACAAATTCTCCGCAACCTGTCTCCATGACCTGAGCTATCCCAAAGCGGACAAAAACATCTGCTCACTGGTTAACTACTATCAAATGCTGCAGGCAAATGACCGTATTCAGCAGCATTATGAAACCATGAAGGACAACACCAACGACGCAAATATCAGAACTATTCTCAGCCTGCTCAGTCAAAATGAAACCGTGTTGATTGGCTACCACAAAGACGGCTGGGGCGGCCACTCGGTACTCGCCTATGAATACGAAGCAGGCAGCTGGACATGGAACGGCATCTCCTATCAGGGCCGTATCAAGGTCTGCGACCCCAACAACGCCATCTGGGACAATGAAAAATACTATATTTATCTAAACAAAAACACCTATTACAACACCTACGACTGGGCAATTCCTGCCTACGCATACGGCAACGTCAAGTCTGTCAGCGGTGCGGTAATCAACTACATCAGCGCCGACCCGGGTTTTGTTAATACCGGCGGCTACCTGTCCGGCACAACGGGCAGCTCTGCCGGCAATTATATCGCACGCATCAACGCCTATGCCATCGGCGACAACCGCACCGTCAGAAAGGTGGAGGAAGAAAACGGCAGCTATGTCAACGTCAACAACGCGCCCGGCGATATTGTGGAGGATTATTCCTACGTGCTGAGCGGCGAGTCAAAGGGCGTTTTGGGCTACAAGCTCTATGACCCCGACGCCGCCTACCGCGTTTCGCAGACAGAAGCCGAGCCGCTGAATCTGACCATGCGCTACGCAAACAGCTACATGACCGGATACGCTCAGGCAGGCTACTCCATTCTGTTTGCCCCGGACGGCTATGTGGAGCTAAAGGGCGAAAACACCGACTACGAAATCGGCATGACCTTTGACGATTCCTATCCGACCGACTGGTTCACCATGCTCGTCTCCGGAAAGGCGTCCTCGGCATCTCTGCGCATGGCGGAGGAAGGCTACATTCTCACTGCCGACAACCTGCAAAATGTGCGTCTGCGCGCCAACAACACCGACGTTTCGGCTTCTCTCCTCTTCTCGACGGACGCAAAATCGGTTTTCATCTATGAAATTGACGAAACCACCATCGGGCTGAAAATCGACGCCGACAACAACGGCACCTACGAAACCGAGCTCACCCAAAACCTCCGCAAGCTCGGCGACATCAACGGCGACGGCAAACTGAACGTCCGCGACCTCACCGCCTTGCAGCGCTGCCTTGCCGAGATAAACACACTCAGCAACGACGACCGCGCGGCGGCTGATATAAACAACGACGGCAAAATTGATATTCTGGACGTCACCTGTTTGCAGCGCTATCTTGCGGAATTTGTGACGGTTCTGGGCAGATAAGCCGCTCAACCAATCAATCTGACAGCGAAAAAAGCGCAAAAATCCCACACGTCTGTTTGGGCAGGCGTGTGGGATTGTTTTTGTCTGATGAGGTTAGGTGATTATTTTACCGGCACACAATGCTCGTCGTTGATCTTCTGCACCTTTTTGACGCGTCTGACGTATTTGTCGGCGGTCAGCGGCTCGGTCTGCATAAAGGTCTTGACGTTCTCCATGGCAATCATGCCGCCGATGATTTTTGCGCCGAGGCACAGCACGTTGGCGTCGTTGTGCTGACGCGCCAGCGCCGCGCAGAACGGATCCTGGCAGACACAGGCGTAGATGCCGTTCACCTTGTTGGCAATCATGGCGCTGCCGTAACCGACGCCGTCCACAAAGATCCCACGGTTGCACTCCCCCTTTGCCACTGCCAAGGCAGCAGGCAGAACAAAGTCCGACAGGTCGCAGGACTGCTCGTCATAGGCGCCGAAATCCACCACGGTGTGTCCCTGTGCCTCCAAATATGCCTTGATTTCGTATTTCATAGCGGTTCCGGCGTGATCGTTCGCCATCGCAATTTTCATATGCACATCTCCTTTTTGTATTCATTTGAGAGAGCAGACACGCTCTTTTATTTTCGTTTTTTGGGCACAGGCAGCTCCGGCTCCATGGCGCTGAGCAGCCGCGCCAAAAATTCTCTGTCCTCGGGATTTTCGACCAAGAGCATCTCCTTGGCGCCTGCATAGGGCAGCTCCGACGGCGCCTGCGGCATCAGCGTCCTGGCGGCGTTGACGGGCTTGACAAGAAAGCGGTTGTCGTAGATGCCGCCGAACACCCTGCCGCGGTAATAGAGCACATATTCGCCCATCATCGCGCGCGAGGTGACCTCCAAGCCGCTGAGCTGCTCCAGAATAAACGTCAGATATTCCTTGGTTGAAGCCATTTTGTGCCTCCTGTTGAGAATAAGGAGCACACGGCCGAAACTATGTGCTCCTTTTGGTTTTTATACGATTAAGCCGTCAAAATTATTTGCCTGCATTCAACTGAGCGGCGCGCTCCTCCTTCATTTTGATCAAATCCTTGTCAAACTTGAAGAACATCAGCAGAATGATGGTGGCAATGATACACAGAATCGGAACGCCGACAAAGCCAATCTGGATAAACACCTTGGCAGTTTCTGTTTGCGCCGGCAAATTGGGGTCGTAGCCGCCCATTGCCATCAAACCGGTGATCAATACAACGTTCAAGCCAAAGGCAAGCTTTGCCAAAAAGCTGTCCAGCGACGAAAGAATACCTGCCGCGCGGATACCCGATTTCAGCTCGCAGTATTCCACAACGTCCGCAAGCAGCGCAAAGCGCATGCCCATCAGATAGCCAAGCGGGAACCAAACCACAAAGGTGCCAATCAGCAGCAAAGGCAGGTTGGCGCCGCAGAAAAGGAAGATGACGTTGCCGATCAGTGCGATAACGTTCATCAGGATAGAGGACTTTTTCTTGCCCAGTATCTTGCAGAACAGCGGAATGGTCAGCTGTCCGACAACCATACTCAGCGAGGTCGTCACAGCCTGAACAGAAACAAGAGCAACACTGTCCAAGCCGCCAGCGGTCACGATGTAGCGCTCGTAATAATACACAACGCCCGCCTGCTTGACGGCAAAGCCAATCAGATAGATAAACATGGTGATAACAAACAGAACATACTGTCCGTTAACCGCCTTGAGACCATCCTTGAATTTTACCTTTTCCTCGTGAATGGGCTTGACCACCTCACGGGTATTCGCAAAGGCGACAAAGAGCATAATCACGGCGCCGATGCCAAAAATACCGGCGGTCCATGCATGCGCAAACTTGTCGGTTTTGCCGCCGAAAGCGTTGATTAAGATAGGCGCGAAAACGGTAACGCAAAAGCTGCCGATCGCCGCCATAACCATACGGTAGGTAACCAGCACGTTGCGCTCCTTTTGATCGGAGGACAGGCTGGGCAGAATAGCGGACAACGGGGTGTTGACCACTGTGTAACAGGTGCTGACAAGGTTGAAGGTGACAAACGCCAGCGCAATCACCAACACCTTGTTGTTGGAAACCAGCGAAGGCAGGGTGAAGGTAAGAATGCCGAACAGCGCCAACGGAATCGCGCCGATAATAAAGTAAGGACGGCATTTTCCGCTTTTGAACTCATTTTTGTCAACGATGATACCCATCAGAACGTCGGTGATTGCATCAATAATTTTTGACGCGAAGGTGATAAAGCCGACAGCCACCGCGTCCAGCAGCAGCGCATCGGTGTAGTACGGCGTCAAATACGCTGTAATCATCGGCCAGATCAGGTTACTCGCCAAATCAGCGGAACCGTAACCGATCCTCTGTCTCATTTTAGAAAATCCCATTTTGTTATTACCTCCTAAATTTTATTAACTGCACGAAACAGATTTGTATATATTATATCATACCTGGCTTTTCTATGTCAATAGATAGAAAAACATAAATATTCATTTTTCATCAAATTTTTCATTTACATTTCTAATGGTTACAGTTATAATAGAAATAGCCTACCGAAACAATCCAACAGGAGGAATGACACATGAAAAAACACTGCCTTGCGCGCACAGCCGCGGCGCTTTCGCTGGCGGTTATCGTGACGGCCGGCACCCTGCCGTCCGCAGGCGCCGCCGATACCGAAAGAAAGTATCAGGAAAAGGAGATCACCGCCTATCTCTATGAACCCGAAACATCCGTTCAGCTCAAGTGTCTGTTCTATGAGGACATGCCCTTTGAGCCGTATATCAACGCCGGTGATTTTTTTGCCCGTCTCTTTGAGTCTGACTTTACCGTCACCGACAACGGCGACGGCGTTTTTACCGTCACCGCGCCCAACAATCTCACCATGGTGGCGGACACTGAGAACGACACGGTTCACTTTGACCTCTACGAAAAATTTATGACCGCCGACCCTGCCGACGCCGACGGCGACGGACGCGAGGGAAGCTACATCAAGAATCCCGAAATGGTGACGGAGGGAGACGCCAAGGGCGTTGACCTGCCCTACGGCAAATATCAAATCGACATCACCGCCGTGGACGGCAACCTGTATTTTCCCCTGTCCACACTCAGCAATATGTGTACGGCAACCTATCTCAGCGCCGTCTATCACAATGGCAGCATCTATTTTTATCAACCCACGGAGCCGGTCTATTTTGACCGCTCCGGCATGTTCGCCACACAGCCGCGCACCGAAGCCGAGGCAGCCTTCACCTACAGGGAGCTTTGCTTTGTGCTCGACCACTTCTACGGCAAGCCGCGCCGTTCCGAATTTGCCCAAAAGATGGTGAAGCAGGGTCTCGACAGCCTGCTCTCCTCCGACGAAGCAAAGGGCATCAAGCCGCTGCTGCTCTCCCAAAGCGTGACGGATTACTACACGGGCTTGGTGCTGCTCGACAGCCTGCTCGACGACGGCGGTCACACATCGCTCAGCGGCGAATATACAGCGGAGCTGCTCTCCGACAAGCCGAGCGAGCTGGCAACAGCGGTGTCCGCCATGCTGGACGACCCCAACAACGCCAATGCGGACGCGATTGCCGCCAACATCAAGGTGATAAACAACCGGAAAGAGCTGCGTGCCGGACTCAAAAAGCTCCGTGACGAGCGCTATGCCGCCTACGAAAGCGTCAAGCTCTGGGAAAACGAAAAAGCGGAGGGAGACGACCGCTTTGTTGCACAGCTGCTTATGAGCGGCGACACCGCTGTTTTTGTATTTGATGAATTTAAGGACGCGGTTGTGGAGCCGTTCAAATGGTCGCTCGACTACGCGGCGGAAAAGGGCGCCAAGAACTTTTTGATTGACATCACGCAGAACCTCGGCGGCTCCACCAACGTGTTGCAGTACATCATGGCGATCATGACCGGCGACGGCGACTACCATTCCACAAGCACGCTCACCGGCAACCGGCTGCGCAACACCGGCGAGATTGACAAGAACCTCGACGGCGTGGTTGACGAAAAGGACAGCGAGCTCAGCTATGACCTCCGCTTTGCCCTGCTCACCACCAATCAGTCCTATTCCTGCGCAAACTTTTTGCCCTGTCTGGCACAGGAAAAGGGCATTGCCGTTATCGGTCAAACCAGCGGCGGCGGCACCTGCATACTGAGCGTTCCGGTTTTTCCCGGCAAGCTGAACTATTCCCTCTCCGGCTTCCGCACCTTTGCCGACTCCCAAAATAACGACGTGGAAGCAGGCGCAAAGCCGGATTTTGAAACCGTGACCGTTGACGCGGAGGGCACTGCTGACTACAGCAAGCTCTATGACATCAAAGCCGTCAGCGAATTTTTGTCCAAGCAGCCTGCCCCAACCCAAGCCTCGCAGCCAAACGCCTCCTCCGTCAAGGCGTCAAACGGCAGCGGCTTGCCGTTCGGCGTAGTGGTGCTGATTGCGGTTGCGGCAACGGCAGTTTTAGCGGCTGTGATTATTATTCTTTCAAAAAAGCGGAAGAAAACGGAATAAACGATTACTATAATTATAGCGGAAGGCACGCACGCCTTCCGCTGTTTTTTTGAGATTCTCTTATACTAATTCCTGATAGAAAGTAGACTAATATTTTGCGAGGATATTT
>CAMJOD010000021.1 GCA_946407465.1 uncultured Clostridia bacterium
AAGCGCTGCGCGACAACCGCGACATTCATTCCAGCTCCGAGATTGTCGAGACAGAGCAGCGCCGCGTGATGGTCTACGCCACCGATGCAGGCGAAGCGCTGGAAGCCGAGCTGGCTGATTTGGCTCTGCTGCTCGAGCTATACCGCACCGGCAAGCTGACGCCCTCTACTCCCTTGGAAAAAGACTGACAAAGAAAAATCCTCTGAGGCTTCCCTGTCCTCAGAGGATTTTTATTTGAGAATCGTATTACTACTTATTCTGCGCTTCACGCAGCTTTTTGCGCTTGATAACCTTTAGGCGGCTGAACTCCTCTCTATCCTTTTCGTCGAGGGCGTCGGTGATGAACTTCACCGTCTCCTCAAAACGCGGAATCATGATGTTTTTCAGCGCATTGGCACGCTTTTGGGTTTTCTTGATGGAAACCGCCAGACGGTAGACGCTGTTCTCGATTTCAGCCAGCTCCACGGTCAGCTCCTTGACGCGTGTAAACAGGATAAACGTCTTGTCAACCGCCGCGTTGGTGGTGCGCGCGCCGTAGTGGAGATAGTCGTAGGACTCGCTCTCGTCCATCGTGAGAATCGGGATTTCGACGCCCATGACACTGCGCGAATCGAGCCTCAGACCGTTTTCAATCGGAATCGCCTTGGAGATGTCCTCGCAAAAGCCGTTGGAGATGTTGGCGGTTTGCAGGGCGATATATGCCTCGTCATAGGCGCTGTCGATTTTTTCCTGAATGGCGTTGGCGTGGTCAATCAGCGTCATCATCTCGCGAATCAGGATGTTGCGCTTGCGGTCGAGCAGCTCATAGCCGTTTTTGGCAAGGGCGAGCGATTTTTTGGCGTTCATCAAATTGCCCTTGGTGGGCACTGCCTGTACAGCCATACTCTCACCTCTCAGCCTCTGTAGTAGTTGTCGAGCAGCGCGTCGTCCACACGGTCAAGCTCGGCGCGCGGCAGTGTGGAGAGCAGCTCCCAGCCGAGGTCGAGGCTTTGGTCGATGGTGCGGTTTTCGGTAAAGCCTTGGTTGACAAACCGCGACTCGAAGAGCTTGCCGAACTCAATGTATTTTTTGTCAATCGGCGAGAGCTCCTCCTCACCGATAACCGAGGCTAGCGCTCGCGCGTCAATCACCTTGGCATAGGACGCAAACAGCTGATTGGCGAGCGGCTGGTGGTCAGCTCTGGTGTAGCCCTCACCGATGCCGTCCTTCATCAGTCGGGACAGCGAGGGCAGCACGCTGACCGGCGGATAAAAGCCCTGACCCTGCAAGGCACGGTCGAGCACAATCTGCCCCTCGGTGATGTAGCCGGTCAAATCGGGAATCGGATGGGTGATGTCGTCGTTGGGCATGGTGAGAATCGGAATCTGCGTCACCGAGCCGGAATGCCCCTTGATCATGCCGGCTCTCTCATAGAGCGAGGCGAGGTCGGAATAGAGATAGCCGGGATAGCCCTTTCTGCCCGGGATTTCGCCCTTGGAGGACGAAAACTCGCGCAGCGCCTCGGCGTAGGAGGTCATGTCCGTCATAATGACGAGGATGTGCATATCCAGCTCAAAGGCGAGGTATTCGGCAATCGTCAGCGCACAGCGCGGCGTGAGGGTTCTCTCGATAATCGGGTCGTTGGACAGATTGAGCAGCATGACGACGCGCGACAGCACGCCGCTCTCCTCAAAGCTCTTGCGGAAGTATTCGGCGACGTCCTTCTGCACGCCCATGGCGGCAAAGACCACGCCGAAGTTCTTGCTGTCGGCGCCGCTGATTTTTGCCTGCCGGACAATCTGCACCGCCAAATCGTTGTGCGTCATACCGGAGCCGGAGAATATCGGCAGCTTTTGTCCGCGAATCAGCGTCATCAGGGTGTCGATGGTCGAAATGCCCGTGTTGATGTAGTTTTTGGGATAAACACGCGAAACAGGATTGATCGGCGTGCCGTTGATATTGGCTTTTTTGACAGGGAAAATCGCGCCCAAGCCGTCAATCGGTCTGCCTGCGCCGTCGAGCACCCTGCCCAGCAGCTCGGGTGAGAGCGGCATTTCCATCGGGTGTCCTGTCAGGCGCGTGCGCGTGTTGGTCAGGCTGATGCGGCGTGTGCCCTCAAAGACCTGCACCACAATGCGCTCGCCGTCAATCTGCACCACTCTGCCCTGTCGGGAGGTGCCGTTTTCGAGTTTGATTTCGACGATTTCTTCGTTGGAAACGCCCTTTATGCCGTCCATGACGACCAGCGAGCCGTTAATCTCTTTTACGCCTACATATTCAATAATCAAAGCGTTCCCTCCTTACGGCAAAATGGCGCCGAGCTTGTCGTCGATTTCCTTCATGTAGCCGTCAAACATATCAAGACGGCTGTTGGGAATATCGTATTTCATCTTGGTCAGCTTGTCAAAGAGTCCGGTCGCGATAATCTTTGAAATCGGAATGCCGTGCGACACAATCTCCTTGGACTTGGTGTGCAGGTACAAAATCACCTGCATCATGCGCTTTTGCTTTTCGAGCGGCACATAGGTATCCTCGGCATGAAAGGCGTTTTGCTGCAAAAAGCCGACGCGCAGCACTCTGGCGGTTTCGATGACAAGCTTTTGGTCGTCGGGCAAAACATCGGAGCCAATCAGCTTGACAATCTCCATCAGCGAGCTCTCCTCCTGCAAAAGCGCACTGACGCGGTTGCGGAACTCGACAAAATCGTCGCCGAGATTCTCGCGGAACCACGGGTCAAGGTCGTTAAAATATTCGCTGTAGCTGTTAATCCAGTTGATAGCCGGATAGTGTCTGGCATAGGCGAGCGCCTTGTCGAGCGCCCAGAAAACGCGCGTAAAGCGCTTGGTGTTCTGCGTGACCGGCTCGGAGAAATCAGAGCCCTGCGGCGACACCGCGCCAATCAGCGTGACGCTGCCCTCGGCGCCGCAGAGCACGTCGGCACGTCCGCCGCGCTCATAAAACTCCGCAAGACGCGAAGGCAGGTAGGCAGGAAAGCCCTCCTCCGCCGGCATTTCTTCGAGTCGTCCCGAAATCTCGCGCAGCGCCTCCGCCCAGCGAGAGGTCGAATCCGCCATCATCGCCACGTGATAGCCCATGTCGCGGTAATACTCCGCAAGGGTAATGCCGGTATAGATAGACGCCTCACGCGCCGCAACCGGCATGTTGGAGGTGTTGGCAATCAGCACGGTGCGGTCGGTCATGGGACGGTTGGATTTGGGGTCAATCAGCTCCGAAAATTCGTCGAGCACCTGGCTCATCTCGTTTCCGCGCTCACCGCAGCCGACATAGATAATAATATCCGCGTCGCACCACTTGGCGAGCTGGTGCTGGTTCATGGTCTTGCCGGTGCCGAAGCCGCCGGGAATTGCCGCTGTGCCGCCCTTGGCAATCGGGAACAGTGTGTCCATGATGCGCTGACCGGTAATCAGCGGAATGGAAGGCGTCAGGCGCTGCCGCACCGGACGGGCGGTACGTATCGGCCACTGCTGGCAGAGCGTCAGCTCGTGGCGGTCGCCGAGGTCGTCCTCCAGTACCGCAATAACGTCATGCAGACGGTATTCACCGTCGGGCTTGACCTCTTTGACAACGCCCGACAGGTTGGGATGGAGCAGAACGCGGTGTTCAATAATCGGCGTCTCAGGCAGTGTGGCGTAGATTTGTCCGCCCTCTAGACGGTCGCCGGGCTTAACCTTGAGCGTGACTGCCCACAGCCGCTCCGGATCGAGCGGCGACACCGACGCGCCGCGGCTGATAAACGCGCCTGCCTGCTGCTCAATCTCCTTGAGCGGACGCTCGATGCCGTCAAAAATATTGTCGAGAATACCCGGTCCGAGCAGCACGTTCATCGGTGCGCCGGTGCCGGTGACAGGGTCGCCGGGCTTGAGTCCGGTCGTCTCCTCATACACCTGAATCGTCGTCAGCCGGTCGGTGATGCCGATGACCTCTCCGACGAGGTTCTGCGCGCCGACATGCACCATTTCCATCATCTCAAAGCAGTCGGCGTTTTTGACGGTGACAACGGGACCGTTGATTCCGTATATTACATTATTGTTCATAGTCATTCATCTCTTTCGGTTCAGAAGGTTCAAAGCACGGACAGAGCGGCGTTTTCGATGAACCATTCGCGCTGCGCTTCAAGCTTGGCGTCAAACGTTTCGTCGGCTATAATGCCCATTTCGGCGCAGTAGCCTCTGACGCCGCCGATAGCGATTGTTTTGTCTGCCTGAATCTCCGCGCCGCCGCCAAAATAGCCCTTGAGCTGCTCGGCTGCCGCCACGTCACGGCTGTGGACGCTGAGCACACAGGGCTTTTCACCAAACAGCGCCGCCATCTGCCGCGCGCTTTCGCGCAGCTTTTCCTGATAGGCGTCGGTTGCGGTATAGGCGGTCAGGCGTTCGGCTGCCAGCGCAAACACCTCCTCCACCATCTCGGAGCGTGCCAAAAAGAGCTTCTTCTGCCCCTCCTGCGTTTTGGCTGCAAGCAGCGCCATGTGCTGCGTCTGATAGCGCGACAGCTCATTTTTTATCATGCGGTCGCTCTCTGCCCTCGCCTGCGCCTCGGCTTCCTTCAAACGCTCGGATTTGAGCTGCTCAACCTCGCCCTGCATGGCGTTCTTTTGCTGCTTGGCGTACCTTTTTATCGCCTTTAAAAAATTATCGGTTTTGTTTCTTGGCATAAGTACCTACCTTCCGTGATAACGCTACAGCTTCACGCCAATGGCGTCCTGCACATATTTGGTGATGCTGTCCTTGGTGCGCCCGTTGCCGTGACGGTCGGGAATTTCGACAATCAGCGGCTTTTTGCGGTTGAGCTTGAGGTCGTAGACAATATCGGGACAGAGCGAAACGAGCTTTTCCGTCATCAAAATCACGGCAATGTCCTCGCGTTCCATCGCCTGCATCAGCTCGGCGCGAACCTCCTCCTCCTCGTGCACAACCACTCCGGGAATACCGGCAAAGCGCATGCCCATCTTGGTGTCTACGTTATCACTGATTAAATAAAACTTCATGGCGCTCCCTTAGCCAATCTTGGAAAGAATCATAATGGAAATCAGCATGCCGTACAGCGCGATACCTTCGCCGAGCGCGACGAAAATAATCGCCTTACCAAATGCCTTGGGATCCTCGCTGGTGGCGCCGATTGCCGCCGGCGCCGCGTTGCCTACCGCGATACCGCCGCCGATACAGGACAGACCGGTTGCGGCTGCCGCGCCGATATATGCCATGCCGTCGGCACCTGCCACTGCTTCGGCAACGTCGCCGGTGGCTGCGCTTGCCACGAACGGACAAATCATGCAGACCACGAACACAAAGCCGAACGAAGCCAGCTGCATAAGCATGGTGGTTTTTCTGCTTTTACCGCGCGAAACCGCCTTGACGGCGAGCAGCACGGAGCCGATTAAAAACACAACGGGTAATGCCATTAACAAATAATCAAAAACTGTCATAATAGTGACCTCCAAAACATTAATTCTTTATTCCGACCGGCTCAAACGGTCTGCCTTCGCCCGAATAGAAGCGACTGAACATCTCATAGTACTCCAGACGCAGCACCTGAATGGCGACCAAAAGCGCCTCGAGCACCATGACGAGCGCGTTGCCTATGACGACAATCGCCCAGTAGCCGACGCCGCCGACGGTTTCGGCGAGCACGAACACGACAAGCATCATGCCGGCGTGCACCAGCACAAACGCGCCTACGCGCAAAAAGCTCATTGTATTGGTGACGTAGCCGAGAAGCACCTCGATGGATTCAAACAGATTTTCCACAATGTAGCCGCCCCAGCTCTCGGGCTGCCAGTCTTTTTCGCCGTTGACAAGGTCGCCGAGCGGCTCCGCGAAGAATATCAGCAGGAACGGCAGCACGACCAAACCGAGGATATAGGGCAGTGTCATTACGTGAATACCGAGGAAAATTTCGCAGACCAAGCCTGCCACCAGCGAAACATAGAACACAATACCGGCAATGCCGCTGGTGCTGAACAGTGCCCTTCCGTAGTTCTTTTGGCGGAAGGAGGTGTAAACATTCAGGAACATAGCGACAATCAGCAGGAACACGCCCAGCCCGATGGCGCTCATGATGATGATATTGGTGTTGCCGCCGTCCATCACCTCAATCGGCTTTTCTTTGAAGCCGAGCATTTGGAACAGCGGATTGAGCGCGTCCTCAAAGCCGAACACGCTGCCGAAGACGGTGCCGAACACCGCCGAGGCAATGCCGCACGGAAAGAGAATTTTGCCGATAGGCATTTTTTTGATCTTCCACATCAGCAGTCCGACAATGGAGAGGATAATGCCCTGTCCCAAATCGGCAAACATGATGCCGAAAATAATCGTATAGGTAATCGCGACGAAGAACGTCGGGTCGATTTCGTTGTATTTGGGCACGCCGTACATGTAGGTATAGAACTCAAACGGCTGCGCCAAAAAGCAGTTTTTCAGCTTGACGGCCGGATTCTTGTCCATTTCGTCCTTGGCGTCGGAAAAGTCCAGCTCGACGCTCTTGATTTTTTTGAGCCGCCTTTGCAGCTGCAATTTGTTTTCGGTCGGAATCCAGCCGACGATAATAAAGCTGTTGTTGTGCTGCAGCGCCTTGGAACGGATGCCGGCGTAGGTGTACATCTCCTCCAGCTTGGAGAGATAGCGCGCAATGCGGTCGCCGTTTGTGTCCAGATAGCTGTCCAGGTTGCGCTGCGCCTCGTGAACCTGCCGCTCCAAATCGGGAAGCTCGCGCTGACATTCCTCGATTGTCTCGCTCGGAAGGCGGTCGCTGCCCAAATCCGCTGCCTCAAAATACAGCCCCTCAAAAACTCTGTCAATATCCTCTACCTCATCCTTGGGCGCAAAATATACGCCCCAGTAATGGGTATCGTCCTCTGTGCAGACGGCAAAATCGACATAGTCGTCGTCCCTGTACGCCTCGAGCTTTTGCAGGCTGTCCTTTGGAAGTCTGCCGAAACGCGCCTGCATGAACCGCATTTGCAGAACCTTTTGAACCTCCTCGTCAAACCCCACAAAATGCTCCGCTGTTTGCAGCTGCCGCTGTGCGGTTTCCAGCCTGCTTTGGGCAACCGACCGCTTGTCGGTCAGGGCGTCGATTTCCGCTGTGGCATCTTCGGAAAAGGCTTCCATCTCCTCCTGCGTCGGATTGAAGTCGGAAACGTCCGTCAGCGGAATGTCGCGCTTTGCCTGATTGAGCGCGGATTTGAGGTTCGTCAGAGGCTCGGCATAATTGTTTTTTGTTTGCAGACGTGTAAAGCCTCTGGTGTCGGTATAGAAGTTGCTGACCTCGTCGGCGTGAAAAACACCCGATTCTCCGAGCACCGTAATCACGGCGTCGATATGGTCCATCAAACCGATCACGTTGACCGCCTGCATGGATGCTACTGCCAAATTCAAATCACCTCTTTGATTGTCAGTGAATAATCATCGACTGAATGGTTTTGGTGTCGAGCTGATAGCGGACACCCTCGATGAGGCTGATGACATTCATCAGCTCCGTTTCGGAGAGGAACATAAACGCTACCATCACGACAGAAGGATTGTTGGAAAAATGGATATATTTTTTGGCAATCCGGTACTGCACGCGCGGACTGATGTCGCTGGCGTACTTGTAGCCGATTTTGCCTATCATTCTGCCGGAGCCGCTGCTCTGCATAATTTGAAACACCTCCGCGGAGGATTCCGCCGCGCACATGCGGTCAATCAGCTTGGGGCTGAGACTGCTGTATTCGGGCAGCATGTTGCGCCGGATAACGTCCGGCGGCAGATGATAATACTTTTTTAGGCGCAGTATTCTTGAAAAAATACTGTAGTCGTTAATCGTCCGGAACATCGCCGACAGCTCCTGCTGTTCGCTGCCCTTGGTCTTTTTGAAAATCAGCTCGTGAATATGCCCGAGAATACACGCATAGAGCTTGTTTTCCATGTCAGAAACCGGAAGTCTGCCCTTTGCGTCCGGCTGAAAATCCTTTAGCAGCTCATAATACTGCGTGTGGCGCAGCGCCTCCAAAAACTCCGCGTAGTCGTGCGCCGTCGCAAGCCGGTTGACGTCGAGCTCAGTGTGCTTGGAGAGGAACGCCGGAAAAGTAAAGATAAACTTTTCGGTGGAGTTGGAATTGAGCAGAACCAAAAAGCGGACGATTTGCTCCACCTCGGTGGTTTCGACAATATAGCGCGAAAAGCCGGCGCTTACACCCGAATCGTAGCGGCACAGCGAGTCAAACTCATTAAACAAGTGCTGCCGGAGCAGCATTTCGAGCCTGCCGCGGTGAACGTCGCGCTCGTTGATTTCATAGAGAACGGACGCAAAACGGGTGTGAGATTTGAGGTAGAGCATCACCTCGGGAACGCTCTGGCAGGCGAGCAGATTGGCGTAATCGCGTTCGGTCAAAAACTTGCCGTATTTTGCCCTTGCCTTTGCCAAAACGGCGTAGGTTGTGGCGGACATAGCATCACCTCCCCGTCAGCCTGTGACGCGGCTGACAATTTCGTCCACCCAGCGGTCGCGGTTTTGCTCATAATCCGCCTTCAGCTTTATCAGAGCGGATTCCTGCTTTGCCTCCATGTCAGTCAGGCGCCGCGCGAACCGTTTTTCGAGAAACGCGTCGTTTTTCACTATTTCTGCCTGCGCGTGATCCATGTAACGCTGATGAATCGCTGCCGCCTCGTCCTCAATTTTTTGTTTTTCCTTGGCGGCGGTTTTTTTGTTGACCTCCTCCAGACGTCTTGCCTTGGCGTCAGCCTCAACGATTTTTCTGATCATGTCCTGCATGCACATCACCTCCGATATAGTGAAATTCAGTATTATGATTTTACCACAATTCACTGAGAAATTCAACCGTAGCAACGCGTTTCTTTAATCAAATTTGATAAAATGTCTAACAAACGGCAAAAGCCGGCAGGCGTTTGCTCCTGCCGGCTGTGCTTATTCAGTTGTGCAAAATGTTTGCTTAGTTGTGGAAGGGAATAACCTTTGCGCCGGGTGTTGTGTCGGGATTCGCATCATAGAAGGTGACATAATTGCCGCCGTCAATCTTGGAATCGTCGATGACAACCCACATCTCGTTGTAGCCGAAGCCCTTGCAGTCAGCGGTCTGGTTCTTGCCGCCGTTGGAAACGATAACGTTGTAGGTGCCTGCACCCTGATAGGTGAAGTCGTAGTCATACCAACCGGTTGACTCGTTGAGTGTTGCCGGTCTGCCGGGCCATGTGCCGCCGGTCGCGTTGAAGGAGGTGTCCTTGCCGTCGAGACCGCTGCCCCAGATCCACAGAGTCGGGTTCCAAGTCAGAGAACCGCTGTGCTTGAAGTGGAGGCTGACCTCGGGGCTGCCCGCGATGTAGTAGTAGTTGATGGTGAGGGTTGCGCCGTAAGGAATCTTGCCCTCGGTGACGGCGGGCAGTCTGCTCTCGTCGAGGGTGTAGCCCATGACATAATACTGCTCGGAGGTGAAGGGATCGCCGACTCTGCCGTTGATGGTGATGGTGTCGGTGAGGTTCTTCTGAACGCCGTCCTCATCATAGAAGTAGTTGATCACAACCTTGCCCTCGGAAACTCTGATTTCAGCGAGATACTTCTGGAGCATGGTGGCGTCGTTGATGGTGGTTCTTCCGTCGCAGTCAAAGTCGAGGTTCGCCATTTCTTCATCGGAAACGGTGTCGAACTCCGCGAGAATGCGCTGGAGCGCGGTGACATCGAGGAGGTCAATCACGCCGTCCTTGTTGACGTCGCCGAAGTTTTTGATGCTGTCGGGAACATAGTCGGTATAGACATAGGTAACCTTCTGGGTCTGCTCGGCATAGACGCCGGTCTCGTTGCCCTGAACCTCCTTCACCTCATAGGTGTTGGGAATGGAGGCGGAAGGAGAAGCCTTGTAGCCGGTACCGACCTCGCCGTAGAGGGTCATGGTGTCAGCCAGCTTGGTGCCGTCCTTATACTTGTATTCCACTTCAACCTTACCGGTGTTTTCGGTGATGCCGGCCGCCTCGTAGCCTGCCTTGTCAACAGCTACCAGGGTGGACTGTGCCGGAACGCTGAGCTTCTTGCCCTTGGCGGTGCCGAGGGAGGTCACGCCTGCGATGTCGCCCTTGGCGATGATGACCCACTCAAAGTCGGCGTCAACAGCGGCGTCGTTGAGGGTGACATTCTGGGTGCGCTCGGTTACGTTGTGGATAACCGCCATCTTATTCCATTCGCCGGGCTGGTCGTTGGTGATGGTGTAAGCGAGGTAGCCGATGGTGTCGGTAGCCTTGCCGTAGAAGGAGAACTTGTCGGCGTAGCTGTTGTCAGCTGCTCTGAGCGGTGAGAACGCTTTTTTGATCTTCATCATGCCCTTGTAGTAGGAGATGAGGTCGGCGTAGTCAACGATGTTCTGCCATCTGATTTTGTTGATTTCGGGAGAGGATTTGTAGCTGTTGGTGTCGCCGAACTTGGTACGGCCCATCTCCTGACCTGCGAGGGTGAACGCTGCGCCCTGCGAGGTGTAGAGAATACCGGCAGCAATCTTGTTGACCTTGACGGCGCTGTCATTTCTGACGCCGTACTCGTCCTTGGTGTAGGACGCGGCAATCTGGTCATAGATGGTTGCGTTGTCGTGGCAGTCGGCGTAGCTGACGCACTGCTCGGGAGCCAGCGCCGTCCAGCCCTGCGTCTCAACGGTGTTGGCACGCACACCGGAGCGGACGTTCTTTGCATAGCTCGCGTTGTTGGCGATATAGCCCTTTTCGGTAACATCAAACACGGAGCCCTTGATGCCGTCGCGGATAACGTCGTTGAAGAAGGCGACTCTGCTGCTCAGCTGCTTCGCGTTCTTCTGCACGCCCTGATAATACTTGGCGCCGGTGCAGGTGGTGCCGGGATAGGTGGAGGTGCCGCCTGTCCAGCCCTCGCCCCAAACGGTGATTCTCGGGTCAACCTTGTCGAGCTCCTCACGGATTACGTTCATGGTCTCGGTGTCAATCAGACCCATCAGGTCAAAGCGGAAGCCGTCGATGTGATACTCGTTTGTCCAGTGCAGGATGGAGTCCACCACATACTTTCTGGTCATGGCACGCTCGGTGGAAACCTCGTTGCCGCAGCCGGAGCCGTTGGAGAACGCGCCGGTCTTGGTCAGTCTGTAGTAGTAGTCGGGAACGGTCGCCTGGAAGCAGGAATCGTCCTTGGAGTTGGAATAGGTGTGGTTGTAAACAACGTCCATAACGACGGAGATGCCGGCGTTGTGCAGCGCCTGAATCATCGCCTTGCACTCTTCGATTCTCACGTTGCCGTCGTAGGGGTTCGAGGAGTAGGAGCCTTCGGGAACGTTGTAGTTTTGCGGATCGTAGCCCCAGTTGAACTGGGAGTCGGAGCCTGCCTCGTTGATGGACTGGAAGTCATAGAAGGGGTTGAGCTGAACGGTGGTGACGCCGAGCTCCTTCAGATAGTCGATACAGGTAGCAAGCTGACCCTCGCCGTTGAGCGTGGTGCCCTGCTCGGTAAAGGCAAGATATTTGCCGCGGTTTGCTTCGCTGACGCCGGAAGCGGTGTCCCACGAAAAGTCCTTGACGTGCAGCTCCCAAACAGTGGAGTCGGTCGCCTTGTCAAGCAGCACGTGCTTGTCGTTGTTCCAGCCGTCGGGATTGGTCTTGCTCAGGTCGCAGACCATGGAACGCCTGCCGTTGACGCCGGTCGCCACGGAATAAACGTCCTGTGTCTCGGCAGTCTGCACAGCACCCGACTTGGGATGAGTGGATTTGATGGTATAGGTGTAGTAGGTGTTGACGATGTCACCCTCAACAGTGGCAACCCACACACCTGTCCACTTGTCGCCCTCCATCAGCTTTTCCATCGCGACGGTGCCGAGCTTGGCGGCGCCCTGCTCGCTGTCGGAGCCGGTGGCAAAGCGGTTGAGCGTTACCTCTGTTGCGGTCGGCGACCAAACCTTAAAGACGGTTTTTTCGGGCGAATAGGTCGCACCGAGGTCGTTGCCGGAATAGGTGTACTCCGCGTCGAGCGCTTCAACAGCAACCACATAGGGGTTGGCTGTTGCGCCGGTGGCGTCGCTGCCTGTGGCGGCTGCACCGGCGATGACGCTTGTGGACGCAAGCATACATGCCGCAAGAACAGAAGAAACGATTTTCTTGGATGTTCTCATAAATATTCCTCCTTGAATAATGTATAGAATATGGTATTCCGCCTAAGCGGAACGGTTGACAATTTAGTTTTCCGGCTCCAGCGCGTCGGTGAAGTCCATCGTCGCCTGCAGCTTCTTTTTGCGCTTGTTGTGCGATATGACAGCGGACGCAACGCAGAGCGCGAGTATTACGCCGACGCCGACAAACACCCACACCATCGCCTGCTTGAGCGGATCCGGCTTGTTGTTGTAGGTGAGAATGACGTTGATTTCGCCCTTTTCAAAGCTGCCGGTAATCTGCCGCGGCACCTCAATCAGCGTTTTCTCCTCATATTCATTCTGCTGAATATGATAGACCTCTCCCTCCTTGCCGGTGAGGGTTTGGGTATCCATCACCTGTCCGGCGTCGTCCATGTAGATGACGTTGACCTTGCAGACGCTGCGGTCGGTGTCGTCGGTGATACGGGTGTATTTGTAGGTGACAATCACGTCGCGGTCACTCAGCTCGCCTGCGCCGTTTTTTGGCAGGTCGGTGAGCACCAGCGTGTAGTTTTCTATCTCGGGCAGGTCGGGCGTGCGGTATTTTTGACCGGGACGGTTGCGAATGCTGTAGGCGTCCGCCAGCTCCGTGCCGTTGATGTCGTCCACAAACCTGATGGTCACATTCGCGGTTTTGCCGGTATAGGGCGTGACATAGACGTCGATATAGCGCGGCTTTTCTTCGTATCTGCCGGTTTTTTCACCCTTGACGGAGTTGACGTCGTAGTTGAAGCGCTCGGTGAGCTTGTTCACGTCAAAGACGCTGCCCAGCGAATCGGTGACGACCTGGGTGCCCAAAAGCTCCTTGGTCTTGTCATCATAGAGGTGCATGACAACAGCACCCTCGTAGTCGGAAATGCCGGCGCTCTCATAGCTTTTCTTGTCCACCAAAATCGCGGCAGAATGCGCCTTGACGTTGACGCTGCCGGAGCAGGTGCCGAGGTTGTTCAAACCGGCGACATTTTCGTCCGCAATGCGAATCCACTCGCCGTCAACGGCAATGTTTCTGTCCTCGCCGGTGCCGTTAAAGATGGTGCAAATCTTGCTCCACTTGCCCTGCTCAGTATTCGGAATATAGAAGCCTGCCACACCCTTGGGCAGATTCTCTACGGTGGTGATATGGTTGGCGGTCATGGCGGTGCAGTCCATAAACGCGGCAAAGGAATCGCGGATTTTGAGCAAACCGCGGTAATATTCCACCACGTCGCTGAAGCTCTCGACATTCTTCCAGTCGAGCATATTTTCCTCACGTGAGGAGGAGAAGGAGTTTTCGTCGCCGTCCTTGCTGCGGCAAAATTCCTCGCCGCCGAGGAAGAACGGAATGCCCTGCGCGGTCATCACGATCGCGGCGGAGAGCTTGTTCATCTGCACCAAATCCTCGTGGCGCTTGCGGTACTCGCTGTTGCCGTAAACGGAATCGACCAGCTTGTCGTACAAACAGAGGTTGTCGTGGCAGGAGGCATAGGTGACGCACTGGGACGGCACGTTTGCCCATCCGAGATTTGACTGACCGAGGAAGCCGGTTTTTAAATCGCTGCGCTTGTCGCCGCTCTGTACAAAGCCCTTGTCGGCGCCGGCGGTGCTGCCCTTGATGGCGTCGCGGATGGTGTCGTCAAACGCGCCGATACGGTCGTTCATCTGTGTGAGGTTCTGCTGATTTGCCATCACGGTGCCGTCGTCCGCCTTGGTGGGCATGTTCCAAGCCTCGCCGTACATCAAAATCTTTTCGCCGCTGCCGTCCTCATACAAGCCGTCGAGCGCCGCGCGGATTTCGTTCATGGTGGTGACGTCGTGCAGACCCATCAGGTCAAAGCGGAAACCGTCGATATGGTATTCCTTTGCCCAGTAGGTGACGGAATCAATCATATATTTGCGGAACATCAAATGCTCGGAGGCTGTGTCGTTGGAGCAGCCCGAGCCGTTGGAGAAGGTGCCGTCGTCGTTCATGCGGTAGTAGTAGTTGGGCACCGTGTACTGGAACCAGGAGTCGGTGGAATAGGTGTGGTTGTAGACCACGTCCATAATCACGCCGATGCCGGCGTTGTGGAGCGCCTGAATCATCTGCTTGCACTCCCTGATGCGCACCGCGCCGTCAAACGGATTGGTGGAATAGGAGCCCTCGGGCACGTTGTAGTTGACCGGGTCATAGCCCCAGTTGAACTGCTTCATAATGTCCTTGCTCTCGTCCACGGAGCCGAAGTCATACATGGGCATAATCTGCACATACTTGACGCCGAGCTTTTTGAGGTAGTCAATACAGGTAGGCGTGCCGCCCTGTATGCCGTCCACCGTGGTGCCGCTCTCGGTAAACGCGAGGAACTTGCCACGGTTGTCCTTGCTGACGCCGCTCGTTTCGGAGGAAGAAAAGTCCGCCACCGAGATTTCCCAAACACTGGCGTTTGTGGGCTTGTCCGTCATGACGTGGACGTCGTTCTCCCAGTTGTCGGGATTGGTCTTGCTCAAATCCACAACCATGCTGCGGCTGCCGTTGACGCCGCAGGCGCGTGCATAGATGTCCGCCGTGCGCTTGGTCTCCTTGCCGTGCGTCACCGCGTAGTCATAGTATTTGCCGGCAAGATTGCCGCTGATGGTCGCCGACCAAACGCCCGTCTTTTTGTCGAGCGTCATGTTGGTGGTGCGAATGGACTTTCCGCCCTCTGCCTCGCTGCCGTAGTCGTAGATGTCCACGGACACGGCGGACGCCTTGGGCGACCACACCTTGAAGGTGGTGGATTTTTCGGTGTAGACAGCTCCCAAATCATCGCCGCTGTATGCGGATTTGTCCAGCTCGGCGGCGTATGCCTGGTAGTCCGTCTTTTTTTCGTCCGCCGAAGCGGCAGTTGTGAAGGTACCTGTAGCCATAATAATCGCCAATACTCCTATTAATAATTTTTTAAAACGCAAAGTTTGACACCCCGTTTTAGTTTTTGATGATAGCTGCGCATAGCTTATACCTATCTTATTCTATCATTTTATCACATTACCAAAGGATATTTAATTCCGAAAAAGAAAATAATTTGATTATTTCCTATTGAAGTTGTAGAAAATTCGTCCTGTTTTTAGTGCAATATTGCTATGGGCTCCTGCACACAAAAAACCGCAGCCCCTCAGCCGCGGTTTTGTTGTAAGTATTTCATTATCTGCTCGTCGTCCCAAAGCCCCAAATCATCGGTGCCTGCAAGATACTCGTTGTGATGGCGCACCTCGTGGTGCAGAATGTGCTCCAGCTTTTTATAAAACGCCGCACGCGGCAGATTGCCGTAGACACGCGCGATGGAGCCGTAGTAGAACACAATGGAATTGCCGATTAAATCCCGCTTGTATTCGCCCAAAATACACAAATCATGGTTGCGCGCGACGGGGTGATACTTGATGTCGGGCACGATTGAGATGCCGCCGTTGAGCTCGCGGTACAGCGCATACGGCATGGCGTCGGCGATTTCGTCGAGCATTGCCGCGCATTCGTCAAAGCTAATCATATTTCTAATTAAGAATATTAATAATCAAGATAGTCCTTGAGCTTGCGGCTGCGGCTGGGATGGCGGAGCTTGCGCAGCGCCTTTGCCTCAATCTGGCGGATACGCTCACGCGTGACGTTGAACTCCTTGCCCACTTCCTCCAGCGTGCGGCTTCTGCCGTCCTCCAAACCAAAGCGCAGACGCAGCACCTTTGCCTCTCTGGGCGTCAGGGTGGAGAGCACGTCGGCAAGCTGCTCGCGCAGCATGGTGTGCGAAGCGGCGTCGGCAGGCGCAGGCGCGTCGTTGTCGGGAATAAAGTCACCGAGGTGGCTGTCCTCCTCCTCACCGATAGGCGTTTCGAGCGAAACAGGCTCCTGTGCCACGCGCATAATCTCGCGCACCTTGTCAACCGGCATGTCGATTTCCTCCGCGATTTCATCGGGAGACGGCTCGTGACCGTTCTGGTGAAGGAGCTGGCTCTGCACCTTTTTGACCTTGTTGATGGTCTCGACCATATGCACCGGAATACGGATGGTGCGCGCCTGGTCGGCGATGGCGCGTGTAATTGCCTGGCGAATCCACCATGTCGCATAGGTGGAAAACTTGAAGCCCTTGGTGTAGTCGAACTTCTCCACCGCCTTGATCAGACCGAGGTTGCCCTCCTGAATCAAGTCGAGAAACTGCATGCCTCTGCCCAGATAGCGCTTGGCAATGCTGACAACCAGTCGCAGGTTAGCTTCGGAAAGGCGCTGCTTGGCGGCGACGTCGCCGTTGGAAATGCGGATTGCCAAATCCACCTCTTCTTCACTGGAGAGCAGCGGCACCCTGCCGATTTCCTTCAAATAGACCTTGACGGGGTCGTCGATGGTGATGCTCTGCTCACCAGCCACAGGCAAACCGTCCTCGTCCTTGTGCTCGTTGATTTCAAGCTCCAAGTCCTCGATTTTGAGGTCGTCAAAATCCTCGACGATTTCAATGCCCTGCGACTCAATCATGTCATAGAGCTTTTCCAGCTTTTCGGGGTCAAAATCCTGCTCGCCGATGGCGTCCAGAATGTCCTGGTTGGTCAGCTGTCCCTTTTGTTTTCCCAGCTCGATAAGCTCTTTGACGAGAGACCTTTTCTCTTGTGCCATAGTACCTTTCCTTTCACTGTTTAACTTTCCTGATTTTTTCGAGGTAGGCGTTCAAATCCTCGCCCGACATACCGGACACCTCGTCCTGCCGGAGCTTGACGCTCTCCTCACGAATCACCTTGATGTATTCCTCAAGCGACTGCCGCGTCTGGGCAACGCTTGCGTGTTTGCCGATAATTTGATAAAGTATGTTCGCCTCGTCCGGCGTAAAGTCCGCCGTGACGTTCAGCATAGGGTCGGCGCCGCTTTGGACGCGCTCCGAAACATACGTATAAAACCGCCGCATCAGCGCGTTTTGGAACTGTTCCGGCTTGACTTGGGCGGCAATCGAAGCAGCGGCGTCAGGGTTGCGTATCAGGTAGACCACCAGCGCCTCCTCCGCCGAGGAGCTGCGCGGCGCCTTCGCCTTGTCCGTATTGATGCGGTCGCCGCGTCCGCTCAAATCATTGCGGATTTTTTGCTGCTGTCTGCGGTACGCCTCACGGCTGCGCCGCTTGGAGCGCTTTTGCAGCTGCGTCATAAAGGCGTTTTTGTCAACACCAAATTCGCGGCAGAGCTTTGTGGCATAGACATCCTGCTCAATGGCGCTGTCCAGCGTGGCAATCACGGCGGAAGCCGCTTCGAGATACTGCACCTTGCCGTCGGAGGTATCGAGATTATAGTCGCCGCGCAGCTTTTGCAGGCGGTAATCCATGTCGTTGCCGCTCTTTTCGATAATCGCCCTGAACGCCTCCGGTCCGTCGGCGCCCTGCGACTTGATGAACTCGTCGGGATCCTTGCCGTTGGGAATGGTCAGCACCCTGACCGGCAAGCCGGCGCCGCGCAATATCGGAATCGCGCGTGAGGTTGCCTTTTGTCCTGCCTCGTCCGCGTCGTAGCAGATAATCACCTCATCGGCGTAGCGCTTCATCAGCATTGCCTGCTCCTGCGTGAGCGCGGTGCCGAGCGTCGCCACGGCGTTGGAAAATCCCGCCTGGCTGACCGCGATCACGTCCATATAGCCCTCACAGAGCAGCAGCGTGCGCGTACCGGCATTTTTGGCGTTGTTCAGCGAAAAGAGGTTTTCGCTTTTCTTAAAAACAGGCGTGTCGGAGGTGTTGAGATATTTGGGCTTTTGGTCGGTCATAATCCTGCCGCCGAACGCAATCACATTGCCGCGCAGGTCGATAATCGGGAACATGACGCGGTTGGTAAAGCGGTCAAACACACCGTTGCCGCTGCGCCGCTGCACGGCGAGATTCGCCGCGACCAGCTCGTGCTCCGAAAAGCCGAGCGATTTGAGGTGCTTGGTGAGCGAGCTCCAGTCGTCGTCCGCAAAGCCCAAGCCAAAGCGGCGGATGGTGCGGTCGGTCAGCATGCGGCCGTGCAGGTAGTTGAGTCCCTCTCTGCCGACCGGCTGATAGAGCGTCTTATAATAGAAACGCGCCGCCTCGCGGTTGGCTTCGAAAATCCGCTTGCGCAGCTTGGACATGCTGTCGTCATAGCCGTTGTCGGGCATCTCCATGCCGGCACGCTGTGCCAGCAGCTTGACCGCGTCCACGTAGTCGAGGTTTTCAATCCGCATCACAAAGGAAATCACGTCGCCGCCGACGCCGCAGCCAAAGCAGTAAAAGTGCGCGTTGTCCGTGTTTTCATCATATATATTGAAGGAAGGCGTTTTTTCGCCGTGAAACGGGCACAAGCCCACCATATTTCTGCCGTTGCGCCTCAGACTGACATAGGGCGCGACCACCTCGGTGATGCTGTTGCGCATTTTCAGTTCCTGTATAAAGCTCTCGGGAAACGCCATTTTTTCTCCTTTTGCGGTTATTTTGTATGGGATGTCGCCTTTTGGGGCGCTCTATATACTATATTCGCAGGAAAAGTCAAAATCCCTTTTTCCTTTTCATAATTTTTCCGGTTTTGGAAAATATGCCTCTTTTTCGGTCTCAACGGCAATTTCGCCTGCGGTTGCGTCGGCGAGCGCCTTGTTCAGTCCGGGCAGCGCTTCGGGCTTGATGTGAAAGCGCAGCAGCACATCCGCCTCATAGACGGTGTCGTCCAAGCCTGCGCCGTGCTCCTGCAGCAGCGATGCGATTTTTCCGTAGTGCGTATAGGAGCAGCGCAGGGTGCAGCAGGCGCAGCGCTCCATCAAGACAACCTGCGCCGCCTCCAGTCCGAGCCGCGCAGCCTGCGAATAGGCGCGCACCAAGCCGCCGGTGCCGAGCAGAACGCCGCCGAAATAGCGCGTGACGACAACACAGACGTCGGTGACGCCGCTCTTTTGCAGCACGACCAGCACCGGCATACCGGCTGTGCCGGACGGCTCGCCGTCGTCGCTGTAGCGGCGGAGGTTGCCCTCGCGCAGCGAATAGGCGTAGACGTTGTGGCGCGCATCCCAGTGGCGCGAACGGATGGAAGCGATAAACGCGGTCGCCTCCTCCTCGGTCGAAACGGGCTTGCAATAGCCGATAAAGCGCGAGCGCTTTTCGGTCAGCTCGCCGCTCGACGCGGTGCGGACGGTTTTGTAATCTGCCATAATCTACCTCAAAATGCAAGTAAGGCAGCACAGATGTGCTGCCTTGAAGTTGCAAAATTATTTTGTAATGTTGAAACGCTTTTTGAATCTGTCAACACGTCCGCCGGTGTCAACCAACTTCTGCTTTCCTGTGTAGAAAGGATGACATTTGGAACAAATTTCAACGCGGATATCTTTTCTGGTTGAACCTGTTTCGATAACATTACCGCAAGCACAAGTAATCGTTGTCTGCTCATACTTAGGATGGATATTCTCTTTCATTCTTCTCACCTACTTACTTTACGCGATTAACAGGACTATTATACTACATTCCTTTACAAAATGCAAGTGTTTTTTGAAAATTTATTTTACAACAACAGCTTGGTTGCCAATTTCGGAAAAACGCGTCTCCGCAAGCTTCTTGTCGTGGTTGACGACCTTTCCGGCAACCGAATCACAGAAGATGTAATCCTTGTCGGTGTAGCCAATCAGCACCATGCAGTGCTCGTTCTGCCGCCATGAGGTCATGTCGCCCATCTTGGTCTCGGCATTTTCGTCTATATAGTTGACAATCCACGAAAGACGCACATAGGATTCCTCCATGTAGGTGGTGACCCACGTCATAACAGGAATATCCTTGTCGATGTATTCGCGGCAAAGCTCCTCCAGCGTCTTGCCCTTGATGGGATAAGCGCGGCGCTTGTCGTTTTTGACGGTGTCGAGATAGCGGTTCATGGACTTTGCCATCGCCGGACAGAAGATGCCCGCGCCCGAAAACGCGTTGCCGGCAAAGGCGGAATTCATGTCGGGGCCGTACATGTTGCCTGCGTCATCATAGGAAAACTCGCTCGTTATCAGATAATTCTCCACAAACTTGAATTCGTCGATGTCATAGCCCAAGCCCTGCAGGAGCATGGTGCAGGCGTAGCTCTCGCAGCCTGCCTTGTAATAGTCCTGCGAGATGACCGGAATGCCCTCGATTTTATGGGACTTGGACGGCGCGGTTGTCGGTTGGGTCACAGGCGCCGTGGTCGCTGTCTGCTCTTTTTCATCGGCAGGTGTGGCGGACACCATCTGCGGTGCCGTGACGGCGGACAAAATCACGCCAATGGTCACCAGTCCGGCGCAAACCACCACAGTGTTGCGCTTCATGTGCTTGGGAAGCGTCCGCGCTATGCGCGACAATATGCTGAAAAAGCGAAGAAAACTATTCTGTTTTGATTTTTTTTTCGAACTCATACTCATATTCTCATAACACGGTTATTTCGACTGACTGCTGATGTAGTCGTCATATTCTTCTAGACACATATCGAAAGCGCGCATCTTTCCTGCGTCCTCTGTCCCCACATAACGGTATCCGTTTGCGCGGTAATTGATGTGGGTTTTGTCTTCCTTATGTTCCGGATAGCGCTGAATAAAGCCGTAGTTGATACATTCGCGCTCCACAAACTCCTTGACGCGCGCGTCTGTCAGGTCAAACTCCACATAAAGCCCGGTCTGCGCCTCGCTGCTGCCGGCTTCGGGCACCACTGCCTGTGCCGCTGCCTGTGCACGCACCGGCGTGAGACCCTTTTGCTTTAGGTATTTCGCGAGGTTCCGCTCATAGAGCTTCTGCTGCTCCTCATAGGAAACATATCCCGACAAAACGGTGAGCGTCACGCCCCTTTCGGCAGCGGCTGCGCACATTTTTTCCAGCGCGTCGGCAGCTGCCGGATGCACCTGTACCTGCCCAAACGATGTGAGCGCAGGCACCTCCTCCGCTTCCATGGGATTGGCGCGGTTGACCTGCCGCAGGCGCTCCGCCGCTGTCAGCCGGACGGCGGCTTCGCTCTCCGAATGCTTCGGCGCAAAGGGCTGCCAAATCAGCAGCACTGCCGCCGCAACGCACAGCACGGCGGCGCATATAAGGACAAGCAGCGGCTTTTTGCTGCGGCGATATGGCTTGATGTAGCCCGTCTCGCTCTGGCGCATTGCCTGTTTGCGGCGGCGCTTTGATTCTCTGTAGCTGTTTTTGTCGTACGAGGAAAAACCCATATGCAGCCGTTATGCTTATTTGATGGTCTTGGCGTCGATTTCTTCCTTGGCAAGCGCAAGGAATGTGTCGAGCTGCATAGCGCCGAGGTCGCCCTCTTTTCTGTGGCGGACGGAAACAACGCCGGCTTCGATATCCTTATCGCCTACAATAATCATATAGGGCACCTTTTCAAGCTGCGCCTGACGGATTTTGTAGCCGATTTTTTCACTTCTGTCGTCCACCTCGGTGCGCAGACCGGCTGCGTCGAGCTGCTTTTTGATTTCATAAACATAGTCGAGGTGTCTGTCGGCGACTGCCAGCAGCTTGACCTGCGTGGGAGCCAGCCAAAGCGGAAACGCACCGGCGTATTTTTCAATCAGCAGCGCGAGCGTTCTCTCGTAGCAGCCGATAGAGGTGCGGTGAATGATGAAGGGATTCTTCTTCACGCCGTCGCGGTCGGTGTATTCCATGCCGAATTTTTCGGCAATCATGGGATCAATCTGAATGGTGATGAGGGTGTCCTCCTTGCCGTAGACATTCTTGATTTGAATGTCGAGCTTGGGACCGTAGAACGCCGCCTCGCCGATACCGATTTTGTATTCGATGCCGAGGTGGTCAAGGATTCTGCCCATCATGCCCTGCACATCGTTCCATTCCTCCTCGGTGCCGATATACTTGTCGCGGTCGTTGGGGTCCCACTGGGAGAAGCGGTAGGACACATCTTCATATAAGCCGACGGTTTTGAGCATAAAGGTCGCAAGCTCAACACACTGTCTGAACTCGTCCTCGAGCTGCTCGGGCGTACACATGAGATGTCCCTCGGAGATGGTGAACTGGCGCACACGAATCAAGCCGTGCATTTCGCCGGAGGCTTCGTTGCGGAAAAGTGTGGAGGTCTCGTTGTAGCGCAGCGGCAGGTCGCGGTAGGAGCGCTGCTTGTTGAGGTAAGCCTGATATTGGAACGGACAGGTCATCGGACGAAGCGCGTAAACATCATCCTCCGCGTCGGGATCGCCGAGAATGAACATGCCTTCCTTGTAGTGATCCCAGTGTCCGCTGATTTTATACAAATCGGATTTTGCCATAAACGGCGTTTTTGTCAGCAGCCAGCCGCGCT
>CAMJOD010000022.1 GCA_946407465.1 uncultured Clostridia bacterium
AACTATTTTTCATTCTGCTAAGCAATGGTAATTACATTAACCGTTTCAATTTCAATGACGTAAAATAACCGGCGAAGCTGTTGGCAGGCTTCGCCGGTTTGTTGTATTGTATAGATAGTTGCGTCAGATGACACTGTACAATCTTTTTTCGCCTATAGGCGCATTGGTTTCGTATGACGCGAGGTAGGCTTGCAGCAAGGTTGCGTCGGCCGCCAAAAGAGCTTTGTTCATCGCTTTCCATCCTTACTTGTCATAAAAATGATACCACAATCCTAACACAAATCAGCGGGAACCGCAATTGATGGATTGTCTAAAAAACTTTTGTATTTATGTGCAACATGACAGCTTGCGGAGCATGACGCAAAATTATATTTATTGTTTTTGCCCTAAAGATTTATTCTTATGGTATTTTTCGGTACTATAGCCACAAAATACCATTTTTTTGTACAGAAAAAATTGGAATTAATAAAAGAAATAGGCAATAACGCCAATCGAATGGTCAAAACAAATCAAAAGATTAGCTAATAATACCAGTGACATCTTGCGCTAAATATTGTATAATAACTATAGGCAATTGAACATAACCCGAATTGCTGATAACGTGCAATTCATTCCCACGCTTTCGAAGGTTCAAAAAGTTTTATCATTCTGAATTCACTTTTGCTTGATGCGACTATCTTCTTCAGCTACTGCGGACAATTCCGTGGGGAGCTTCCGCTCGACTCTGACTTATCGAGTTCCTGAAATGACCGGTTCACTGACCGGCACCGACATTGTTTATCCGATTTGAAGTTGCCGGCGTATAATATTTAGGCAATTCGCCAATTGCATTTTTCTCGGCGACGGCTTACAATATTATAAGATAATGATGTGCTTCAGGGGTATAAATATGGCAGAGATATTAATGTTTAACATCGAAAATAGCAAGGCAATCAAGATAAAAATGCTTTGTCGCAAGTTCTTCATGGAAGCCAAAGAGGTTTCAAAAGAGGATTTCGGCTGCACAATGTCCTACCTTCTCGGTATGTCAGACGCCGGAGGAGGAGCTGAGAATTCGGACTTTTCTGAGGAAATGCTTTATTTTGCCGGGTTCAACCGTGGCATTTTCGGCATCTTCCTCGACCAGCTCAAACGGCAAAAGGCAAACGTCGCCCTCAAGGCGGTGCAAACCGAAGCCAACGTACATTTTACGCCGTTTGAGCTGTACAGAGAAATCTCTGCCGAACGCGAAGCGATAACCCGCGGCACGTCCGCACACTGATGGATGCACTTTTCAGTTGAACCGCTCGAGCAATCGGGCGGTTTGAGCGCTGTGCGCAATCGGGCAATTTCCATTCGGTTTTTCCCGGTTCGAACGGCATACAGCAGATAACCAGACATATCTGAGGGGCAGCCGTCAAATCCTTCGATTTGACGGCTGCCCCGTTTTTGCGTATTTTCACTTTGTTTTGACAATCAGGCTTTCTCGCCGATGGGATAAGCTGTCTCAAATTCGGCGAGATACATCTGCAGCAACGTGGCGTCGTCAATCGTGACTACTCCGTCGCCGTTGACGTCAGCCGCCTTTTTGCGCAAATCATCAAGCGTGCCTATCTCCGCCACAGCGCGCTGAATATCCGTCACATCACTGATGTTCACATAGCCGTCGCCGTTCGCGTCGCCGAGCAGCACACTGTCGAGGAGGATGTAGGGGATGTTGTGCGATTGGGCGTATTCATGACCATAGGAGCCGAACCACACGCCGAGGGTGAGGTTGGGGTCATTGTAAAACGCGGTAGAATCAATTGCCGTCACACTTTCGGGAATATTTACATATTCAAGCGAGGTGCAGTTTGCAAACGCGATACGTCCAATGCTCTGCAGACCATCGGCAATATTCCCCCTTGTCAGCGAGGAACATCCATAAAACGCCTGTTCCGGAATACCCGTAAGCGAAGCGTTGGTTGTCACCTCCGGCAGCGCCGTACAGCCCTGAAAAGCACTGTCATTCATCGTTGTAAGCGAATCGGGAAGCACCAAGGGCTGATTCAGTCCAGTGCAGCCCTTAAAGGCATACATACCGATCCTTCTCAGGCGCGTCACTTGTGAAAAATCTACGGAGGTTATTTCGGTGTTATCCATTAAGCCATTGTTGGCAACGGAAATAAAGTATCTTCCGCCGATCGTATCGGGCACAACCAACTCAGGAGTACGGTTGTCCCAACCTTCCAGAGAAAGGGAAGTATTGTTAAAAATTGAGTATTGGTAACCGTCATACTCCAAAATCATATCTGCATAGGCGCCAAAAACAGACAGGCAGATACAAAACAGAGCGATGATTGTCACACTGATTCTTTTGGTTGTTTTTTTCATACACAATCACCGTTTCTTCAAGCGCATACAGGCAGCACGAAAACGCACTGCCTGCATACAAATTGTTAGAATAACTTAGTCCTGACCTTCGTCACCGCCCTCGGCATAACCTTCGCCTTTGCTGTGCTCGAAATAATGTTCCTCCAAAATGGATTCAAAGTTGAGCTTTGTCAGCTCAAAATCAGGAGTTTCATACTCTTTTCTCATGTGTTCAGCTTACCTCCTTTACGGGGTCGGGGTTGTCGGGTAGTCAACTTCATAGCCTACCATAGCATTGGCAATAGAAGCCATGTCATAGAATGTGAAATAAAGCGGCTGGCTGACCATGGTCACGTTGTTGTTCTTGTCCTTCATAAAGGCAAATGCTCTGTAGACATAGTTCTTGTTGCCGTTGTCAGTCAGATCGGTATGCTTTCTGACGGAGTAGCTGTAATAATACTGAATACGGTTCTTATTATCCAGCTTGTTCGCGTCAAACTGCGAACGCTCAAGACCCTTCGTGTTGTCAACATTAGAGTTACCCTTGATAAAGGTTTCAAGTGCTTCCTGTGTGAAATCCGCGCCGTTATATTTCATGTTTGTGAGCTTATCGCCATACAATTCCGCATAATGGGCGTTGTCGGTGTTCTTTCCATCTGCACCATCACTATCAAGCAAAGCAACTCTCTGAATCGCAAGACCCGCGGTATATTCGCCGTTAGCATAGTCCTGGAATTTCAGGTCACTTTCAGAAGCATAGGAGAGCACGAAATCGGTGTAGATTCTGTCACCCATGTTCTTTCTGGTTGGTTGGCTAATGTTGTTGTTAAACACATTATACTGGTTACGGGAATTTTCGAGGAATGTCACAACTGCGCCGTTGGCGTTGCCGTCTGCAATCGCTACCTCGTGCGGGTTCGGATGATAATTTGCCGCCTCTTCCGCAGTGATAATTTCATAATGCGGCGTTACAATAGAATCCTGATAGATTGACAGGTTGAAATCACGGAAATAGCACTTGGTGTACTCAACCGAGGGATACAAATCCGTTGCAACCGTTGCAACCGTCCAGTACTTGAAGCCCATCGGCTGTTCGCCGTTATAGATGACCATCGGAGCAGTCACAAACTGCGGAGTTCCCGGTTCACCATACTTAATGCCATTTGCCGCAAACCATGTACCATAATTGAGGTTAGCAATATGCTCTGTTGGCAAAGCGTCATCGCGAAGCACTTTATTCTCTGTCTGCGCGGCAGGATAACCTGTTTCACGTGTGCCATGCGCATAGGGCAGCTTGAAGTACAAATCGACATATCTTTGCTTATCTGCCTTTACATTAACATCGATCGTATACGTATGATTGGAAGAGGTGTAAACGATGGAAACACCGGTACTGTTACTTTCTGACTTCATGTCCGTATTCCACGACAGCATTTCCATATAATTGTTTTCATACGGTCCCAAAATGTTGATAAAGTTCTTGCGAGCGTCATCGTTTTTGAACCAATAAGCGGTTACATTCTGCTTGGTGTAATCATCATACACTGTATCAGATATCGTCAGATACGTCCCTACTTTCGGGGTGTTGGCATCAAAATCTCCGTTAACCCTATATCTTTGTGTTTTATGCAGATTTCTATAGGAATCATACGCGTAGGTGATGTTGTAATGATATACAATCGGCGCGTTCCAAATTGTCAGAGCTGTGTCTTCGCTGACGGTGAACGCATAACCTGTGGTACCTTCGGAAGCTACATTGGTATCGTCAGCGGTGCCGAGCGTAGCCTTGCTGAACTCGTAGTTGAACGCAATGTCGGTTTCAAAAACAGACACATTCTCGCCCACACGCAAGCCCTCGATGGTGATGGTATCGTTCTGATGCATCGTGAAGATACCGTCGCTTGTTTGATAGGTGCTTCCGTCCTTTTTGTATGCGCCGGTGTACGGCTCGCCGTTCTTTGTTACGTGGACGGTGAACGCCGTGTTCGCGTCGGTGCCCGTCGTCAGCTTTTTGGTGATGGTGAGATTCCTTTGCAGGTCAAGCAAGCTGGAATAGAACGGAAGCTCTGTGTAAAGCTGTGCGCCGGTGGTGCTGTTAAACAGGTCTTTGACATTGATGGTTACGGTTGCTGTCATTTTTGCCGGGTCAATAACAGCGGTGTAATTGACGCCATTTTGCTTAAGCTCTTCCATTGTGCTTCTGATGTCTTCCCAGAATTTTTCAAAAGCATATGCGCCGATAGGTGTGGTTTCCAGCGTGATAACAATTTTGTCGGTCGAATCCTTCTTGAGATACTGAGGATCAATCGTGATTCTACCGGGAGTTTTGTCATAGGTAACCTTGGTTTCTGTTCCTGCTGCATTTGTAACAACTGCAGTTACATATGTGTCAGCATCGCCGACTGAACCGGACTTGAGATCGTGGAAAATCATCACCGGATCCGCCTGCGCATTGTTGACGGTCGCCTTCATGTCATCGCTGCCCATTGTGAACTGAATGCCGCTTGTGACGGTGGCATCATGCTGAACCGAAACGCCGGAGGTATATGCCAAATCTGTTCCGCTGTAAGTATAAGCTGAATCATTGGGCAGGGTTTCGGTGATTTGAATCTGTGCGTTTTCGGGAATCTTCGGAATAATTAATTCCTGACCTGCCTTGATGGTGATGTCACCGGTAGCGGACAGCTGCGTGTCTTCACCGTCAAGTGAGCAATAAAGCGGATAAGCGGTAAAGCCGTGCGGAGTGTATTCCGTGGAATCTGTTTTGAACTTGATGTTCAGTGTAAACGGTGTGGTTGTGTCCGTTACGTTTGTTTTCTTGTAGATATACAAGTCGTGCGTATTCATTTGGTTGGTGAAACGTGCACGAAGGTTCAGGTTTTCGATACCGGTGTTGTGGGTTTCCGCAAAAAGGAATGTAGCTCCATCGGTAGCATTTCCCTTGACTTGACCTGCCGCAGGAGTGCCGGTCGTTGTTGTAAACTCCTTTTTGTTGTTCGCATCGTCATAAACTGTGACTGACGGTGTGTATCTATACATGTTTCCGCTGTTGAATGCCTCTTTCAGCGTAATAGAAGTACTCGCGTCATACTGATTCATGAAATACGCTGTAAAGTCATTTCTGAGCGTGTATCCTAATTGATAGTTATTGCTTGATGAGGTAGTCGACGTCATCTGTGTTGAACCAGCCTGTGTTGTTCCGGGAGCCTGATCCAAGGTATATTGTACCGAGGTAGACGTTTTGGGAGCAGCACCGGAGGTTTGAATTACATTAAAGCCCTCATACTGGTAGGACTTTTCAAACCATGTAACCGCTCTGCCGTTGTCAACTGTGTAGTCAGATTCCGTTGTGCTGTTAACAATGTAGAAGCCCGAGTTGACATTGGCAGTTCTTACCTTCTTTTCAACCTTGAGCTGGTTGGGAATAGCGTGGAACGAGAAGCCGAACTTCAGGTTGGAGTCAAACATACCGCGCTCCATGTAGTAGATGGTCATGGTGTGTACGGCGTTGGCGTTGGTGTTATCGAACCAATCAAAGCTGCCGTTTCTGGAACCGGAACCGACCGACTGTGTGTTATTGGCGGTAACGGTTCTGGTCGCAAAGTCAATCTTACCTTCTGTTTTCAGGTGAGCACCGCCGAGGTCGAGCACAAGATGACCGTCAATGTACACCCACAAATCGTCGTCACCGGAGAATCTAAATTCTTGGTGCGTGTTGTCGCTGCTATTGATACCGTTCTCGTCGATCGTGAAGGGGATCTCGAGCTTCATACCAAAGCCGAGGTCGCGTGCAAGGTCATTGATGTGACTTTGATAATCATTGTAATCGAACGGATAGAAGCCGGGAGCACCGTTCTGACCGCCGGAAGTAGTTGCAGCAAGAACTTTCTTGTTCTCGGAGGCGGCGTAGTAGTTGAGCACAGCGGTATTGTTGTCTTTGTCGATGTTTTCAACATACGCGTTGTCCTTGCCGTCGTTGCTGTCAAATTCGTAGTAAACGTGACCGCCGGAGGTGATAGCATAGCTGGTGTCAATATCCGTTCTTGTGGGCGCTGTGTTTTCATCCCAAGAAGTAACTTTATACAAACGGTTAGCGCTGGTGGTGTCGGTCGTTGCCGCAATATCATCCGCCTTATTCCATTTTTGGTCGTAGTCGATATTATCCGTCGAGCTATAATTATCCGGCATTCTTACCAAGCTGATTTTAGAAGTACCGGAAGGAACAGTCGCCGTCCAATAGTTTCCTTCTTTTGTCATTTTAACGTCGCTGATTTTATTGTTGCTGCTGTTTACAAAGCGAACCCAGATTTGAGCACTTTCATTTTCCCAATTGACTGTTCCGTCACTTCCGTCTGCGCGCACATAAATCTTATTGGGATACGTAGTGGTCGCACCCTCGGTCGTCTTTCTGACCGGGAATGCCGCAGAACGCAGGATAGTGGCGAGCGCGGTGTTCTGGCTGTTGATGCCGGACAGGAAGTCCTCGTCAAAGAACGCCATGGGCGCACCGTTTTCGTTGGTAGCGCCGTTCTTGTAGTGACGGGTGTTGTTGTTTTGGATTGTTTGACCGGTCAGACCGGTAACGGCGTTATTTTTAGCAGAAAGACCGTTACTGTTGTTGATGGCAAAATTCCAGCTGGTATAACCCTCAATGGTACTTTTCATACCCGGGTTTGTTCCGCCGGTTACGTTATTGATGTCTCTGGTATTCAGGTTACCGAAATACAGCGGATAGGTAACGCCCTTTGCCGCGGCATAGTCAGACAAGGCTTTGTTCAACTTGGTGAACGGGTTCCAGTTGAAATTATTACCGTTGTTCTGGGAATATTCGCGGCCACCGATATCTTCCAACCAGCCTTTGTTGCCTGTAATTTCGCCGTCTACATAGTAGTCATACATAGTGGCGGTGATACCGGTGAACAAACTGGAGTCATTCAGGGTAGAACCCTTGGAAACCGTGTACTCGTTGTTACGGACTGTATAGGTGCCCCATGTGCCGCCGGTGGCAGGGTGTTCCTTGTCAGATCCTGCGGTGTACATCGGATTGGTGGCGCTCGGAATAGTCAGAGAACCGGTGTTGTAACCATTATCACCGATGAAGGTGATGTCGGTTGCGCCCTCGGGAACGTCAATATACCAAACATTGGAATTATCCAGTCTGGTCATCGTTTTACCGGGATATGCGCCAAGGGGCTTTGTTCCGTTGTAATCCACATAAGCGGATACCATGGCATATTCCGTATTGACGTTGTAGAAATAAACTCTCTTGGTGCTTTCCGTACCAAGGGTAACAGTCAGGTTAGTCACGTTAGCGGAAGGCATGGTAAGCTTCCATGTTCTGCCGGAGCCGGTCACAGTCGCCGACGGAGTGGACGAAACTTCCGTGCAGGAATAGCCTGCGTCGGGCGTTACTGAAATCGTGACTTCTTCACCTGCCGGAATACCGCTCAGCGTGCCGCCCTCGTTGACCGTGTTGCCGTTGTAGCTCGCCTTGACGACCGCGTTTTCAACCGTGGGAACCTTCAGGGTGTAGGTAACCGCACTGACGAACTCCATGTTGACCGCGTTAGTAGACTCGTCGTAGGTAACGGTGACGTTGTACAAACCTGTTCCCGATGTTCCGGGTACGGTTGCGGTAGCGTCAGACGAAGGATAGGTTGTTGTCCACGCATGGTTTTTGGCGACCTTGTATTTGACGGTAGAGCCATTGGTAAGCTGCACGCCGTTCCATGTTTTGCTCCAAGTGGTGCCGCTTTGTGCCATGTCGTTGGCGGTTGCGGTAGGCGACCATGCTGTACCGAAAATCGCGGTGTTGTCGCCGACAGCCGTCCATGTGGTCGGTGTGGTGTCCACAGGGAACTCAATGTGGACGGACATGGATGTTTGACCGCCGTCCATTCCTTTGAACGAGAACACGTAGGAGCCAGCCGCCGCGGTCTGCAGCGTGATGGAAGCATTGCTATTCTTTGAGAAGTTGTAGTCTGTCGAGTTCTTGATAGTGGTGTTGGACGCGAACTGGTCGTTGTTTGCCATAAACACAAACGAATAGGTTTTGTTTGCTTCCAAATTGACCGGATAGGTATCGCTGGTAATGTTATGCGACGTCCAGCTATCCCATGAGCCCTTGACATAGTAGGTGTCATAACCCACACTCTCGCTGTCAACCTTCGCCGCGTCGGTCATGATCATTCCGGCTGTCATGCATGACAGCAGCATGCACAATGCCAAAACGACAGACAAAACCGAACGTGAATGTCGTTTGATCTTTGTTTTCATGTTTTTACCTCTCTTTCTTTTATATATATGTTTTATATATACTTATTTATATAAACAAACGCAAGCGTGACGCTTGATCCAATCCGCGCTTTTGACGCTTGACTCAATCCGCGCACATCACGAAAACGTTTGATAATTCATTTACGAAATCCCTGTACCGGAATTTCGGTGCGGCCGTGACTTTGACCCACGCCGCAAAAGCATCTGCCACACAACAGCGCTGCCGTTATGCCGACTTGTCCAAAGCTGCGCTGACCGAGGCGGCACGCCTCTGCTTTTTTAGCTCCGTCGGGCTGGCGCCGTAGTATTTACGGCACGCCTTTGTAAAGTGATTGTAGTGACAAAAGCCGTTTTTGAGCGCCGCCTCGCCGATGGGAACATCATGGGTGAGATAGTCGTTCAGCGCGTGCTTGGTGCGCTCCTGAATCGCGTAACTCATCATTGTCATGCCCGTCTGCTTTTTAAAGTGCGTCATAACATAGGTGAATTTGAAATGCACCAGCTTTTCCAAATCATCCGACATGATTTTTTGACGGAAGTGCGACTCGATGTATTTTTTTACCGTGTCAACGTCGTCGTCCATGCTGCGGTCTGTGCCGTAGACGCTGATTAACCTCTCGCAGCGGCACCTAGTCAGCAGCAGCCGCAGGATTTTGAGCAACAGCGTATATTTGACCAGCGTGCTGTATTCGTCAAAGGTGTTTTGCTCAATCGCCAGCAGCTTTTGCAGCAACAAAATCATTTCGCGCCGTTCCGGCGAGCCTGCCGCCAAGGCGTAGCCGCAGCTCTCGGCAGAATCAGAAAATGATTTGACGAACACCCGTGAAAAGTGAACGCTCAAATATTTGGCGCTTCCTTCTGTTATCGAATGAACCTCGCAGGGATTCACCGGCAGCACATCGCCTGCGCCGAGATGCAGCTCCCTGTCTCCGACGGTGAGCCGCAGACTGCCCTCGTCGATATAAAGCAGCTGGATTTCCTCGTGCCAGTGAGGCTCGGCTCTGCACCTGTCAACCGTGGCGTCGTTCAGCTCGATTCTTGCCGGAAGAATCGCGTCATATGCAATTGTCTGATGACGGTACATGTCTATTCACCTCCCTGCCTTTTCTGCTTCATCAGCTGAAAGGGTGTTATATGATAAACCCGTTTGCACTTGGCAATAAACGTGCGCTTGCTCGGAAAACCGCCTGCCTTGGCGGCGTCCTCAATCGACATGTGTTTGTTTTGAAGCGCGTCCATGGCATGCTCCAAACGGATTTTGAGAAGATAGTCCCGAAACGGCATGCCGGTTGTTTCTTTGAACAGTGCGCTAAGATAAATGGGATGCAGCCCGAGCATCTTTGCGACCTCGTTCTCTGCGATTTCCTCCCGAAAATGGTGCTCCATGTATTCGGTCGCCAGCTTGATGTGGCGCGACCGCACCTGCTCTTCGTCCCTGACAGCGCCGGTGTTCTCATATCGGCACTGCACAAACAGAACGTGCAGAATATCCGTAATTACCGAAAACTGCCGTAAGCCGGGCTGCTCGGTCTCGTTCATTGTCCGCGAGAGCTGCCAGAGAAGATTGTGCAGCTCCTCCTCGGCGCCGCTGCCGCCGGCAATCCTGAAAACACTGCTGTACAGCGAAGCGTCAAACTGCTCCGCAAACTCATACGAAATATCCAGAATCAGGCATTTTGCATTTTCGGATGAAATACTGTGGTTTTCAGCCGAATTCATCAGGACAAATTCGTCCGCGTGCAGCACACGGTCGCGGGTGTTGATTTTTATTCTCACATCGCCCTCCATCACATACACCAGCTCAATTTCCTTGTGCCAGTGATAGGGCGTGTTAACGCTCCCCTGCTGCATTTCAATCCGCGCCGGAAGGTTTTGGTCGTACCGAATCAATTCAAATTCACTGTTCACGGTACTTCTCTCCTCGCAATTGTCTGAAAGCGATACTTTCACAGAGTACATTACTCTGTGAAAGTAAAATAGGGTTAGTCATCGCTTACTACAGTACCTTCTCCACACCGGCAACAAAATCACGGACACATTTGGTCGGCTTTATCCGAAAAAATATCCACGCAGACAGTATTATATCCGGCAGCGCATGCACGTTGCCGGAATTTTTTTCCGCTGATAGCTGCTTGCCCAACGCAAAGGCGCGTTGTCGCCCTCGTTCTGCGGAATTTTCCATTGTCATCTGTTTTCATCAGAGAATAGTATTATATATGATTTTAACCGTTTTTTCATAATATAAACAAAAATCCCCTTGCAAAAGCAAGAGGACAACTGTCTTTTGAATATTTAAGGCAATACCGCATAATTCAGGTGTGCGGATTGCGCAGTAAGATTTTTCGTCAGGTTGTACAAATAAATCGAGGTAAGGCTGTCGCCTTGCCGAGATTTTTTGGGCAAGCTGACGGAATAAGATTCAAGCAAGCCGTGCGCCTTGAATTGTGCGGTGTTGCCTTAAAGGATACCTGCCATCAGATTCCGTCTCACGGCTAACGCCCTTGCTGTTAGGCGTATCCTTGCCGCTGTCGGGCGCACAAAAAAACCGCCCTGCCGCGCGACCGGCAGAGCGGTAAACCATCTGCTTTTCATCTTTGTCCGCCTGCAACTACATTTAATGTAATCGTTACATTCCCGTTGGACAACAGCTTTGTCAATTCTTCAGGCGTTTTGTCGGTGATGTGTCCGAGACGGGTGTACGCCCACGAATTGGAGCCGTAGAAAACAACCATCTGATTGCCGGAATAGAGGACAATATCGCCTGCGGCGGTGGTTGTCTGCACATCGTTTGCCGGCAAATCCGTTCCGATGGAGCCGACCTGCTCAAAGCCGCCGTACATCGACATAGCAATCGTGAGCGGCTGTGTTTGGCAAAGCTCTTTGAGCGCCTGCACCGCTTCGTTGTCCTCCCATTCCACCGACACCGGCGTGCTGCCGATTGTCATTTGCAGCGTCATATTATGTTCCTCCTGCGGCTGTTCCTCAGTCTGTGTTTCCTCCTGCGGCAGTTCGGTGCCGACAGGAGCGGTTGTCTGCGCCTGTACGGTTGCGGTGGTTTCCGCCGTCGCCGTCGCCGTTGCCGCTGTCGCGGTTGTCGTTTGCGCTGCCGTTTCCGGTTGACGGCTGCCGCAGGCGGTCAGTGAAATCAGAAAAGCAGCCGCTAACAGCCATATGCCTTTTTTCATATTATATCGCTCCTTTTTCGGTTTGAAAAATCAGGTAGTCCAGACAGTCAAGCGCTTTTTGGCGCTCATGTATCTGATGCAGCAGCTCTTTTCGGTGTCCTCTCAAAAGCATCAGCATTTGTCCGCTTTGTCCGTGCCCGGAAAGCTCACAGCAGCGCTTGCTCAGTTCCTCTGAGCATTTTGCGTCAATAAGATTATGATAGAGTGTTTGGTTCACCTTGTATCACTTCCTTAACCCTATTATAAAGCCTTCTTTTAGAAATGTAAAATACTTATGTTGCATAATTAGAAATTCCGTGTTAGAATGTCTGATAGGAGTGATGAAAATGGAAATCCGCGTATTGCGTTACTTTCTGGAAACCGCGCGTGAAGAAAACATGACGCGCGCCGCCGAACGGCTGTATGTTTCCCAGCCGACCATGTCCAAGCAGCTCAAGGAGCTGGAAAAAGAGCTGGGCGTCAAGCTGTTTAGGCGTTCCAACTACAATATCAAGCTGACCGAGGCAGGTATGCTGCTGCGCGAGCGCGCCGAGGATATTCTGTCGCTGGTGGACAAAACGCTGGAGGAGTTCAAGTCCCTTGACAATCTGAGCAGCGGCGATATTTATGTGGGCGCTCCCGAATCGGAGGCAATGGAGCAGTTTGCGCAGGTGGTGAGCGATTTGCAGAGGCGTTATCCCGGCGTCCGCTGCAACATCTACAGCGGCAACATGCAGGACGTGTGCGAAAAGCTCGACAAGGGACTGCTGGATTTTGCGATTGTGATGAACTATGTGGATTTGAAAAAATACAACTACCTGCCGATGATGACCGAGGACACATGGGGCGTGATTTTGCGGCGCGACGATCCGCTCGCGCAAAACGAAGCGTTCACCATCTCCATGCTAAAGGAGCTGCCGCTCATATGCTCGCGCCAATGGGTGGACTATGAGCTGCCGCAGTGGTTCGGCTCAAATACTGCCGACATTCGTATTACAGCAACCTATAATCTTCCCTACAACGGCGCGGTGATGGCAAAGGCAGGCGTCGGCTACGCCGTGATGCTTGACAAGCTGGTGCAGACGGACGAGGACAGCGAGCTGGTGTTCCGTCCGCTGCTCGATGTGCCGAAGGCGGAAATGTATATTATCTGGCGCAAATACCAGACCTTTACGCCGGTTTCGCAGCTGCTTGTCAAGGCGCTTCGGGAAAAATTCAGTTAACAAAACAGTATGAATTTTCGGGCAAAATGTGTCGTATATTATTGACAGGTTTGCGCGAATATGATAGAGTATTAATGTATTCTATACACAAAATTCGGCTGCCAAAGCCGCGGAAAAATGCGGCAGAGCGGCGCACAAAAAACACACGGCTTTCATGCCCTTCGTCCGCGCCGTTCGCCTGCTCCTTCAGAAAGAAGGGATAGCATTTTTGACAGAATACGAAATCATTACAAATAATTGATACATGGATAGCCATACAATCCCCGGTATCTCTTATACAGTCCTTGGAGAGGGACTCGAAGAACTACTACTCTATCATGCAAGGAGAATGAATCGTGAAAAAAATTCTGTCTGTTCTGCTTACGTTGTGTATACTGCTGTCGGTATTTTCTATCGTACCCTTCAGCGCAAGCGCGGCGGAAGCACTTGACCAAAGCACAGGGTCACAGGGAGAGGTGCTCTATGTGCTGGGCGACTCCATCGGCGAAGGCTTTTTGGAGCACGCAAAATACTGCAACAGCTGGGTCAGGAACGTTATTGAAATGAACGGATATGACGTTGACAAATCTTTGGGTTATTATGACCTTACGCGTCCTGACAATCCAGACTCCACAAGGCTCGGCGAGAGCGGTCTGGGCTTTGTAAACAGGGGAGCATGGGGAAAATATGTCAGTCACTATCTGACAAAATCCTTTGACGGCACACCCATTGATTACGGCAACGCCGACAAAGTTGTTGTCGCTCTCGGAATAAACGACTGGAGATCTAACAATATTACGTTAACAGAGTTCTTCAGCGCTATGGAAACCGTTTTTACAACCATACGCCGGCAAAGCCCTGATTGCGAGCTGTTTTATCTGCTGCCTTTTAACGTAGGATATATCGGAAATTATAATACGCATTACGGTCTTAATCAGGCTGCGGACAGCGATAAGACAAAGACGAACGGATATACTCTCCGTCAATTCGGCAATCTTATATTGTCAAAGCTTCAGGAGGAGCCTTTCAAGTCCCTGAATATTCAGACTATCGACATGATGACCTGCGACGCGATTAACCGCGACACCATCAAAAACGGCGCGCTCTACAAACCCGGAACAGATAATCTTCATCCGATTGCCGAAACACACGTTGCGCTTGCACAGGAGCTTTCCAAAAGGCTGGAGGCTCACGGTCATCTTTTGACCGAGCACCCTGCTTCCGCGCCTTCCTGCGCGACGGGCAATACCGCCTACTGGTCATGCAGCGACGACGGCTGCGGCAAGTTCTTTTCAGACGCTAACGCCGACCACGAAATCGCAGAAAACAGCTGGGTCATTCCCGCAACGTCGGCGCACACACCCACCGGCGAGACAAGCTGGGCGTGGACAGGCAGCGACAGCAGCGGCTATACGGCGGCTTCCGTGAGCCTGCACTGCTCCGTCTGCGGTCAGGGCGAAACCGTAAACGCCACCATAACAAGAACCCACGCGAACGGACAGACGGTATATAAAGCCGAGGCAACCTCTGCCAACGGACAGCACTTTACCGACACAAAAACCGTTGAAGGTAAAATCCTGTATGTGTTGGGAGACTCAATCGCACTCGGAACCGGTCCGAACGGCGGCGGCGGTCCTGATGTAAGCTGGGTTAAGCACGTTATTGACATCAACGGCTACCTCCCCTATGGCACAAACGGTTCAAAAAATTTAAGCCAGCACAACATGGGCTTTAACTATCCGGCTTCAAACAAAACTGCTCAAAACATCGCAAACGAAACCGATTTTTCTAACGCAGATGTTGTAGCCGTCGCTTTCGGAATCTTTGATTGGAGATACCAAAAAAGTACAAATACTTTTACTAACCTCTATAAATCCATATACAATGTTTTCTCCAAAATCCGTCAAGATAATCCAAATTGCAAAATCTATTTTGTATTGCCTTTCAATGACGGTCGAAAAGGAACCTATGATTCCAATTATTCCATAAACACAAGATTTGCGGTGGACTGGTATTCCGCAACCACCGAGTTTTGCTGCGGACAAACACTGCAAGGATTTGTTGATAAAATAAAGGCAAAATTTCAAGAGAGCAATTTCAAGGCGTTAAATGTCACTCTCATTGATATGCTTGAATGTGAAGCTATCAACCGCGATACAATCAAGAACCAGGAGGTTTCGGGTCAGAATCAAGCTCAGTTCCTTCCGAATGCCGCTACCCACGCAAAGCTCGGACAGGAGCTTGCAAAAAGATTTGAGGCGAACGGTCATCTGCTCACAGCACATCCGGCGTCCGCCGCCAACTGCATCAGCTCCGGCAGCACTGCCTACTGGTCCTGCGAGGACGAGGGCTGCGGCAAGTTCTTCTCGGATGAACACGCCGAAAACGAGATTGCGGAGAACAGCTGGATTATTCCCAAGCACGGCAGCCACAGCAACTTTGTGAATCCTGTCTGGACATGGACGGGCAGCGACCTCGACGGCTATACTGCCGCCAAGGTGAGCGTCACCTGCTCCGAATGCGGCACGCAGGAAAACCTCACCGCAGCCGTTACCAAAACACACGCCAACGGACAAAGCGTGTTCACCGCAACCGCGACCGCCTCGAACGGACAGACGTTTACTGATACAAAAACCGTCGAGGGACAAACGCTCTATGTGCTCGGCGACTCCATCGCCTGCGGTTATGACACAGGTGCTCCCGAAGCCATCGGCGCGGAAAACAGTTGGGTAAAGCAAGTGATAGACCGCAACGGCTTTATGCCCTACGGGAATAACGGCTCAAAGAATCTCAGCAAAACCGCTATCGGCTTTTGCAAGCAAAACCCCGTCGAAAGCATTTCCGCCACAGACATTGCGGAAAGCACAGACTTTTCCGGCGCCGACACCGTGATTGTGGCGCTCGGCATCAACGACTGGAAAGAGACAGAAGCAGACACCGCAGTCAAGTTATCTTCGCTTTATCCTGCGATGTATGAGCTGTTTGGCAAAATCCGCCGCGACAACCCGAGCTGCGACATCTATTTCATTTTGCCGTTCAACGCCAATGTTTCTCCCGACGGAGATTACGATACGCATTACAGCCTCAACAAGGCTATGATTTCGGAGCAGTATCCGGACTACTGCAACGGATACACACTGCGCGAATTTGCCGACTTAATCAAGGCTAAATTCAGCGAGGACACGTACAAAGCGCTTGATGTCACGCTGATTGATATGCTCACATGCGAGGCAATCAACCGCGACACGATAAAAAACGGCGCGCTTTATGACAACCTGCATCCAAACAAGGCGGCGCACGCGCAGCTCGGCGCTGAAATCGCGCAGAGATTAACTGCCAACGGTCACCTTCTCACCGCGCATCCTGCGGTTGCGCCAACCTGCGCCGAAGGCAACACCGCTTACTGGTCCTGCAGCGATAAGGACTGCGGCAAGTTCTTCTCCGACGAACACGCGGAAAATGAAATTGCCGAAAACAGCTGGGTAATCCCTGCCGCAAGCGAGCACAGCTTCGCCATTGATTCATGGGCTTGGACAGGCAGCGACGCAGACGGCTATACCGCCGCGACAGCAACCGTAACCTGTCCGGTGTGCGGCAAGCAGGAAAGCATTTCCGCTGAAATCACAAAAACCTATCAACCCGAAAACACCTTATACACAGCCAAGGCGACCGCCTCCAACGGTCAGGTCTTTACCGACGCCAAAGCCGTTGACGGTCAGGTGTACGCTACCGGTCACAGCCTGAGCGTGCTGGGCGATATCGGTCTGAACTTTTTCTATAACCTTTCCGAGGAACAGGCTGCAAAGGCGGAGGTTAAATTCTCCTGGCTTGTAAACGGAATCGAAAAAACCGGCTCGGTGGATTTGAGCACCGCAGAAAAAGGAAATAACGGCTACAAGGCAACCTGCAATATTGCGCCGGCGGAAATGTCAAGCGTAGTCACTGCAACCCTTGTGATTGACGGCGAGGACACCGCAGTGACCACTTACTCAACCCGTCAATATGCCGATAATGTTCTGACAAACGAAAGATTCAAAGCAAGCTACATCGCAAAGGAAGGACAGAGCAAGTACAACGCGCTTGTCAATTTGGTTCAGTCCATGCTCGACTACGGCGCACGCGCCCAGGTTCGCTTTGACAGAGATATCGACAACCTCGTCAACGACGGCAGATATGTATTCACCGACCCTGTTGACACCTCGCTGATTCCCAACACAATGAGCGATATGAGAAAAAAGCTTGCCGACTATGGTCTGGAATACGCAGGCACTACCGTTGTCCTTCTCACCAAAACCTCCATCCGTCACTACTACACCGTTTCCAATCCGGAGGCATTCGGCAAGGTGAGCGGCAGCGTGACCTTTAACGGCGCCGCGACGGCATACAAAACAATGGGCAGCGAAATCTGTTTTGAGCTTGAAGACATTGCAGCGGCAGACCTCGACTCTGTTTATACCTTGCATATCGGAGATTCAAATTACAACTACTCGGTATTTGACTATGTTCGCAGATGTCTTGAAAAAACCGGAGCAGCCGCCAACGAGAAAACACAGGCTTTGGTCTCGGCAATGTATTATTACAACAAGATGGCAAAAATCTTCTTTGGCGAGCCGGTTGTTGCGCCGGAGCATTATGAGTGGAATCAGACCTCCGAAACTGTCAGAAACTTTCTCAGCGCCGCCAAAGCAACCTACAGTCCGTCTGATTATTCGGTTTCCGTCATTGGCGAGTACGCTCCCGAGGAGCGCAGCCTGGAGAACGAAAGACCCTTGGGCTGCACCTTCCAAATCAAGCAGGCAGGAACCCTGACAATCGGCGATTATTCCAAAAAGGTTGAGGCAGGCAGCTTCACGGCTTACAACATTATTCCCAACAGCTCCGCCACCTTTACCGTTACCGATTCAAAAGGAAAAATCCTGCAATGGGGCACGCTGAATCCGACTCACTATTTGCGTCAGATCAAGAGCACAAACAGCCGCAATGCCCGTGACTTAGGCGGCTGGAGCTGTGACGGCGGAACGGTAAAATACGGCAAAATCATCCGCGGAGGCGCGGTTACCGCCGACGACAGAGACGTCTTTGTGAACCAGCTCGGGATTCAGACTGAAATTGAGCTTCGCGGAAAAAATGACAACAACTGGACCGACACCTACCCTGTTCCAACCGCATCTGAGATGGGCGACGACGTTGATTTCCATATTTATGACGAGTACGCCTGGTACGGCTTTACAAAAACAGAGCTTTGCAGAGAAATCTTAGGCGATATTTTTGACGCCGTCAAAAACGACAGACCTGTGTATATGCACTGTCACGCAGGCGCAGACCGCACCGGTACAATGTCCTTCATTTTGGAGGCTATTCTCGGATTCTCGCAAACCGATATGGACACAGACTTTGAGCTGACAACATTCTATGTCGGCGGCATAAACGCAAGATGCAGAAACAGCGCAGAATGGCGCAGTATGATGGATCAGATTAACGGCTTCAGCGGAAACACCTTCCGCGACAAGGCGGTTAATTGTGTGCTCTCCCTCGGCTTTTCCATCGACGAAATAAACGCATTTCGTGCCAAAATGATAGACGGCACACCCGAAGTTCTTACAACCAACTAACAGGAGGTGCATCATATGAAAAAAGAAGGCTACGAGCGAACAGACCTTGAGATTATCTTTTTCAAAACGGAAGATGTTATCACAACCTCAGATCCAAAAGACTATGAGCTTGAAAGAGATATGGGATAATCTGACAATTCAACAGATGATGTTTCCGATAAAAACACTCCTTAGGGGGTGTTTTTATTTTTGTGCAGCGTTGTCCGGCGTCTGCCACACCGACTTCGTCATGATGATGGCGGAGGCATTTCAAAATGATTTTGTCGCGCTTATCCGCTTAATATTTCTTGACTAAAGAATTTATTATGATATAATATAATCAAATAAGATGCAGGATGGATAACGATGAAAAGATTAATTGCAGAGCTTCTGGCTATCGTCATGTTCCTATTGGCAGGCTGCTCCGTAGCGACTACCAAAGAAAAGAACATTTCCTGGCACCAATGCCCTCAGCTTGGAAGAAGATATATTGCTTATGCGGAGGAACACCCGTACCAATCGGATGACTATTCATATACGTATATCAACGATTTTGCGCCTGCTACAGCAGACCAGGCAAACGCAAAGCCTGTCAGCAAAACCATTGACGATACGGTTTTTTGCAACATAGAGCCAAACAAAGCGATTCCGCTTTCTGACGACGAAAAGTCCGGCACGCTGATTACCTTTGACAAGCTCAGATGGTTTGGCACAACCATTGCCGAAGCGGACGGAAATCCGTATCAGCGCGGGTATAACTGCCGCGATTTGGGCGGCTGGACCTGCGACGGCGGAACAATCAAATACGGCATGCTGGTAAGAAGCGGAGAGATTAACGCTGCGGACAAGGAGCTGATGGTCAACAAAATCGGAATAAAAACCGAAGTCAACCTGTTGCCTGCAAAGCTGCAAGCGTCAAAGTCCTCTGTCTGGGGAATCGAATGGGTCGGAAACCCGACGGATACGGATTTCATGTACAAAATAGATGATTCCGTTAAGAAGCAGTGGAAGCTCTATCTTCAAACAATATTCAAGTCAACCGCCGCCAACAAGCCGGTGCTGTTTCATTGCGGAGCCGGAGCCGACAAAACAGGAACCATGTCGGTTATGCTGATGGGCATTCTCGGCTGTCCGCTGCATGTGATTGATATTGACTATGAGCTGACGAATTTTTCCATATATGCAGATTGGAGAAACCGCACATTTCCTTCATACGTCAATTACATCAAGGCGATTCAGGCGCTTCCTACGGCAAAAGGTCTGCCTGACAGCTTCCAAAGCAAATGCATCTCCTACGCCCTTTCCCTCGGAATAAGCATAGATGATATTAACGCTTTCCGCGCCGCCTGCATTGACGGAACGCCGGAGGTAATAAAAACAG
>CAMJOD010000023.1 GCA_946407465.1 uncultured Clostridia bacterium
GCGGCTACGAAACCATCACCGTGACCGGCACCGACTACCTGACCGGCGGCGACCACGGCTGGTGCCTGAGCAAAACAAGCGAGGGCTGGCGGCATGTGGACGCGCAGATGATCATCACCTACGACGGCGTGTTTGATAACTCGAATCAGTATTTCGTCACAGACGCCCATATTTCACAGTATTTCGGCTGGAACAGAAACGGCGTACCTGCCGCAGTATAAGGAGTAACTATTATGAAAAAGACCTTGCTTTTGATAATGACCGCGCTGCTTGCCTTCGGCACCTCGGCAGCGCTTGCCGGCTGTGGCGGCGATAACGCTTCCTCCGCTGTTGCGGAAACGGCGGCGGTTTCCACCAAGGATTCCGCTTCGGAGACCACGGTCCCGCGCGCCACCAATGCGGCGACCACGGCGCCTGCCACCACCGCGGCTACCAAGCCGAGCACCGCCGCGACAACCGCTCCGGCGACCAAGCCTGCGCAGACCTCCCGAACACAGACGGCGCAGACAAGCCGTACGGTCAACAACAATAATACAAATAACACAAACAATAACAGCAATCAGACGAATAACAATACAAATAATAATACGAACAACAATAACAACAGCGGCGGCAGCAGTCAGCAGAGCAGCAAGAGCACGCCCAAGCCCACCAATCCGCCCAAGCAGGAAGGCTCCTTTGCAGCGTCGGACGCGGTGTTTGTGTACAACAACCGTCAGGTGGTGCTGAACAGCGACATGGACACCGTGCTCGCCTCTCTCGGTGAAGCCAACAGCATGACCACTGCGCCGAGCTGTATCGGCGTCGGCGAGGACAAGACCTACCGCTATGACGGCTTTTCGGTCACGACCTATCCGCGCGGCGACAAAGACTATGTGATGGAAATCAAAGTGCTCGACGCTGCCATTGCCACCGCCAAGGGTATTCACCTCGGCAGCACCGTGGACGACATGACAGCCGCCTATGGCAGCGGCTACCGCACCTTTGGCTACATTTACGCCTACCGGACGAACGACAACAAATCCTTGCAGTTCTTCGTGGAGGACGGCGTGATTACCGAAATGAGCTATGCTTATCAGGTTAACTGATACCGAGATAGGCGTGCAGGGGTTTTGACCGCACAAAAAACATGATATAAAAAAGGGCAAGCAAAGCCGTTCTTCTGAATGTTCACGTCAAAAGACGCTTTGCTTGCCCTTTTTGGATAATGTTTATTTTGGATTTTGCAAGCTGTTGATGATTTCTTCGTCCGTTTTTGCCGTCCGCAGCAATTCCAATATGTTTAATGTGTTTTGGTAACGCTGCTCACTTCCGCGAGGTGTGCCCTTTATTGTATTAAGAATCATCTGCTTTGTTGAACTGCTCAACTGCTTTTCTGCAACCAACTTGGAAAGCTCGGCGCTCAATTCTGAAAACCGCAGTGCACGCTGATGGATTGTAATACGTTCTGCTTCTGATAGCATGACAAACACCCTCTCCGATAATTTCCTGCAACAGAGAAACCGACATTTCCTGAAAAAAATCGGTTGGATAGGAAAACGCGGCTCGGGCGAACACATGGGTTCGCCCCTACGACCACAAGGGAAAACGACGCACAATTTATCCTCTGCCGCCGCAAAGCGACCCAAATCTCAACGCTAAAAAATCACTCCGCCCCGGCGGAAGCGCCGTGCACCACGACCGTGCAGCTCGCGAACCGGCGGTTGAACGTCTTGACGGTGATTGTCACGATGCCGGATTTTTTGGCGGTCAGCTCACCGGTCAGCTTGTTGACGCGGCAAATGTCGGGGTCGCTGGACTGAAACTGCAGCGCGTGCGAGGTGGCTCCTTCCGGAAAATACACCGTCGGGGTCATGGAATCGCCTGCCGTGAGCGTGTAGACCTCCTCGGCAAAGCGCACCTTGTCGGGCGCGTCCAGCACGGTCACGTAGCAATATGCCGTCGCGCCGTTAAAGGCAGTGGCAGTCACGGTCGCTTCGCCCACGTCAAGCGCGGACAGCTCGCCGTGCTCCGTCACCTTGATAACCGACTCGTTGTCGGAATGCCACTTCATGGTGTGCGAAGCGCTGCCGTCGGGCAGGTTCACATGCAGCAGCGTCTTTTCACCGATACCGAGTTGCAGCTCGCGCGAATCGAACCATATATCCTCCGGCGCACGCTTGACAATGACATTGCACGCAGCCTGCTTGCCGTTGAAGGTCTTGGCAACAATCGTAGCGGTGCCGGTGTCGGCGCCCGTTATAACGCCGTCTGCCGCGTTGACAGTCACGGCGTTCTTGTTGTTGGAAGTGTAGGTAATGCTGTGCGAGAAGGTTCCCTCGGTCAGACGGCCGTCCAAATCGACCTTTTCGCCGCAGCCGATGGTCAGCATGTTGGCGCTGAGCTTGATGGATTCCGGCGCAGGCATAACCTTGACATGACAGGAAGCGGTTTTCTTTCCGGATTTTACCAAAATATCCGCTTCGCCGTACTGCTGCGCGGTAATCACGCCCTTGGCGCTGACGTTTGCCACCTTCGGGTCGGAGCTTGTCCACTGCATATCGGCAATCGCGTTTGCCGGTTCATAGGAGGTGCCGAGCGCAAGTGTCTCACCCGAGCCGAGCGTCGCCGACTGGGTGCTGAGCGTGAGCTTGCTCATCTCGGCGACTTCGTAGTAGTTGTCGCCGACGGTGCCGGTGGCAGTTTTTTCTTTTTGAATCGCACCCTTGGCGCAGTCGTAGATAATATTGCCGCTCACGGTGCCGCCGCCGCATTTGGGGCGCAGGTTCAGCCCGTAGCGACCTGTTTTGGTGATGATGTTGCCGCTGATTTTGCCGGTCACCCGGGATTCCGCTTCGAGCAGAATACCGTCGGTTTTGACGTTGGCAATATGGTTGCCGGTGATGTCCCCGACCGTGGAAAGCGCAATCTCAAAGCCCTGTTCGGACGCGGACTGCACGGTATTGCTGCTCACGGAATTGACCGCGCAGTTGAGCGTGGTGAGCGGATTGCCTGCCTTGGCGGCGTATTTGCTCTTGGAACAGGTCATGTCGTTCTCTGCGACACGGACGTTGCGCACCTGCTCCAGATAGACCGCACAGCCGCCGGTGCTGATGGTGTTATTCTTTACGGTCACACCGGTGATGTAATAGTCGCCGGCAGGATAACCGCCTGCGCCGTCCGCAAAGCTCTTGCCTGCCTTGGTGAGTGTGGCGCCGATCAGGCTGACGGCGGAGGGCTCATAGTCGGCATAGACGTCCTTGATGTTGCCGCAGTCGGAAATCCGATTGTCGGCTATCAGGATATTGGCGTTGAAGGGCTTTTGGTAGCTGTCCGAAACATTGGTGGAGGTGTTGCCCTCCTTTGCGAGCACGCTTGCGCGAAAACCTCCGGCAGCGCCGCCGATGAGCGAATACATGGCAATCGCGCGCGGCGTCTTGGAAATGCGGTTGCCGGTGATGGTGACATTCTTCCAGTTCTCGCCTTGAATGGCAGCGCTCTTCATGTCCTCAAAGGTGTTGTTGGTGATGGTGATGCCGTCAAAGGGCAGGTTGAGAATTTGGGTGTGCGAGCCGATACCGCGCGGACAATTGCGGAAAAAACAGCCCTCGATGTGCACGTGCTTCATGTTCAGCGCCTCGGAGCGTGCGCCGACAATGTGGCCGCTCTTGGGAATATCGAGCTGAATCGCCTCGTAGCCGACATTGTCGCCGGTGTTTTCGAGAACCTGGTCCTTGAAGGTACAGCTGCGAACCTGAAATCCGTCCACCGCCGCAACCTCCATCATATGCGCGTTGCGCAGGTTGCACACCTCGGTGCCGATTATCGAAAAGTTGGAGGCGTGGGTCACCTTTATCATGGTGTTGGAGGTACCGTTGCCGTCCAGCGTGCCGCCCTCGATGCTGATGTTGGCGTTGGCGGCATAACCGGAGTCGCCCTTGTTGACGGCGGTGTCCTCGCCGGTGCGAATCATGTTGGTGACCGCCTCTTTGTTGCGGACAAAAACGACGTTGTAGAGCGAGAGCGTAGTGTTGCTGTAGATATGCAGCGCCGAGCGCAGGTCATAGCTGCCCGGCTCCACGATGATTTTGTAACGGTTGTCTTTGGTGGCGCTGTAGCGCGCCGCATTGAGCGCGGACTGAATCGCCTTGAATGCGCCCTTTTGCAGAATTTCGGATTTTTTGACGGTAATCTCCGTAAACCGCTGCTGTTCCTTGGGAGCGGCGCCTGCCGAAAAAGCGGCGGCTCCGGTCAGCATGATACCCGAAAGGAAGATGGATAGGATTTGGGTAAGGTGCTTTTTCATGGCATACCTCCTTTGCGTAATTTCTATTTTAGAATAAATTTTGGTAAATGTCAATAGAAATTCGAGATAAAATTTGTTAATATGATAACAATGTGGTTGAAATTCACTGTTTGAGCCAATTCTTGTCCACACAAAAAATAAGGACTGCCTTTACAGACAGTCCTGAAAAACCTTTTTGCTGTATTTATGCCGCAGGGTGCTCAAATCGTAGGGCGTCGCCTGATAGACAAAATAGTTGAGCCAGTTTGTGTAGAGCAGTGTGGCGTTGCTGCGCCAGACCATGGGCGGTCTGAGCGAGGCGTCGTCGTTCGGGAAGTAGTTGCACGGAACCTGAATGTCGATGCCCTTGCTGATGTCGCGGAAGTATTCGTTGGCGAGGGTTTCGCGGTCATACTCGGCATGACCGGTGATAAACACCTGTCTGCCCGAGCGGTTGCAGATGATCGAGGGACCGGCCTCGTCAGACACGGCGAGAATCTCCAGTCCAAACTGCTTGCGAATATCCTCCTCATGCACACCGGTGTAGCGCGAATGCGGAATCTTGAAGGTGTCGTCAAAGCCGCGCATCAGCGGATGCTTGGGCTTGAGGACGGTGTGGGTGTAGATGCCGCTGAGCTTTTTGTCAAACTGATACTTTTGAATACCGTAGTGATGATAAAGCCCTGCCTGCGCACCCCAGCAAATGTGAAAGGTGGAATAGACGTTTTCGTCCGCCCAGTCCATGATTTCGCACAGCTCGTCCCAGTAGTCAACCTCCTCAAAGGGAATCTGCTCCACCGGCGCACCGGTGATGATCAGCCCGTCGAAGTTGTCGTTTTTTACCTGGTCAAAGGTCTTGTAGAAGGTCGTCAAATGGTGCGGCGAGGTGTTTTTGGAGGTATGGGTCGCCATTTGCAGCAGCTCTATATCAACCTGCAGCGGAGAATTGCCGAGCAGCCGCAGGAGTTGTGTTTCGGTGGTGATTTTGGTCGGCATCAAATTGAGAATCAAAATCTTGAGCGGCCGAATATCCTGCCGCAGCGCCACATCATCCGGCATCACAAAAATATTTTCGCTCTCCAACACCTTGATAGCAGGCAAATTTGTTTGAACTTTTATCGGCATACTTTACCTCCCTTTGAGTTGAAAGTGGAAAGTTAATTTGGAATTACGCATTAAAAATTAGATTCCGCACTATACTGATTCAATCGGGACACTAATGTTTCGGAACAGCCACGCCTTCCGTCCCGACCAACAATTCCAAATTCCAAACTCCAAATTCAAAATTCAATCAATACTGTTTTCCCCAAAAGACCATGTGCTTTGCCGGTCTGCCGCAGCAGACGCAGGTGTCGGCGAGGTGTTCTTCTTCAAAGGGAATGCAGCGGCTCTTGACGCCGCCGGTTTCGTCCTTGATTTTTTCCTCGCATGCGCTGTCGCCGCACCACATTGCTTTGATAAAGCCCGGACGGTTGGCGGCTGTGTCGAGGAACTCCTCGTAGGTGGTGGCGGTAAAGGTCTTTTGTCTGGTGTTTTCAAGCGCACGGTTGTACATGTCGTTGTGAATCGTCACCAGCAGCCCCGCAATGTAGCTTTGCAGGTTCTCAAAGGGCACAAACGCCTTTTCACGCGTATCGCGGCGCACCACAACGCAGTGTCCCTTTTCGATGTCCTTGGGACCGATTTCGACGCGCACCGGCACGCCCTTCATCTCGTATTCGGCAAACTTCCAGCCGGGCGCATGGTCGGAATCGTCCAGCTTGACGCGGAAGTCCTTTGACAGAGCGGCTTTGAGCTCGTTCGCCTTTTCGAGCACGCCCTCCTTGTGCTGGGCAACCGGAATCACGACCACCTGAATCGGCGCGATGCGCGGCGGCAGCACCAAGCCGTCGTCGTCGCTGTGCACCATAATCAGCGCGCCAATCATGCGCGTGGAGGTGCCCCATGAGGTCTGGTGCGGATAGTGGAGCTTGTTGTCCTTGCCTGTGAAGGTGATGCCGAAGCTCTTGGCAAAGCCGTCGCCAAAGTAGTGCGAGGTGCCGCCCTGCAGGGCAACGCCGTTGTGCATCATCGGCTCAATTGTATAGGTAGCCTCCGCGCCGGCGAACTTTTCCTTCTCGGTCTTTTGACCGGTCACGGCAGGAATCGCCATGGTTTCGGCATAAAAATCGGTGTAAACCTTGAGCATGCGCAGAGTCTCTTCCTTTGCTTCCTCCGCGGTGGCGTGCATGGTGTGACCCTCCTGCCAGAGGAACTCCGAGGTGCGCAAAAACGGACGCGTGGTCTTTTCCCATCTCACCACGCTGCACCACTGGTTGTAGAGCTTGGGCAGGTCGCGGTAGGTGTTGATGACCTTTTTGTAGTGCTCGCAGAACAGGGTTTCGGAGGTCGGGCGCACAGCCAAACGCTCGGTGAGCTTTTCCTGACCGCCGATGGTCACCCACGCGCACTCCGGCGCAAAGCCCTCCACATGGTCTTTTTCGCGCTGCAAAAGACTCTCGGGAATAAACATGGGCATATAAACATTTTCGTGACCGGTCTCCTTGAAGCGTCTGTCCATGTCCGCCTGCATCAGCTCCCAAATCGCGTAGCCGTAGGGACGGATAACCATGCAGCCCTTGACGCCCGAATAATCAGCCAGCTCCGCCTTTTTGACAATGTCGGTGTACCATTTTGCAAAATCCTCGTCGCGGCTCGTGATAGCCTCGACCATCTTTTTATTTCCAGCCATATGAATGCCTCCGTGGTTGTGATTAGTATAACATTTCTATTATACTATAATTTTTGATTTTTTCAAGGGATTTTTGAATGTTTTAGTGATTGGCAGTCAATCGAAAGAAATAACCTGCTTTATAACTGGACTTTACCACCTCCTTGTGCTACAATAAAACCATCAATGATTAGGAGTGCTCTTATGAAAAAAGCGTTTATCATCACGGCTGTCATTTTGGCGGTTTCGCTCTGCGTCAGCGCCGGAGTGGTGCTGTTTGGAGGCGATTACCACCAAGCACTGCGGCTGAACATAACGGGAGAGCCCCGCACAGCAGGCGTGCGCTATGAGACAAATAACGGCAACGCGGCTGTGACGGCATGCCAATGGGACGGCGAGGTGCTGACCTTCACCCTCAAGGCCGTCAGTCCCGGCAGGGACGGCGTCCTCTTTTCCGACGGCGCCGGCAATTATCTCGAATATGAGGACGTGCTTGTCTCGCCGCTCGGAACCGTTTATTCCACCAACAGGGGCTTTGACTTTGCCAACAGCCACGTCGTATTCCTTATACTGACATTTGACGCTGTGCTGGTGACTGCTGTCATGCTGACTGCGTTTTTTGTCTACCGCAGACAGGCGCGCTTTGGCTACGGCATGATTATCTGCGGCGGTATCGGCATCTTTTTTCTTCTGTTCTTGGCAGTCACAGCGCTGTTTTTTGTCTCGTCCGGCGGCTGGGAATATATGACGCTGGGCTATTTTCTCAGCACCGCGTCAAGCGCGGTCATCTTTTTCGCGACGCTGACCGTACCGGTCATGCTGCTGTTCTCGCTCGCCGTCGCCGTCAGCAATATCGCGCTGATTCGGCACGAGGGCTTTCGGGTGCAAAATCTGCTGGGCGTTATCTTCGGCTTTGTCTGGTTTGTCGGCGTGCAGGTATTGTTTTTCGCGGAGCAAATCGGCGCCGCCGGCTCCAGCCAATATGTGCGCGTGTCCGGCGCGGTCACCAACGTGATTGCGTTGGTCATCAGCTATTTTGTCTGCATGCTCATGGCGACCGTTGCGGCGGCGTGGCTTTCCACGCGTCACAAGCCGCCGTTTGACCGCGACTGCATTGCAATTCTCGGCTGTGCGATTCGCAGTGACGGCACGCTGACGCCGCTGCTGCGCGGTCGTGCGGACAGCGCCCTCGCCTTTGAGCAGGCGCAGTTCAAGAGCACCGGACGGCATGCCTGCTTTGTGCCGTCCGGCGGTCAGGGCAGCGATGAAATCATCTCCGAGAGCGAGGCAATGAAGCGCTATCTGATGGAAAACGGCGTACCCGAGGAACGGATTTGGTGTGAGGACAAGTCGGTCAACACCTACCAAAACATGCAGTTTTCCAAGCGTGTAATGGACGGGCACGGCGGCTGCAGGCCTGCCTTTGCCACCACAAATTATCACGTCTTTCGCGGCTACGTGCTGGCGCAAAAGGTCGGCATGCAGGACGCGCAGGGGATTTCCGCCAAGACAAAATGGTATTTTTATCCCAACGCCTTTCTGCGCGAGCTGGTGGGCTTGATTGTGGACAAAAAGTGGAAGCACATCATATTTTTGACCCTGCTGAGCGCCGCGGAGTTCGGTCTGAGCTATTTGAGTTTTATAGGTTAAGCATATGCGACAAAATCAATTCTTGCAAAAACGCGGCTTTGCGGCTGCGGCGGCAATATTTTGCACGCTGCTGTGGGGCACGGCGTTTCCGTTTATCAAGCTGGGCTACGCGGCGTTTGCGGTAGCGGACAGCGACACCGGCGCCAAGCTGCTGTTTGCCGGACTGCGGTTTTTTATCGCCGGTCTGATGGTGCTGGCGTTTTTGTGCGCGCGTGAAAAGCGCCTTGTATTGCCCGAAAAGTCCGCGCTGCTGCCCATTGCCGCCCTCGGCGCGGTGCAAACCTTCGGGCAGTATCTGTTCACCTATATCGGCATCGGCTTCACCACCGGCGCCAACACCTCCATCATCACCGCCTGCGCCTCCTTTCTCACGGTGGCAGGCGCGGCTGTTTTCTTTAAGGGCGACCGGCTGACCGTACTCAAGGTGCTCGGCTGTGTGCTGGGCTTCGGCGGCGTGCTGGTGATGAACGGCACCGGCGGCTTTGCGCTGCAAACGCTGTTCGGCGATTCGTTCATTTTTTTGAGCACGGTGTTTGCGGCGGCAGGCAACCTGATTGCCAAAAAAGCTTCCGCGGGCAGAAGTCCCGTCAAAATCACCGCCTATCAGCTCCTGTTCGGCGGCGCGGCACTGTGTGTGGCAGGGCTTTTGTGCGGCGGCAGACTGAATATGACAAACGGTCAGGGTGTGCTGATTCTGCTCTGGCTGTCGTTTGTCTCGGCGGCGGCGTTTACCGTCTGGACGGCGCTGCTCCAAATTCATCCGGCGAGCAAAATCTCTGTGTTCAACCTTTTGGTGCCGATTTTCGGAACGGTGCTCTCGGGGCTTTTGCTCGGCGAAAACATACTGAAAATCGAAACGCTGCTTTCGCTTTTGCTGATTGCGGCAGGAATCCTTCTCGTCAACTTTTCAAAAGGGGGTAAAAAGACATGATAAAAGCGGTTATTACGGATATGGACGGCGTTATGCTCGACAGCGAAAAGCTCTATGTCCGCTTTTGGTGCGAGGCAGGACAATACTACGGCTTCCCGATGGAGACAAAGCACGCGCTCGGGATTCGCTCGATGGCAAGACCCTTTGCCATCGCCAGGCTTCGGGGCTGGTTTGGCGAGACGTTTGACTATGACAAGGTGCGCGACAAGCGTGTGGAGCTGATGAGCGCCCACATCGCAGCGCACGGCATCGAGGCAAAAAAGGGCGCCGACACGCTGCTGCGCTGGCTCAAGCAGAACGGCTACCGCGTGGCGCTGGCAACGGCGACCGCGCCGCAGCTCGCCATGGGCTATTTGAAGCGCGTGGGACTGCTCGGCTTTTTTGATGAGATTTGCAGCGCGCGGCAGGTGCCGCACGGCAAGCCGGCGCCGGACATCTACCAATTCGCGGCAAACCGGGTGGGTGTTTTGCCGCAGGAATGTCTTGCGCTGGAGGACTCGCCCAACGGCGTGCGTTCGGCTGCGGCGGCAGGCTGCAAAACCGTGCTCGTGCCGGATTTGGACGACCCCTATGAGGAGCTAAAGGAGCTGCTCTTTGCAAAAGCGGAAAACCTGGAAGCGGTTATCGCGCTGCTGCAAACGCAGGATTAAAAAAATAAAAAGGCGCTGCGAAGGCGGAAGCTTATGGCTTCGTTTCTTCACAGCGCCTTTGTTTCTATTCAATTTATTATTACATCAAATAAACATATTTTGTTACGGAAAGACACAATTTGTTACTGCCGAACGGCTTCCAGATAGGTGTTGAAGTAGGCGTCCTTGTTGACGTCAGTGACCAGAACCGTGTTGTAGGCAAAGTCATTTTTTACCGCGTCATAGGTAAAGCCTTCCTTGTAAAAAATCACCTGCGAACGGGCTTCTCCCTCTTCGGTCAAACAGCTTGCGTGCGTGTTGACCGCGCTCTTGACAAAGTCCAGATACAGCGCGCACATCATTGCCAGCGCGTCGCAGTTCATGACGGTTTCGCTGCCGTTTGACTTGTAAAACTCGCGGATTTTTCCAAAGGACTTGGCGACAAAGCTGCCCGTGTCGTTCAGCGCCGCGAGCTGTTCAAACTGCGCGTCCGTCCACTGTGCCGCGCCGTCGCACATATCCAGTCCGATAACCGTGACGGGCAGTCCGGAATCCAGCATGATTTTATAGGCGGCAGCGTCGGCATACACGTTAAATTCCGCAACGGGAGACGCGTTGCCGGGGCCGAGGCCTGCCGTTCCCATCGACCAGATCCGCTTTACCTTTTTCATCTCCTCCGGCGCCTTTTGAATCGCCTTTGCGATATTGGTCGCGGGTCCGAGCGCGATAAGCTCCACCTCGTCCGGATTGCTCTTGACCGTATTGATAATAAAATCAACCGCGTCGCCCTCAGCCGCCTGCTTTTTCGGGTTAATCAAACCGGCGTCGCCCATGCCGTCGTTTCCGAACACGCTGAAAGCGATTTTTGCCGTGCCGTCGAGGGTGTCCGCAGAGCCCTTGTAGACCGGCGCGTCGCTTCCGGCAAGCTCCAAAGCCGCCAGCGCGTTTTTGGTGCTCTGCTCCAAATCGACATTGCCGACCAGCACCGTCACACCGAGAATGTCAACGTTCTTTTGCTTTGCCGCCAATATCAGCGCCGACGCGTCATCGGCGCCCGTGTCGGTGTCGATAATCACTTTTCTGTGCGCGTCCGAGGGCTTCTCGGTTTGTGCTGCCGTTGTTTCCTGCGCGGCGGTTGTGCCGGACTGCGTTTGGGGATTATTTGCGCAGGCACACAGCGAAGCGCAAAGAACAGCTGCCAGAGCAGCGGCTGTCATTTGTTTTGCAAGCATTTTTAATCTCATAAAAAACTCCTGTCTGCGGCAATCGGATAAAGCGCCGCAAAATCATTTTACATTGCTTCCGAGCTTAATAATTTCGTCGATATTTTCGGTTGAATAATAGGAGATTTTGCGGATAATACGGTTTTTCGGACGATGGAACATATTTTCCAGCATATAGTAGAACGCGCCGGGTGTGCGCAGACCGCCCAGTGAAACCGCGTCGATGCCCGTGTCGGCGAGCAGCCAGTCGGCAAACTGCACACAGTTGACGTTGACGCCGAAATAGCTCTTGAAGGAACCGCCCACCACGGTAAATATTTTTGCGTTGAGATACCGCACTAAATCCTCTCCGGAGTCGCCGTAGCGCTTGCCCGGCTCCGGAATGTTGTTTTCGGGGTGGTCGAGCTTGAAGGTCAGCGGCTCGCAGTATTCCTTAAACTGCGCAATTCTGCCCCTGACGGTATCGAGCTGCTTTTCGGAGAAGCACGCGCCGTAGCTAATCAGATAGTCGCCGCAGTTGTCAATACAGTATTTGTAATATGGCAGCTTGGGAATCTCGGCGTAGGTGCCCTGTGAAATAAAGCCTGCCATCTTGTTTTTGCTCTTGTCATAGGTGCCGTAGGAATAGACCGTGTCGCCGATGGCAATGTCCATATGACCGAACTGGTTGCCCTTGGGGTCGGTCAGATGAAGGTTGATTTCGAGATTGACCGTGTCAAAGCTGCTGTTCTCCTTGTCCTCGACATAGATTTTTTTCTCAATCTTATTTTCTTCAATATCCTTATAAATCTGCTGAACCATGCGCTTGATTTTGAACGCCGTAACCAGGTTGGGCAGGGCAATGTGCATACGGCGGCGCATGCGATCCTCTTCCAACTCGGAACGGGTAACCTCGGCATAAAAATCGCCGAAAATGGTTATTGCGTAGATAATCATATAAAAGGAAACAAAATAACGCAGCGCCGCAAAGTTCTCGACCGGAAAGAAGGTGAGCGAAACGCCTGTCACTACCAGAATAATGGCAAACACGCCGTTCATAACGCCGCCGCTGAAGCCGTTTTGGAAGCAGTTGACGCATATCGCCGCTCTGACAACGCCGACCAATATGGCGACCAAGCCTATCAGCACGCAAGGTGCAAGCGAAATGACGCCGAAATAATATTCGAGCAGCACCAAAACAACTCCCGTCAGCAGATACGCGACCAGTCCCAGAATGCCTGCCACATATCTTTTTATCTGAAAGCCCTGAATCATAAATGAGATGCCGCCCATCAGCAAGCTGGCGGAAACGACAAGCACCAGCAAGTATTCTACGGTTTCATCCTCCAAAAACAAAAGGACAATGCCCAAAAGCGTCACACCCAGCGCAGCCAAAAATGTGACAATCGGTTTTCTCTGTTTTCTTTTTCGTTTTTTCGTTTGATTTGTCATGTGTTTTCCTCCCTGTTGTTTGTTGATGTTCCGACGCATCGGCAGGCGCATTTCACAAAAACGTCCGCGCACATAGCAAATATATCGTACAAAATAATAATACCACGATTCGACAAAAAAATCAATTTCTGCCGCGCAGTTTTTGCCGAATAACAGAATTTTTTCGGCAGCAAAGCGCCGAGGCCGGCTTTCCGGCAAAACAGCAATCCCCGAAAGCCGCAAGTGCCTGCGGTTTTCGGGGAGTATTTGTTTTGATTATTTGTCGGGAGATTTGGTTAACGGAATTAATCGGAATTAGCCGGGAGCCCCGGCAGCCAGATCCGCCTTCGGTTAAGTGTGCTATAAAGGTAAGGTTCATCAACGGCGGGTCGGTCGTTTCACTAAATCAGAATTTGCTGGGTGCCCCGGCAGCCAAACGGGAGCGTGCTTATTGCTTATCGTCCGTGCCATCCTCATTGTCATTTTCACTGTTATGACGCAGCACCAAACCGAGACACAACCCAACAGATAGTCCGATGGGCATCCACAATCCGATATTGTGCGTTGCCACTCCGATAGCTGTCCCGATCGAAATTCCTATACACATACCAATCTTCTTGTTCTTGTTATTCTTATTTTCGTTCATTGATGTTCCTCCACAAATTCCGATTTTTCTTTTGATTATTATATCATTTTCATTCAATGATTTCCTCCAGAACCTGAACGGCAAGCGCTACCATATCTCTACAGGTCGTGGTGAATAATTCGTGCTTTATTGCGTATTCAACGCCTTCCTGCGTGGTAATATCACAGCCGAGTATCTCATTGCAGATATATGTTCCGTTAAGTTCCTTAAAGCGATCCAGAAAACGGTTAGTCATCTGATTGGTTTTGTTTCGACTGTCGAGATCGTCTTTATCGGCTTGACCGTACATCATTCCGAGCACCATTAACGCTCCCGAACAAGCTCCGCACACCTCGCCTTTTCTCATTCCTGCGTTAAAGCAGGCGGCGATTTTCAACGCTTGTTCTTCCGTTAATCCGAGCTCGTCGGCATATGCGGCAAGAACAGACTGTGAGCAATGAAATTTATCTTTGAAATAGGATAACGCTTTTTCTTCGTGTGTCATTTAAATCCTCTCCTTATTTCCGATTTATCTTTTCATCATTATATCATTTCAGCTTGATTTTGTCTATACCCCAAATAAAACAAGCAACCTCATATAAGGCTGCCTGCTATAGTATAGATTAATGCTGTAAATCCCAGTTTGTCTTTCTTATCTGCCTTTTGCGAGTTTCTTTTCCGGAAGCTCTTTATACAAACCGTCCAGAAGTTCCAAAACAAGCGCCGTATCTTCAAATCTATCAAATACATGCATCAGCGTCTTTGAGCCTTCATACGGATAACGCAGTTCGGAATCTGCAAGCAGCCTGTCCGACGTCGGCGTTCTTTTCAAAAACAGTTCATTATCGCAAACGTCACCTATCAGCTTACCGTTGAAGTATACAAGATATCCGCCCATCATGGATTTTATGACAATATCACCGGCTGCTGAAAAAACCTCACGAATATATTCGTTAAATTCATTCACTGTGATTACCTCCACAAATTCTGATTTATCTTTCTATCATTATATCATTTCAGCCTGATTTTGTCTATCTATCAAGCAAAAATCAGACAACCCCGTTATAGGATTGCCTGTAAAATCTTTTTCCGCACTGTTTTGCGTAATGATATTTGTTCATGTCCACGTAATAGTAAGTTTTTTCTTATGCTCAACACAATCGGTCAGGTAAAGATTGATTAGCGTTTGGTAAGGAATACCCGTAGTCTGTGCCTGCTCCTTAAAATAGTCTATAATCGAACTGTCAATATTAATTGTAATTTGTTTTTTGAGCTTTTTAGCGTAAGGGTTTTTTCTCGGATTCAGTTTTTCAATATCATAATTATCTAACAATTCGACTCCTCCTTTACAGATTTTTCTCATATACATGTTGCTCTGTTTTCGTTGCTTTCCTTGCGGAAATAATCCTGATGATTTCATCATTTCCGCGATAACAATGACTGACAATACATATCTTTGATGACATTGTGGTTCCGATAATTAAAAATCTGTCCTCCTCACTAGAGTGTTCGGGATCATCAAAGAGAATGGCTCGGTCATCGTAAAACACCGTACTTGCTTCCTCAAAGGATATTTTATGCTTCTTTTTATTGATAGCATTTTTATTATTATCCCATTCAAATTGTATTGTATTTATAATTATATTATAATTATAATTATAAAATAAAGTTTTGTCAATAGGTTTTGTGTTTTTCTGCACCGTTTGGCGTAAGTTTTGTTTATGTTTAGAAGTGTCACAACTAAATAGTTATTCCGGCAATTCATATAAACCTTGTCTTTTTCAAGATAAATGTTGTCCTGCAATGCACAATTTGCTTGTGACGCAAAAACCCTTTATTGGTCATTATCGTTTCGAGGTCAACGTGGGACACGGTTATATTATATAAGAAACAGGAGAAAATCGAAGTTTGCGATTCGTTTTTGGGCATAAAAAAACCGGCAACCTCATTTTAAGGCTACCGGTGATAGTTCAGGATTTTTTAATATAAGCGTTTATTTATTTCTTTCTTGACTTTTTCCAAATTGCTACAGGTCAGAAGCGGAATCAATGCGTTTATCTCGTCTATACTCTTATTCCACCATTTGAAGCGAAGCAGAAGCTCAATCAGCTCGTCATCAAAGCGTTTCTTCAAGGTTTTTGCCGGGTTTCCTGCAACGATTGTATAAGAATCTACATCGCTGCCGACAACACTATTTGCTCCAATAATCGCTCCGTCGCCAATATGAACGCCGGGTAAAATAGTTGCATTTTGACCAATCCATACATCATTTCCGACAATGGTATCACCCTTCAACGGTAAATCTTCTTGTGCAGGCGGCTTCATATCCCAGCCTTCCAGTGTATAGAACGGAAAGGTTGAAACAGCATTTATCTGATGATTCGCTCCGTTCATAACAAATTCAACACCCGAAGCAATCTGACAAAACTTGCCGATAATCAGCTTATCGCCATTCCAATCATAAAAGTGAGTAACGTGGCTTTCAAAATCCGAATCAGCGATATAGGAAAAGTCACCGACAATAATGTTAGGATTTTTGATTGTCGGTTTGATATAGATTTCATTATCATAACCCTTGATTGGGTGAATGACATTTGGATTTGGTGTTTTTCCGTCTTTCATTTGATTACCCCTAAATATCCGATTTATCTTTCTATGATTATATCATTTCAGTCTGATTTTGTCTATCCGTTAAATAGTTTGCGATTCGTTTCAGGGATAAAAAACAGGTAACCTCACATACCGTATCCTCTCCTTTGCCTATATTATATAGGAAACGGGAGAAAAGCGTAGTTTGCGATTTGTATCAGGGCATAAATATGCAGGCAACCTCATATAAGGCTGCCTGCGATTGCCATAATAGTAAATGCAATAAATCAGGATTTGCTGAATCCTTTACATAGAAAAATTTTATTTTTATACTTAATGATTTTCACAATAACTAAATTAACACTCCTTTATAGCGCCAGTATTATAATCCCCTATACAGAATACTCGTATCCTTTTACATATTTTTTTATATTCATTTATCAAATCCTGACATCCTCTTTGTAAGCAAGGTGGAAATGTGACAATAACAATGATATTATCCTTTGATGTAAAATTTTTATAAGCATGACTAAAAAGTTTTTTCTCAGCACATTGATATCTTGCTTTTGTTTTATCATTTAAAGGTAAATCACTCTGAAGATTATAAAATGTAGAAGTATTTTTTTCATAAAAGCGTTCATCGTTATTAGTAATTTCCGATTTGAAGTGATATTGATTTAATGCGTTTTCTATAGATTTAATAAGACCAGACAACTTATCATGAGCTCCAGGTATATTTGCACACAACGTTGAATTATTTACATCTTGATATCCACTAAATGAAAAATAATTGTTTTTTGGAGATATTAATAGTCCAACGCATCCCTCCGGTTTTTTATTCCAACTATTTCTCTTCGGTTTATTATTCCAACTATATCTCTTCTGATAACTAGTATTGTTATCTCGATTCAAATAATCACGTACGATTTTAACTACAGCTATATCTGTCTCCGATAGCCCTGCAGATAAATAATTATTAACTGTATCCTCTACATATCGAATAAAAACGGCTTTGAGACGTCTAATATACTCCTTAAAATCTTGAACATTCAACACGAAACAAGTAAAAAGTTTTGAATGTCCAACGCTACCTGGATCAACTCTATGAAGCGTTCTAAGTAAGCGACGATTAGGATAAAAATCTTTATCCACTACAGCTGCCATTCGCTCGTAAATATAGTATGGTACCTTTCTTGGATTGACAACTGAAATCCGAGAATACTCGTGTAACCGGTTTAATAGAGCTGTAAATTTTTCTCTATCATCTTCATCTAATTCAATATCATTTATCCTAAAAGCTTCATAGCTATCAACAATATCCCCAGATTTCCAGCGTTCTGCATGTTGAGTAATAAAATTCTCTAATATAGAATTATTAGACAATTGCTTAGGATCAATCTTCTTTTCATCATAATAATTTATAGACCAAATAGTTTCTACTGCATTCTTGATAAAATCAGATATAGTAATATGATTTCTTCCTATTAAATTTACTTGTGGTGTAATCTGAAATTCCGTTTTTTGTAACGTTAAGAATAGACGGAAACAGGTATCAAACGACAACACTTCATTAGCTACCATATCAACCCTCGCAAGAGAATTGTTATCAACTCCCGCATGAATTGCATTTTTGTCTTTTCCATTTTTGACTTTTCTAAGAAAAACTGATGGTATTTCTTTTTCATCAAAACGCAAAATATATTCTATACTTACTTGTCTTATCTCTTCTTTTCTGTGATTTCTGTCAACTTCTTCCGTCCATAACTTTTCAATAGGATATTTTATTTCTATTGTATCTTCAATCATTTATTATTCTCCCGCCTATAGATGTGAAAATAAAAAGTTTCATCCTATATATTGTGTCTTTTTCTATATTCAACATCCCAAACATCTTTGTTCATATTACGACCATCTGGTAATTGTTCCAGACATTGGTTTAATTCCTGATATTTTCTGATATGATTATATTCTGCAAATGCAAGTCTATGCATATCCTTATAATAATCATCATATTGACATTTTACTTCCTCCAATACTTTAATTTCGATTATAACAGCCTTTTTCTCTAATGCTTGTTTCACTTTTTCATTCTTATAATTGTTATTCTTGATTTCGACCAAATGACCTGGATTCCCTTTAGATGAAAAGAACCTATTATATATATTATTTGCTCTCCCTACATACGCACAATAAACAGCTTCGTTTTCTCTAGTAAATATTCCATAAATACCACGTATTGGATTTTCCCATTCGAGTATTTCCTTTTCAATAACAATTTTGTCTGCCATAGTATTTTTCCACCATTTATAGGTTAAGTTTTTGTTTTCCATAAAAAGAACTCCCTTCTTCAAGAAAATGGCTCTATTTAGCCAAACTCTTTATTAACTTCCGATTTATCTTTCTATGATTATATCATTTCAGCCTGATTTTGTCTATCCGTCAAACAAAAAAAAGACCTTGATGAAAACGAATCCATCAAGGTCAAATTCATTAAAATATGCGATTGTTTTCGCTCTGTACAACTTTCTGCATCGTTTGGCGTAAGATTCGTTGTAACCGGCGTAAAGTTTATGAGCAGCAAGAAACAAGACTCCCCGAAAGCTGCATAGATAAGCAGTTTTCGGGGAGCCTTCATTTTCGTATTTAGCATGTTTAGGTAAATTGTCGATAATATCCGTTGTATTAACACCAATAATATCGTGTTTTTCTTCGTCTTCTAAAGTGTTAATTTTTTTGAAAATCACTGTATTTGCGCGACAATTCCTGCTACATATAACATTTCACAGAATAGATATTATATCAATATCCATATTTGTCCTTTTTAACTTGGTCGACAGCTTTTGATATGCATGAAATGCAATATAGAGCATCCTCATCTATATACTTATGACACTCTATACATTTGTTTGAATGGACAGTACAGCAATTAGTGTCGCCAGATGAAGCGATATAATTGGTACATCCAGGGTGAGCACATTTAGTAGTCGGTGTCCCATAAGCGTTTGTAAAAGATGAGCTCTTGTTATCGGAATAACTACTACTTTGCGATTTGGAAGAATAGTAGCTACTTTTTGATGATGAGGATGAGTTTTTATATGATGATGTCTTTGAGTATGATTGACTGCTACAACCTGTTATTGTAAGAGTACAGGCAAATGCGATACACAAGAAAACAGATAATAGTTTAGTTTTTTTCATTATTGAAATCTCCTTTTGTAATCTATATGATATTCAATATTTGAATATATAAAATTATATCAAAATCGGATACAATAGTCAATAGAGGAGATGATTTTATGAAAAAATTTATAGCTCGAAAGCCAATGAAAGAGGTCATCTCTATTCGTATTCCTACGGAAACATTAAATAGAATTGACAAAAAAGCGAATTCAGTTGAAATAAGCAGGAATGAATTAATTAATCAAATGATTGATTATGCCTTATCTAATATGGATGAAACAGAATCAAAAAAATGAATCCACTGCGGAGCTATCTGCAGTGGATTATTGTTTAATTCATAAGCTTATTCATGAAATCACCGTAAGAATCAATATCTATCGACCCGATTTCATCATCACATAATAAATTTGTTCTATTTTTAGTCTTTAGGACTGACCAAGCTTTTCATTGTCGGGACTTCCGATACATCACG
>CAMJOD010000024.1 GCA_946407465.1 uncultured Clostridia bacterium
GGGTGCCGATAAAGAGCGGCGTGTTGGTCTCCAAATTCACCAGCATGTAGACAAATGGGCGGTCAAGGTAGATTTGCCGCGGTTTGGCGGCTATTCGTTTTTTGCGCATAACTTCCCTCTGTTTTGAATCAGCGAATAAAGTTCGTAAAGAGGTGCTCCTCCTTGTCGGGGAGACCGTACTGCGCCTTGCCGAGTGCGATGGACTTGACCAAAAACGCCATGTTGTGCGCGAGGGTGCGCATGGTTTGCAGTCCCTCCGCGTCCAGCTTCGCCTCACCCGGCGCGGCGCCGTGGACGCTGTTCCAGTATTGGCTCGAAACCACCGGCATGCCGCTGATGGTAAAGTATTTGTTCAGCTCGTCAAAGGTGGCGGAGCAGCCGCCGCGGCGTGCGACCGCAATGCAGGCGCCGACCTTCATGGTTTTGTCAAAGTGCGTGCTGTAGAACAGTCTGTCCAGACAGGCAATCAGCGTGGCGTTGGCGGAGGCGTAGTAGACCGGCGAGGCGACCAGCAGACCGTCGGCGGCTTCAAGCTTTTCAGCCAGCTCATTCACCGCGTCGTCAAACACGCAGCGGCCAAGCTCCGCGCAGCGGTTGCAGGCGATACAGCCGCGTACCGGCTTGCTGCCGATGGTCACGGTCTCGGTTTCAATGCCTTCCTCTTGCAGCACGCGTGCCGCTTCTTCGACGGCGATAGCGGTGTTGCCGCTGCGGCGCGGACTGCCGTTGATGATTAATACTTTCATAAGCTTTGCTCCTTTTTGTGATAGTGTATGCGAAAAACAGGTGCCGGTGAAGGCGTTTACAAAAGAGGTTGGTCAAATTCGTAGAGGGCTTCGTTGACCTGCATAATGTCGTAGATGCCGTGCAGGATAAAAAATTCCACAATAATATCCGCCTTGCTGCTGCGCGAGAGCGCGTAGCCTGCCCGAAGAAGCAAATCCTTTGCCTCCGCAAGGGTCAGCTCCAGCGCCAGCGCGAACGAAATCGCGGTCTGCTTGCTGGGACGGTAGTTTGGTTGACTGCGGATTTTTGAAAAGAGCTTGCGGTCAATCTGCGCTTTTTTGTAGCACTGCGCGTCGGTCATGTTCTTTTCGTCAATCTTGCGCAGGAGCATTTGAGAAAAGCTCTCGTCCATCTGCTCCAGTGCGTCCTGAAGCAAGGAGGTTTCCTGCCTGCCGAAAACCGGCTTGGCTCTTTTTGACCTTGCCGGTGCGGCGGACGCCTGCATGTGAGGAGCGGCATAGTTGGCTGTCGGCTCCTGCGCAGGCAGCGCGGCGCTGTCCTCCAACGGCTCCTCCGGCGCACGCGGCGGAACCGCCATGCTCTCCGACAGGCACTTTTTCTGTGTGTGCTTTTTGCCGAAAAAAGATTGCTTTTGCTGCATTGCCGCGGAAGCAGGCTCCTCGGGCGCGGTCTGCGGCATTTCCGTTCGGTATGGCTTTTGCGCCGCCGGCATGCCGCCGATGGGCATTTCCGGCTCATAGGAGCGGAGAATATAGTCATGAAGCTCTGTCAGCGTTGCGGCGCTGATATTTTTTTCTTTTTAAACTGAAAAAACAAGACGCTCACCTCGGTTCTGTTATTAGTATAGCATGCGGACAGACGTTGTGCAACGGAAAAAATGCTGCCTTTATATGATGAAATATTGCTATTGCATAATGTGTTTTCGCTGTTTGGAGATTTTTTTAGAAAACTTTTCAAAAAATTGCATAGTTGCATGCAATTTTCCGCGTTTTTTCGGGTATAGTGGGAGGCTTTTTGAGAGGCTCCCGGGAGGTGAGGCAAATCAAAAGAAAACTAAAGCCGCGTGAACGCTTGTTTTGCGGCTATTTTGCCGGACTGGGCGACGCCGAACGCGCCGCGCGCAAGGCAGGCTACACCGGCGACTGCAAGCTCAAGGGCGACCGCCTGCTCTGTGAGGAAGCGATTTTGGAGGAGGTTGACCGGCAGGTTGCGATTCGCCGCAAAACACTCTCGCGCATGGCGGCAATCGGCTACCAGCGGCTGGCGTTCGGCAGTATTTCCGACGCGCTGCGGCTGCTCTTTACGGAAAATCCGACGGAACAGGAGCTGCGCGACATGGACTTGTTCACGGTGTCGGACATTCGGCGCAACAGGGACGGCATGCTCGAAATCAAGTTTTTTGACCGTTTGCGCGCGCTCGAAAAGCTCGGCGCGGACGCAAAGGAGGACAACGCCGGTGTTGCCGGACTGATGGAGGCAATCGGCAGAGGCGCCATGGCAGCCGGAGGTGAGGATGACGATTAAGCAATTCTCGCCCAAGCAGCTGCGCGCGCTGAGCTGGTGGCACCGGCAGTCGCCCGACTGTGCCTGCGACGCGATTATCTGCGACGGCGCGGTGCGCAGCGGCAAGACCTTTTGTCTGTCGCTGTCATTTGTGCTGTGGAGCTTCTACGCGTTTCGCGGCGGCGACTTTGGCATGTGCGGCAAAACCATCCGTTCGCTGCGGCGCAATATGGTGACGCCGCTGCTGCCCTTGCTCCAAGGTCTCGGCTTTGTGTGTGAGGAAAAGCTGAGCCAAAACTGCCTGCTGGTGCGCTACGGCGGTGTTGAAAACCGCTTCTATCTGTTCGGCGGCAAGGACGAAGCCGCCGCGTCGCTGATTCAGGGCGTCACGCTGTCGGGCGTGCTCTTTGACGAGGTGGCGCTCATGCCGCGTTCCTTTGTGGAGCAGGCAATGGCGCGCTGCTCGGTGGCTGGCTCGCGGTTCTGGTTCAACTGCAACCCCGAGCATCCGGAGCACTGGTTCTACCGCGAGTGGATTGTGCAGGCAAAGCAAAAAAATGCACTGTATCTGCATTTTGTCATGGACGACAACCCGTCGCTGAGCGACAAGGTCAAGCGCCGCTACGAAAACCTCTATTCGGGTGTTTTCTACGAGCGCTTTGTGCGCGGCAGATGGGTGGCGGTCTACGGCGCTGTCTATCCCTTTATGGCGCGTGAGGAGATGTACGCGGAGCCGCCCGACGGACTCAGCGAGTTCGCGGTTTCCTGCGACTACGGCACCGTCAACCCCACCTCCATGGGCTTGTGGGGCAGAAAGGACGGCGTGTGGTACCGCGTGGACGAATACTATTTTGACTCCCGCAAGGAGGGTGTGCAGCGCACCGACGAGGAGCACTACGCCGCTCTCAAAGCGCTGACGGGCTCGCGCAAGGTGCGGCAGATTGCGGTGGATCCGTCGGCGGCAAGCTTTATCGAGGTGATTCGCCGCCACGGAGAATTTCGCGTGATACCGGCGCAGAACAACGTTGTGGACGGCATTCGCCGCACCTCGGGCGCGCTCAAGGAGGGGCGCATCCGGATATGCAAAAACTGCGCGGCGGCGCGGCGTGAATTTCAGCTCTACCGCTGGGACTCCTCCCGACACACGGACGCGCCCGTCAAGGAAAACGACCACGCAATGGACGATATCCGGTATTTTGTGACAACGCTGATGGACGGCGGCAGTCCCTGCGTCTTTGCGGCGCAGCGGTAGCTGCCCGTCAAAAGGGAGGTTTTGAAGTTAGGAGAGATAAACATGTTTGGCAGAAAAAAACAAGCGGACAAGCCGTCCGCGCTGCCTATTGCGCAGACCGTGCCGAAATATGGTGGCAGTCCGGCGTTCGCCTTGCAGGCGCAGACGCACGCCGAGCGTTCGCTCTATGCGGCGCTGCGCCGGTCGGTGCCGGTCATTGACGCGGCAATCGGCAAGATTGTGCGGCTGCTCGGTTCGTTTCGCATTGTCACCGACGACCCGTCGGCGCAGGCGGAGGCGGACTGCTTTGCAAGAGAGGTCATGGTCAACGGCTCCGCACAGGGCTTGGCGGCGTTTGTGTGGGACTACATGGACTGCCTGCTGACCTACGGCGAGGCGGTGGGCGAGATGCTGCCCGACGCCGGTCAAAACGGCGTGTGCGCACTCTACAGCGCCAATCCCGACGACGTGCGCATCACAGCCGGCAGCTCGCCGATGGAGCTGCTTGTGTGCCGCGCCGACAGCACTGGAAAGCCGCTGGAGAACCAGTCGCTTCTCATTGCGTCGCTGCTGCGGCAAAAGCGCGGCACGGTGCGCGGCACCTCGCTGCTGGAGGGCTTGCCCTTTGTCAGCGAAATCCTGCTGCGGATTTTGCAGTCTATCAAAAACAACTGGGAGCGTGCCGGTGATTTGCGCTTTGCCGTGACCTACGACCCCAAGGACGGCAATTTCAGCGAGGAGAGCGCGCGGCTTATCGCCGACGAATGGAAAAAGGCGATGCGCGGCGACAGCGTGTGCGACTTTGTGTCGGTGGGCGACGTGCGCGTGCGCGTTATCGGCGCCGAAAACCAAATGCCCGACTGTCAGGTGCCGGTGCGCGTGCTGCTCGAGCAGATTGTCGCCAAGCTCGGCATACCGCCGTTTTTGCTGGGCTTTTCGTGGTCGAGCACCGAGCACATGAGTGTGCAGCAGGCGGACATTCTCACCAGTGAGCTGGAATATTACCGCATGACGGCGGAGCCTGCGGTGCGCAAAATTGTGCGTACCCACCTGCGGCTGGCAGGCTACAGCACAGGCTTTTCGCTTGTGTGGAACGATATTAATTTACAGGATGCTGTCGAGCTGTCACAGGCGCGGCTGAACAACGCACGCGCGGCGCAGCTCGAAAAGCAATATGGTTTGGAGGTTTGTGATGCATAGCAACGCCATACAAAAGGCGGCGGAGGTTGCCGCCGCACCGGCGGAGGCGGTGAGCGCGGAGGAGCTGCGGCTGATTAACACCTACACGCGCCGCAGTCTGGGCGCGGACGAGGTCTATGTGTTCTCGGTCACGCTCTGCGACAACGACGTAGACCGCGACGGCGAGCGCTTTACCGTGGAGTCGCTGTTTGCGCTGGAAAAGCTCTTTGTCGGCAAGACGGGCATATTTGACCATCAGCCGAGCGCAAAGAACCAGACGGCGCGGATTTTTGCCTGTGCCGTGGAGCATACGGAGGGCAAAAAGACCGTCACCGGCGACGACTATTTTTGTCTGCGCGCCAGGGCGTACATGCCCAGAACCGCGCAGAACCGCAGCCTGATTGAGGCGATTGACAGCGGCATTGTCAAGGAGGTCAGCGTGGGCTGCGCGGTGGAAAAAACCCTGTGCAGCATTTGCGGCGAGCCGCTCGGCGCGTGTCCGCACCAAAAGGGCGAGACCTACGGCGGCAGGCTTTGCTGCGGTGAGCTGACGAATCCCGCCGACGCGTATGAATGGAGTTTTGTCGCCGTTCCCGCCCAGCGTGCCGCGGGCGTGACCAAGGCGGCACAGAGAAAGGAAAACAAGATGGAAGCAATCTTAAAAATGTTGGAAAACAAAAACGGCGCGCTGCTCAGCGACGGCGACTGTGCCAAGCTGCTTGGCTATATCGACTCGCTCAAGCAGACGGCAAAGGACGGCGTGTTTTACCGCGAGAGCCTGACCGCCGAGGTGCTGCGGCTGTCGGCGGCGGTGCAGCCCGATATTTCGCGCAACACCATGGAGAGCCTTGCCAAGAGCATGACCGTGGCGCAGCTCAAAGAGGTAAAGACCGCGTTTGAAAAGCAAAAAAACAAGCAGTTCATGCCCAAGCCGCAGCTGGCAGGCGGCATGAAGCGCAATGCCGAGTCAATCGGTCAATTCACAATTTAACGGAGGCTTATGATGAACGTAAATTTTAACGGATACGGAGAGAACGTACTGACCTTTATCGCCGACAGCTCGCTGACCGAGCCGGGCGTATTTGTCAAGATGACCGCCGACGGCACCGTCGGCAAGTGCAGCTCGGGCGATGTCTTTTGCGGCGTGTGCGTCGGCTTGCGCGGCGGCTACGCGGCGGTGCAGCTGAGCGGCTATGTCAACATGCCGGCGGCGAGCGCCAAAATCGCGGTGGGCTACAAAAAGCTCGGCGTGGGCGACGGCGGCAAGGCGGCTGTGAACACATCCGGCAGAGAGGTTCTGGTGCTGGATTCCACCGCCACGGAAGTCGGCTTTATTCTTTAATAGCTTTGAAAAAAGAGAGGTAATAATATGGCAAATTTTGAGAACATTACTATTGAAAAGGGCATGTATCAGGCAAAGGGCGGTCTGAGCGGCGCACTCGAACGCCTTGACCCGTCCGAGAACTATACCGGCACCTGTCTGGAGGGCTTGGACGCGTTTTCGCGCCAGCTCAAGCGCTTTGACATCAGGGTCAGCGGCAGGGGCAGCGACTGCGTGGAGAAGTTCTTTCAGACCTCCAACTCCGCGGCGCTTTTTCCCGAATACGTGAGCCGCGCCGTGCGCCAGGGCATGGAGCGCGCGGACATTCTGCCCAATCTGGTGGCGACCGTCACCGACATTGAGGGCATGGACTACCGCTCTGTGGTGTCCGACGCGACCGAGGACGACAAGAGCCTCAAGGTGGTCGGCGAGGGCGCGGTGATTCCGCAGACCACCGTGCGCACCAGGGAGAATCTGGTCAAGCTCCACAAGCGCGGCAGAATGCTGGTGGCGTCCTACGAGGCGCTCCGCTTTCAGCGCCTTGACCTGTTCACCGTGACCCTCAGCCAAATCGGCGCCTATATCGCGCGCGCCCAGCTCAGGGACGCGATTGACGTGCTGCTCAACGGCGACGGCAACGACAACGCCGCCGCCAACATCAGCGTGCAGACGGCAGGAGAGCTCGGCTATGCCGACCTGCTCGCACTCTGGGCACAGCTGGCGCCCTATGAGCTGAACACCGTTTTGGCGCCCACGCAGGAGATGCAGAAGCTTCTCGCGCTGCCGCAGCTGCAGGACGCCAACGCCGGACTCGATTTTCAGGGCACCGGCAAGATGATTACGCCGCTGGGCGCCGCGCTCTTGCATGCGCCCGAGATGACCGCCGGCAGGATTATCGGTCTGGACAAAAACTGCGCCCTCGAAATGGTGCAGGCAGGCGGTGTGACCACCGACTACGACAAGCTGATTGACCGTCAGCTGGAGCGTGCGGCGATTACCTGCACGGCAGGCTTTGCCAAAATCTTTACCGAAGCGGCAAAAACCCTGTCCTGAGAAACGGAGGGAAGCGCGTGAATGTTGCAAATGTACGCGACCGTTTTGCCGTGCTTGCCGGACTGGACGCCGACGCTCTGCAGCGTTGGATGCCGCTGATTGAGGACGCCTGCGCGTTTGTGGAGGAGCGCTGTCTGGTGCAGACGCCGGACAGCCGCCAAACCACCAGGCTGGAGGCGCTCGGCGCGGCGTATGCGCTGCGGCTCTTCAGCCTGTGCGGCGACAATCAAATCAGGGAATTTACAGCGGGTGACGTCAAGCTGACGTCATCCGCCGACCGGCAGCAGACAGCGGCGCAGCTCTGGCACGAGCTGGCGGCGGACAACGCCGATTTGGTACGAACCGGCGGATTTTTATTTGGCAGGGTGATTATATGAGTTTGTTGAGTTGTGTGGACAGCGAAATCCTGCGCTACGGCTCGCAGGTGACGATTATCTCCGGTGAGGAGCAGGTGCAGACGCGCGCCTTTGTGGAGCCGCTGCGCTACCGCAACAAGATTTATATCGGCGGCGAATACCGTCCGCTCGGCGTGGCGATACGCGAAAAATATCTGTATATCGGCAGACCGGCGTACCGCCTGCAGGAGAACCGCTCGGTGGTCGAGGCGCACGGCGAGCGCTATCTTGTCAAGCGCAGCGAGACCTTTTTTATCCGCGATTTGCCGGTGTATGAGTGGGCGATTATGGTGCCCTACGGCGCCGAACGGGAGGATGATTATGACGCAGATTCGTAAGCTGACCGACGCGATTGTCCTGCGGCTCAAGCAGACCGCGCGGCTCTCGGACGTCCGCTTTGTGCGCGCCTACGCGTCGGAGCGCGTGGAGCAGCCAATCAGGGGCATGCTGGCGGTGGTCGGCATCAACCAAACGGCGCGGCGCAAGGGCTGTATCGGCGGCTTTTTGTCCTCGGCCGTGCGCGGCGCGCTGTATGTCGGCGAGGCGGAAATCCGCGTCTACACCATGGGTGAAAATGGCGGCGCCGGTCTGACCGAAACCGTGGGCGAGCTGCTCTCCTGTCTGTATGAAGCGGACAGCGAGCAGGTGATAACCGAAGCGGCGGCGTCTCCCATCGAGTTCGATATGGATTTGTCCGCCTTCTATCGCAAGGTGACGTTTCAGATGGCATACGCGGCGGAAACGGAGGCAGACTATGGCGGTTGATTTTGAAAAGGGAAACAATCTGACGGTGCTTGTCAACGGAGCCGTGCTGGGCGGTGTGCTGCGCCTGAAGCGCACAGCCAAGCGCAAGCACAGCAAAATCAGGGAGTTTTTGAACGACAAGCCTGTCGCCGTTATTCCCGCAACGGTCTATACCGTCGAGCTGGAGCTGTGCCGCACGGCGGCGTTTCCGTTTGAGGAGCCGTTGGAGCGCATCGAAATCAGCGGCGGCGGCAGGCGCGAGGTCTATACGCTCTGCGAGACGGCGCTTGTGGAAAGTCAGGCGGAAGCGCGCGGCACGGTGCCCTACACGGTCGCGGTGACGGCGTATGAAAGGAGCGTTTTGAATGAATGAATTTTTGACGGTGCTTGCCGAGGAGCAGGCGACGGGCGGTCAGTATGAGGATTTTAGCGAGCTGATGGAGCTGGAAAGCCTGCGCTACAGCCGCTCGCTGCCCGAGGAAGAGGAGGCGAGGCTGCGGTGAAGCTGGTACCTATGCGGTTCAAGGGTGTGCAGTGGCACCACAATCCGCGCGAAATTGCGTTTGAATGTGAAAAACATATCAACGAGCTGCACGCGCCGTTCGGCAGGTCGTATGTGCAGGACACCGGCAGGCGCAACAGGCTCATCAAGGGCGAGGGCGAGCTGTACGGCGCGGACTGCCGGGAGCAGTTTGCGCGGCTGTATGAGCTGTTTCGGAGCGGCGGCAGCGGCGTGCTGGCGATTCCGGGGCTTTGCACAATGTACGCGGTCTTTGAGGAGCTGCGCCTGACGGGCTATCCCAGACCCGATGTGCTGAACTACCGCTTTGTGTTCCGCGAAATCATGGAGAAGGTCGAGGAGCGCACGCAGAGCGCCTATACGCCGACACAGGGAGAAACGCTCTGGGATGTGTCCTATCGCTTCGGCATTGTCATCGACCGTCTGGTGGCGCTCAATCCTTGGGTCAGGCGACCGGACGAGCCGCTCGGCGGCAGGGAGGTGGCGCTGTGCTGAACATTATCGCGACGGCATGGGACGGCAGCACGCAGCCGCTGCACGCGCTGACCGTGGCGCTGGACGGCGACACCAAGGTGCCTGCGGACAGCCTGACCGTGACCTGTCCGTTTGACAACGCGCTGCGGCAGAACACCGCAAAGCTGGAGGCGTATGACGGCGAGCGGCAGGTGTTTGTCGGCAAGCCCGACCAAATCGTCACCGAAAAGCGTGCGCAGGGCGCTGTGCTGCGGTTCAGCGCGCGCAGTCCGGCGGCTTATTTGCTGGACAGCGAGGCGGAGCCGATCACCTATTTTCAGCCGACCGTCGGCTTGATGGAGGGCAGACATCTGGCGCCGTTTGGCATACGCGTCATGACAAAGGACAATGTGCCCTGTTATCACGCGCTGAAAATCGACAAGGGCATGTCGCACTGGCAGGTGCTCCAAAGCTTTTGCCGCAACCGCTTTGCGTGCGAGCCGCGCATCACCGGCGACGGCAGAGCCTATCTCAAGGGCGAGCCGGAGGACGGCGAGGTGCTCTTTTCGGACACCGGCGGCGTGCGCTACTATGCGCTGACGGAATACCAAAAGCCGTACCGTCTGCTTGCGCAAATCCGGCTGAAATTTGAGCAGGCAAACGCCTACCACGCCGTTATCGAAAACACTTCTCCGGCGGCAAGAGGCGCGCGCTGTGTGCGCTATGTCAACGCCGCGTCGGACAAAACGACGCTTGCCACCGCCGAAAAAATGCTCGAAAACAGCAACCGCAGCAGCTATGCCCTGCGGCTGCGCTGCCTTGGCTGTCAGTCGGCGGCGCTCGGCAAGCGCGCGTCGGTGCAGGACAGCGTGCTCGGCGCCGTTGAGGGGCTTCTGGTGCGGCAGGTCAGCTATACCGCCAACAGCAGGGGAGAGAGAAGTGTGATTGTTTTGGAAAAGGAGAAATGCTGAATGTGGCTGTTACACTACATAACCAACCGCTCGCTTGCAGCGCCTGCCGCCGTCAAGGGTGCGCTGAGCACCGGCGAAGCAGGCGGCGCGGCGGTTACTTCATTTGAGGAGCACAAGGAGCTGGCGTTTTGCTATCCCTACGGCTTTGTCAGCGCGGCGCCGGAGGGAGAGTGCGCGGTTGTGCTGCCGCTTAGGGACGGCGAGGCAGGCTTGGGCGTGCTGCACAGCGGCAGCGGACTGGAGCCGGGCGAGGTCATGCTCTATTCCAAGGGCGGCGCTTCCATCGTGCTGAAAAATGACGGCAGGGTGCTCATAAACGGAAGGGAGGCCGGCAATGCTTGACGTAAAAATCAAAGACGGCGACGTTGTGACCGACAGCACCGGCTGTCCGGTGTATGCGGAGGGTGCGGACGCGCTGTTTCAGCGTGCGGTGATGCGTCTGACGCCGCCGCGCGGAAGCTTTATTTATAACAGAGAACTGGGCGCAGAGCGGTGCGGTGAGGATTGCGCGCGCACCGAGCTGCTGTTTGCCGAGGCGCTTGCCGGTTATGCGGACACGCAGGTGCGCGTGCTGCAAATCGCGGACGGCGCTGTTTCGGTAGAACTGACAATCGACGGCGAGAGCCGCGTGGAGGAGGTGCGTCGGTATGGAGACGTATGAGGAAATTTATCAGAGAATGAGTGAGCGCTACCGGCAGGAGAGCGGCGCGCAGTTTGACGAGGCGAGCGACATCGCCATTCGTCTGCGCGTGCTCGCCGGAGAGCTGTATAATATGCAGACGAGCATGGAGTGGCTGAAGCGCCAGCTCTTTCCGTCCAAGGCGACGGGAGAGTTTCTCGACCGCTTTGCGCTGCAGCGCGGTCTGGAGCGACGCGGCGCGACCAAGGCGACCGGTACGCTGCGGTTCAGTGTGAACGAGGTCAAGTCCAATCCCGTTGTGATTCCGGCAGGAACGGTGGTCTCTACCGCCGGAGGAAGTCCGGTGCGCGTCTACACCACCGAGGACAGCGAGCTTCCGCCGCTTTCCTACTCGGTGCTGGTTGCGGCGGAAGCGGAAAGGGCAGGCTACAGCGGCAACATCAACGCCCAGACGGCAACCGTTCCCGTCAGCGTGCCTGCCATGATTGACAGCGTGACCAACCCCGGCGTCTTTTCGGGCGGCGCCGACGCGGAGAGCGACACCGCCCTGCGCGAGCGTATTCTGAACAGCTACACCGACCAGCCAAACGGTATGAACGCGGCGTACTATAAGGCGCTGGCGCTGTCGGTGGACGGCGTCGAAAGAGTCGGCGTGCTGTCAAGGGGGAGAGGCGCCGGAACCGTGGACGTGTATGTCAAGGGCGAGGGCGACGAGATTAGCGACGTCAAGCTGGCGGAGGTGCAGCAGGTGCTCAGCGAAGCGCGCGAGCTGAACGTGAACGTGCAGGCGAACAAAGCCTACAAGCTCTTTTATGATATGTCCGTGCAGGTCAGGCCAAAGCCCGGCTACGCGCAGGCGGAGGTGGAGGAGCTGGTGACCGCCGCCTTTGAGGACTATGTAAACGCTATTCCGATGGGCGAAAAGCTCTATCTCTCCAGGCTGGGCGTGTATCTGATGGATACCGGCTGCATCGAAACCTATGTGTTCGACAGCTCCATGACGGACATGGCGCTGCCTGCTTCCAAATATTTTGTAGCGGGCGACGCGACGGTTGAGGTGATTTGATGGGCAGCTACAGCAGTTATGCTTCGATGAAGGCAAAGCTCGCGCCGCTGGGCATCTACACGGCTGCCGAGGGCAGCGTGACGGACTGCGAGCTGAAGGCGTACGCGTCCGGCATCGACCCGCTCTTTGACGCGCTGGAAATCGCGGAGCGCGAGAGCTTTATCGAGACCGCCGAATCCTACGGCCTGAGCGAGCGCGAAAAATTTTTGGAGAGAGAAAAACCGGATTTGCCGGTCAGCAGGCGCCGCGAGCTGCTGCTGGGCAATGAGCAGCATTTGAACAGGAGCGGCACCGCCGCCGCGTTTACGGCGTTTTTGCACGAATGCGGTATGACGGATATAACCATCTCGGAATACAATCTCCATCACTATCTGACCATCAAGGTCAGCAACGCGCTTGACGAGGGGCAGCGGTCGGCGGCAATCAAAAAAATAACGCAGGCAGCGCCTGCGCATCTCATAGTGAATGTTACGTTTGCGGACGGAACAAGCATATCCCTGTAACAGACAGCGCCTCTGCACGGCTGTGCGGAGGCGCTGTTTTTCACGTTATTCTTCTGCAAAGGTGGTTTCTTCCTGAACGGTGCCCAAATCGAGCGAGTAGACCGTGGCGGCGGTGTAGCTGCCGCTGTTGCCGAACACATAGACCTGTGCGGTGGTCTCGGGATTTTCCTTTGGCAGATTATAATAATACATGGCGTAATAGGATTTGCCGGGCTGCAGGGTGCAGCTGCCGCTGGACTGATCCAGACTGAATTCCGCAAAGGCGTAATGCTCCGCGTCATAGCCGCTGCTGCCGAGGGTCATGCCGGGCGCGTCGTAATTTTGTTCCTTTTTGGTGTTGTTGTTGATTTCCAGCAAAAAGCCGACCTGCTGCGTTTTGGAGCTGAACGTGGATTTTTCTCTGGTGACGGTCACGCTTTTGAGGGTGACGGTGCCCTTGCCAAAGTCAAAGCTGTCGCCGACGCGGCGAATGTTTTTGTCGGTGATGTATTCCGTGTCGGTAGGAAGCGTGTTCGGCGCCGAGCTGAGCGGAATCGTCTCCGTCGGCTGCCGGTTCGGTTCCTCGCGCCCTTGACCGCGCAGCAGCGCGACGGCTTGGAGAATCGTGACGAGAATCAGCGCACAGGCGATGACCGCCAGCACGCAGAGGGTTGCGATGCGCAGTCCCTTGCCGCCCGTCTGCCGCTCTGTCTGCCGGTCGGAATGTCGGGGAGCGGACGGCGCCGCTGCGCGAAATGTCCGCGGTGCAGGTGTTCGGGACGCAGGCGTCCGGGGCTGCGTCTGCGTCTGCGCGGCAGCCGGCGGCACAGTGCTCTCGGCGCGCGGTGCTTCCGCCGGCGCGGGCGTGCCGCAGATGGGGCAGATTGTCTCTTCGTCATATGTAAAACCGCAATGTGTGCATTTCATAATACCACCTCAAAAATCATCATAGCATACAAGTTGAAAAAAGTCAATTGCGCACGCGCGAAAAAAAGCTTGAAACTGCCGGAAATTTGTGCTATGATAGTAAACGTATAACTATGGGCGCCTTTGGGCTTCGGCTGTTTGGAGGGCGTCCGCAGCAAAAGAGGTTTTACTATGTCTTCATCAAACGCAATCGGCGTTTTTGATTCGGGCTTGGGCGGCTTGAGCGCGGTCAAGGAATTTTTGCACCTGCTGCCCGCGGAAAAAATCATCTATTTCGGCGACACCGGCAGGGTGCCCTACGGTCCGCGCAGCCGCGAGATTATTCAGCGCTACGCCATGCAGGACACGTCGTTTTTGCTGACGCATCATGTCAAGATGATCGTCGCAGCCTGCGGCACCGTCAGCTCGGTTGCCGGCGCGATGCTGGAGGAAAAGCTGCCTGTGCCCTACACGGGTGTTGTCAATCCGACCGCCTACACCGCCGTGCGCAAAACCAAAAACGGAAAAATCGGCGTCATCGGCACCGCCGCCACCGTCAACAGCCACAGCTACAAGCTGCGCCTGCAAAAGCTCAATCCCGGGGTGCAGGTGTTTGAGCAGGCATGTCCGCTGTTTGTGTCGCTGGTCGAAAACGGCATTATCCACCGCGACGACCAGATTACGCGTCTGGTGGTGCGCCGCTATATGGCGGAGCTCAAGGACAACGGCGTGGACACCGTGATTTTGGGCTGCACGCATTTTCCGCTGCTGCGCGAGGCGATTTCCGATTATATGGGCGAGGACGTGACGCTGGTGGATTCCGGCTACGAGACCGCCGGTTACGCGGCAAAGGTGCTGCGCGAAAACGGTCTGCTCAACGAGGACGCGTCTCCCAAGCAGCCGGAGTTTTTTGTGAGCGACACACCCGAGGGCTTTGAGAGCGTTGCCGGTTTGTTTTTGGGAAGAGATATGGAGCACACCGTCACTCAAATTGATATTGAACAGTTTTGAGGTGTCTATGAAAAATACGGACAAAACCGAAAAGGAAAACTACCTGATTTCTATCCTCGGCGAACAGAAGCTCGACGGCGAGACCGACAAGATTGAGGTGCTCACCGCCGGCAACTTTATGAAAAAACGCGACCATTTTTATATCGGCTACAAGGAATATGACGAGGACAATCCCGAGACCTACTACAACAATCTGATCAAGGTGGAGGGCGACACCGTGACCATCAACCGCAAGGGTCCCATGCGCTCCCAGCTCATGCTGCAAAAGGGCAGACGGCACCAGTGCGTCTATCAGACCATCGCGGGCGACCTGAATATCGGCGTGTTCACCAAGACGCTCGACAACCGCCTCGGCGAAAAGGGCGGCAGGCTGGAGGTCAGCTATACCCTTGACTTTAATACCGACTTAATCAGCGAGAACCGTTTTGTCATCACGGTTGAAGAAAAACAGGACACAGTGAGGTAAGCTTATGAATATATATGCACAGGTTGTCGAAAACCTGAAAAACGCGGTCGCGGCGGCAATGACAGCGGCAATCGCGCAGGGCGAGCTGCCCCAAGCGGCGCTGCCCGATTTTATCATTGAAATTCCGGCGGACAACAAAAACGGCGACTTTGCCACCAACGCGGCAATGGCAGGCGCCAAGACCTTTCGCATGCCGCCGTTCAAAATCGCGCAGGCAATCACCGCGCACCTCGATTTGAGCGGCACCATGTGCGCGCGCTTTGAGACAGCCGGACCGGGCTTTATCAACTTCTATCTCGGCGAGGCGTTCTATACAGGCGTGCTTCAGGCGATTCAGGACGACCCCGAGGGCTGCGGCTCCTCGGACTTTGGCAAGGGCGAGAGGGTGAATGTGGAGTTTGTCTCCGCCAACCCGACGGGTCCCATGCACATGGGCAACGCGCGCGGCGGCGCACTGGGCGACTGTCTGGCGGCGGTGCTCAACAAGGCAGGCTACAGCGCCTACCGCGAATTTTATGTCAACGACGCCGGCAACCAGATTGAAAAGTTTGCCTGCTCGCTCGAGGCGCGCTATCTGCAAATCTACAAGGGCGACGCAGTCGTCTTTCCCGAGGACGGCTATCAGGGCGCCGATATTACCGAGCTGGCGCAGGAGTTTGCCGACATCCACGGCGACAGCTATGTGGAGCAGGACAGCGCCGCACGCAGACAGGCGCTGGTAGACTATGCGCTGCCGAAGAATATCAAAAAAATGCAGGCGGATATGGCGGCATACAAAATCAACTACGACAAATGGTTCTTTGAGAGCGAGCTGCACCAAAGCGGCGCGGTCAGGGCTGTGGTTGATTTGCTGACCGAAAAGGGCTTGACCTACGAGCAGGACGGCGCCGTTTGGTACAAAAACAAGGAGGTCGTCACCGGTCGGCTGCTCCGCGAGGGCAAGACGCAGGCGTATATCGACAACCTCGAGCTGAAGGACGACGTGCTGATTCGCCAAAACGGCAATCCCACCTATTTTGCGGCGGATATTGCCTATCATAAAAACAAATTTGACCGCGGCTTCACCACGCTGATTGACGTCTGGGGAGCCGACCACCACGGTCACGTCATGCGCATGAAGGGCGCCATGGACGCCATCGGCTGCGACGGCGACAAGCTCAACGTGGTGCTGATGCAGCTGGTCAAGCTGGTGAAGGGCGGCGAGCTGGTCAAGATGAGCAAGCGCACCGGCAAGGCGATCCAGCTCCGCGATTTGCTGGAGGAGGTGCCGGTGGACAGCGCGCGTTTTTTGTTCAATACCCGAGAGGCGAACACCCAGATGGACTTTGACCTCGACCTTGCGGTCAAGCAGGACAACCAGAATCCCGTCTACTATGTGCAGTATGCCCACGCGCGTATTTGCAGCATCTTCAAGTCGCTTGCCAAGGACGGCATCACGCCGCGCACCTGCACCGCTGCGGAGCTGGCGCTTTTGACGGCTCCCGAGGAGCGCGAGCTGATTCACCACCTCTCGCTCTACACCAACGAGGTCATCAGCGCCGCCAAGGACTACGACCCCACCAAGGTGACGCGCTACGTCACGCAGCTGGCGACGCTGTTCCACAAGTTCTACAACGCCTGCCGCGTCAAGGGCGAGGACGAGGGTCTGACGCAGGCGAGAATGGCGCTGTGCGACTGCGTGCGCACCGTGATCAAAAATGTGCTGACCATGTTTAACATCAGCTGCCCCGACAGTATGTAATCTTGTTTTGATATAGAAAGGAAGATACCATGACCTTTGCATATGACAAGGCGTTTGACCTGATTGCCTCCCGTGTGGAGGAGGAGCTGACCAAAACCGGCTTTACGAGAGAAAAGGTGTCCAACAGCGATTCCAACGAGCTGGTGGCGCTGTTCACAAGCGAAAACGTCGCCTATTCGGTGCTCTACACCAAGGACAGACAGCAGATGATTCTGCGCACCTGTGCCATGACCGCCGACGAAGGCCCCGACAACGACTGGAAAACGCTGGCAACCTGGCTCTATGACGACGCCGACGCCACCCAAAAGGACGCGGAGAGCATTGCCAACGACTTTATCGACGGTGTGTCCGGCGCGGTCGCCATCAAGCGCACCAAGCAGACAAAGAGCAAAAAGAAAAAGGGCGACGACGGCAACGCCGACCCCAAGTTTCTCGCCAAGCGCTTTATCGCCGTGTTTCCCGAGCTGCGCGAGGAGATTATGGACGAGGAGGATTATTACTATCCCTTCCGCGGCGCGACCTTTGCCAAGGAGCACATCGCGCCAAAGCTTCCGTCCTACATCAACCGTGCGACCCACAAGGATTTGGAAAAGCTCGTGAATATCCTCAACACCCAGTACGGCAACGGCGACGCCGACACCAGAGCGGTCATCACCACCGTGCTGCTCAACAGCCTGAACGATTCCGACTACGAAAAGCTCAGGGAATACTTTAACGACGAGCTGACCATCGCCGCCAAATTCGCGCGCAAATATAAGGGCAAGACCGTCAAGCCCGAGGTCGTCAAGGTGAAGAAGCCGTCGCGGTTCTCCACGCTGAGAGATCAGTAAAATGGAAAGTGGAAAATGGAAAATGGAAAATTTCGGTCGGGACGGACAGCGCGGCGGTTCCAAAGCCGCGGCGTCCCGAAGAAATCCATTTAATTCATAATGCGTAATGCGTAATGCATAATTGGCTGAGAGAAGAGGCTGTGCGGTTTTTGCCGTTTTTCCCCTGCATCAAAAAGGCTGCCGCTGCTATTCGTTTTTGACATATGCACGCGGCATTATCAATCCGGAGCGAAGCGACCCGAATCTTTACTCTAAACTCTCCACTCTAAACTCTGCAAAAAATTTGCTTGACAAACAGAAAAAAACATGCTAAAATAGTTCTACCTCTGAAAGGGGCTTTATTTTTGTGCCCTGCTGAGGGAGGCTAAAAATATTCCGAATAACCGGGAGGTGCCGTTATGAGAGTTAAAATCACATTGGCCTGCACAGAGTGCAAACAGCGTAACTACAACACAATGAAGAACAAGAAGAACAGTCCCGACAGACTTCAGATGAACAAGTACTGCCGCTTCTGTAAGAAACACACTCTTCACAAGGAAACAAAATAAGGAGGTTACCATGGCTGACACAAAAGCCGCGGCAAAAAAGCAGGACGCCAAAAAGTCCGGCAACAAGCCCGCGAACAAAAAGAAGCCAAACGTCTTTCAGAGACTTTGGAAGTACCTCATCGCTTGTAAGGGTGAACTCAAAAAGATTACCTGGCCTACGCCCAGGCAGACAACAAAGAACTTTCTTATCGTTTTGGTCGTTATCATCATCATGGGCTTGTTCATTTTTGCCCTCGACCGCGGTCTGTTCGCTCTGCTGGGACTTGTAATGGGTATGTCGCAGACCTGAGTCGGGCGTATTAGCTTACGAAAGGAAGAGAGTGAATGCCTGATTTGGAAGCAAAATGGTATGTCATTCATACCTATTCGGGCTACGAAAACAAGGTTGCCGGCGATTTGATGACAACCGCCGAGAACCGCCAGCTTCAGGATATGATTATCGACGTCAAGGTTCCCACCGAAATCGTCACGGAGACGGTCGGCGACAAAACCAAAGAGGTCGAGCACAAAATCTATCCGGGCTATGTTTTTGTCAAGATGGTCTATACCGATGAAACCTGGTATGTCGTGCGCAATATCCGCGGCTGCACCGGCTTTGTCGGACCGGGATCCAAGCCCGTTCCTCTTACCGACGCAGAGGTCTACAGAATGGGAGTTGAACAGAGAGTTGTCAAGGTCTCCTATGCTGTGGGCGACTCGGTACGTATTATCGACGGTCCCTTGGAGGACTTTGTCGGCACGGTCGAAGAAATCGACACCGACAAAAACTATGTCCGCGTAGTTGTTTCTATGTTCGGACGCGAAACGCCTGTGGAGCTCGAGCTCGGACAGGCAGAACCAGTTGAAGACTGATTGGAAAACGATAATCAGCCCACGGGCTTTTTATTGGGAACCCCGGTTCCCTGTGGGAGGAAACCCTACACAGCGGCGTTCCGCAATTTACCACGAATTTTTGGAGGTTAAAAACAATGGCTCAAAAGGTAGTAGGCTTGATCAAGCTTCAAATTCCTGCCGGCAAAGCTACTCCGGCACCGCCTGTTGGCCCCGCACTCGGTCAGCACGGCGTAAACATTGTTGCGTTCACAAAGGATTTCAACGAGCGCACAAGAGGCGACATGGGTCTTATTATCCCTGTTGTTATCACAGTATATGCAGACCGTTCCTTCACTTTCATTACCAAGACTCCGCCTGCGGCTGTTCTGCTCAAGAAGGCATGCGGCATTGAAAGCGGTTCGGGCGTGCCCAACAAGACAAAGGTTGCAACCATCACCAAGGAGCAGATCAACAAGATCGCCGAGCAGAAGATGCCCGACCTCAACGCCGCTTCGCTCGAAGCAGCTGCTTCGATGATCGCAGGCACCGCCAGAAGCATGGGTATTACGGTAGTTGACTAATTTTATCCGGGTGGGAGGAACTCTCCGCTTGACCACCTAAACATGGAGGAAAACTGATGAAACACGGTAAGAAATATGTCGACGCTGCTAAGCTCGTTGACAGAACAAAATTATATGACACCAACGAGGCGTTTGATACCGTTATCAAGACGGCGACCGCCAAGTTTGACGAAACCGTTGAGCTTCACGTAAAGCTCGGCGTTGACAGCCGTCACGCTGACCAGCAGGTCCGCGGTGCGGTCGTGCTTCCCAACGGTACCGGCAAAAAGGTGCGCGTGCTCGCTATCTGCAAGGGCGCAA
>CAMJOD010000025.1 GCA_946407465.1 uncultured Clostridia bacterium
ACGGCGCATCATGGGATCCTTCCTATGTTGCCAACGAAATGACCGAGGTTGCCGATGACGTTTGGGAAATCACCTTCGAAAACGTACCCGACGGCTTTGAGCGTCAGATCAAGTTCGCTATCGACGGCGCTTGGACACACAACTTCGGCGGCGCGTTCGAGGACAGCGGCGTTGAGACCGCAGCGGTTTACAACGGCGACAACATCACCTTTGATACTGACGATCTCTGCACCATTAAGCTGCAGCTCAACCTGAGCAACTTTGACTTCTCCACCAAGGAAGGCGCAACCTTCACTCTCACCATCAACTACGGCGACGAGCCGGAGGAACCCACCGAGGTTCCCACGGAAGCTCCCACTGAGGCTCCTACCGAAGCGGCAACCGAAGAGCCTGTTGTAAACCCCACAGAGCCCACTGTTCCGCCGCAAACGGATTCAGCAGAGTTTAATACTGCGTATGAAGCTCAGGTGCTTCGGCTTGTAAACGCCGAAAGAGCGAAATACGGACTTTCTCCGTTTGCAGAGGACAGCGGAGCGACTCAGGTCGCACACCTGCGTGCAAAGGAGCTCGTTCAATTATTCGACCACACCAGACCAAACGGCAGCTCGTGCTTTACCGCCGCAAGCGAGCTTGGTGTTTCCTATAGTTCGGCGGGCGAGAATATAGCTTGCGGGTATCCCACGCCCGAAGCGGTAGTGAACGGCTGGATGAATTCGGAAGGTCACAGAAAGAATATTCTGTCCGCGTCATTCGGAAAAATAGGAATCGGTTGTATTGAGAGCGGTGGTGTTCTCTACTGGTCGCAGTTCTTTATTAATTAAATACTATTTGCCGTACCCGGTTATAGATTCAATCTATAACCGGGTATATTTGTGCGCCTGACGGCGCACGTTTCTAAAGGGTGAAAGTCCCAAATCCGCCCGACAGCGGGCTTGGACACACAACTTCGGCGGCGCGTTCGAGGACAGCGGCGTTGAGACTGCGGCTGACTACAACGGCGACAACATCACCTTTGATACCGACGATCTCTGCACCGTCAAGCTGCAGCTCGATCTGAGAGACTTTGACTTCTCCACCAAGGAAGGCGCAAAATTTACGATTACAATTGAATACGCCGAGTAATCGTAACCCGTGCGATTTGAAATCGGCAGGATAATACTTTATCACATCAGACAGAGGCGGAGAAATCCGTCTCTGTTTTTTGTGCGAACAAATCGGAAAAATGTCGGGCAGAATCGAATAGACCGAAAGATATAACAGTGCCTTAATAAAGGTAACAAAAAAGTATCAAAACAATATCAGATTTGGCACGAATGATATAAATACTTGATTGATAAAACAATATGTGGTATAATAGCAACGTAGGACAGCACAATATAATGGGTTTTTTGGAATTATACACAGATTTAATTATATGAACTTTTCTAAATTTATTAAAAACAAAAAAACGCTGATTGTGGTAGCGAGCGTAGCGCTGGTTGCCGTGGTGCTCGGCATTCACACCATTGTGTCTGCCAACATCATGTCCGCAGACAGTGGGCAGGAGCTGACCTCCACCTCCAACATCAATCCGCGTTATAAAGAAATCAGCGAGCGAGGCTCACGGGCCCTGACAGAGGACACCAGCGGCATGGCTGCAAACACCGTCACCTCCTCCACACCCGAGACCAAGGCGAGCACTGCGGGCACAACAGCAGGCACCACAGCCGGAACCACCGCCGCCACCAGGGCAACTGTCGGCACTACAGCCCAACCGCGTGCCACAGCCGCCTTGCAGGATATTCCGTTTGCCACCGCGGCTGCCGGCAACGCCGATTATTCGGTGCAGTGGGATTTGGGCTATTTGATTGCAATCGACAATCCCGATGTGAGCTACGCATGTGCCAAGGTGACGCTGACCGACGAGGACAGAAACCTTGCCGAGCGCATTTGCATGGGTGAGTTTGGCACAGGCGGCTTTATCGGCGCGGCACTCATTGCGCAGTGCGTCAAGGACGCCATGTGCTTTGAGGGCTACACCTCGGTTGCAGATGTTATCAGCGGCAATCACTACGATGGCAGCGTTGATATTGCGCCGAATGAGGAGTGCCGCCAAGCGGTTCGCTACATCTTTGATGAAAACCACGACGCTGTGCAGCACCGCGTTTTGTATATGTACAATCCCTATCTGGTGCAGAGCTCTTTTCACGAAAGCCAGAATTTCATTTTGTCTTACGCCGGTGTGCGCTTCTTTGACCGCTGGGGATAATTTTATTACAGAAAACCAAACGCCGCATTCCTTTGAGAGTGCGGCTTTTTTGCGCATAGGAAAGTATATGACGGATTAGAAAAGAAGTGGAAAATGATTCTTTTGCCAACAAAAGCAATGGGAGAACCTGCAGTTATTTGGTAATTATTGACGAATTCGGTTTGAGGGATTGCTAAAAGGGCGGATTTGTGTTAAAATCAATGTATATTCCATAAGTTGAGGTAACTATGAAAAAAATTCTCGCCATTCTTCTGACAGCTGTTGTTGCGCTGGGCGCTGTAGGTTGTCAGAACCAAGCATCGCAAAACAGCCCAGACAATCCAACCGTGCCTTCTGCATCAGATGCCGCTTCGGCTGATTCCGCCACAAAGGACGAGCCAAACGTCAGAGCAACCATTGACCAATTTGGCGAAATGAGCAGCACACATCCCTATGATTTTCCAATCAACCCCACTTATTTTTCGATAAGAAAGCTGAGAAACCGCTCGTATGAGCTGGACACCGAGGAGCTTTTTCAGAATCCGGAGCTTCCTACAGGCTGTGAATCCGTCGCGCTGACATCCGCGCTGCGGTACTTGAAATTTGATTTGGAAAAGACAGATATTGCCGAGAAGTATCTCACCTACGGCGAGGACGTAATGTGGGATTATGTCGGCGAACCCACCGAATTTGACGGAGCCGGCATTTTTCCGCCGGGCTTGACCAACACTGCCAATCTCTATCTGAAAACCCAAAAGACCAATTATGTCGCCTATAATACCATGGGCGTGCCGCTTGAGGATTTGTTCAAGCTGATTGAGAATAAGTATCCGGTCGTTATTTGGACGACGCTGGATTATGAATACCCGATTTTGGCGGATACGGCATACGAATACAAGGACAAGTTCTATTATTGGTATGAGTTGGAGCACTGTGTCATGCTTTGCGGTTACGACTTGGACGAGGGCACTGTCACCATTAACGACCCGATGGAGGGCATTGTGACGCTTGATTTGGAGCAGATGGAAGAAACCTATAACGAAATAGGCCGTTTGTCCATGACGATAAAGGACAAGAGGGTATGATTCGTCCGGATATTGACGGCGGACAGGGGTTTGATTTTGGCAAAACCTCGCCGCGTTATGCGCGCAGCCGCGACATATATCCCGAAAGTCTTTACCAAAAGCTCACGGCGCAGGGCATCGGCAAGCCCGGTCAGCAGATTTTGGACTTGGGCAGCGGCACCGGTGTGCTGCCGTTCCGCCTCTATCCGTCCGGCGCGTGCTTTGCGGTGACCGATATTGCGGAAAACCAAATCGCTTATGCGCGTCAGCTGGCGTTAGAGCGGCACTGCGAACGGATGTCCTTTTGTGTTTGCTCCGCAGAGGACACCGGCTTTGCCGACGACTCCTTTGACGCGGTGACGGCAGTGCAGTGCTTTCACTATTTTGACCCGGACAGAGCGGCGCAGGAGATTCATCGCGTGCTAAAGCCCGACGGCTTGTTTGCCAAGGTGTTTATGGACTGGCTGCCGTTTGAGGATGAAATAATCGCCGAGATGGAGCGCCTTGTTCTGCGCTATAATCCCAAGTGGAGCGGCGGCGGTTTCCGCAAATATACCTACGCGTTTCCAAAATGGGCGGAAAACCGCTTTAAAACCGTCTTTGTCGATTCCTATGACGAAACGCTTGCTTTCCAAAAGGAGCAGTGGTTGGAGCGCGTTTTGACCTGCCGCGGTGTGGGCGCAGCTCTGCCGGAGGAGCAGGTCGAAGCCTTTCGCCGCGAATACAGCCAAATGCTGGCGGCTTATGATGAGGTGCTGCACCTCAAGCATCAAATTCATATCGAATTGTATCAAGCGATTTAGAAGGACTCCGTTTGCACGGGGTTCTTTTTTTATATCCGGCCTTTTTGTCACGGTTTTGTCATGGTGGGCATGCTATACTATATCCATCATCAAAAAGAACAAGGAGGACAATCAAATGAAAAGAAAAGTAATCGGAGCTATTCTCGGACTGCCTGTCGCCATTGCACTTTATAACCTGTTGGTTTTTCTCGAGTGCCTGTGCGTCTATCACGCGCCGTTTGTGTTCGGATGGCAGAATATTGTTTTTCCGCTGATTGGCTGGGTGATTGTCGTCATTGCCGGAATTATTTTTCGCGCATACCACAAATGGAAAAAAGAAAAGGAACAACAGCATAGATTTTATCAATAAAAAAATCGCAGTATCTTTCGGTACTGCGATTCTTTTTAGCGATTTAAAGATTTTGAAGTTGAAATCCGGCAGGAATCTCCAAAGGAAGGAGAGCACCTGCCGTTGCCCAATGCCGCCGATTGGTGCTTATTGGAGAGCTGCGATTGCCGCTTCAATCATGGCGATGGTTTCGCGCTCTTTTTCGGCTTGCCTTTTTACGCCTTCCACAACGGCGGCAGGCGCCTTGGACACAAAGCCCTGATTTTTGAGCTTGCCCTCGCTCTGCGCCAGACGCTTTTGCACCTGCGTCAGCTCCTTGTTCAGACGTGCAAGCTCGGCTTCCTTGTCCACCAACTCGTCCATCGGAATGTAGATTTTGGCGTCGGGCGTGACGATGGTCACAGCGCCGTCAATGTCAAAGCTGTCGGCAACAGCAACATCACTTGCGGCGGCGAGCTTGATAATAAACGCCTTTCCGTCCTCAAAGGTCTGCGGAAACTTGGTCGCCACAAAAACCTTTGCCTTGCGTGACGGCGGCACGTTCATCTCGTTGCGGCGGTTGCGGATAGCGCGGATTGCCGCCATAATGCGCTGCATTTCGGCTGCCGCCTCGGGGAAGTCGAGCGACGGCTGATAGCTCGGATAAGCCGCCAGCATAACGGTCTCGCCCTCGTGCGGAATGGTCTGCCAAATCTGCTCGGTGATGTAGGGCATAAAGGGATGGAGCAGACGGAGAATCTGATCCAGCACATAGAGAAGCACCTGACGGGCGTTTTGCGCGTCCTCGCCCTCGCTGTGCAGTCTTGCCTTTGTCAGCTCGATATACCAGTCGCAGTAGCAGTCCCAAATAAATTCGTAGACCTTCTGCACCGCAATGCCCAACTCAAATTTGCCGAGGTTCTCGTTGACCTCCTTCGCCACGGTGTTGAGGGTGGAGAGAATCCACTTGTCCTCGGTGGTGAGGGCGTCAGGCAGCTCGTTTCTGACGTCAAAGTCGTCGATGTTCATATGTACATAGCGCGACGCGTTCCACAGCTTGTTGGCAAAGCCGGAGCACGCTTCGATGCGCTTTTCGGAATAGCGGATGTCGTTGCCCGGCGAGTTGCCCGTCACAAGGAGGAAGCGCAGCGCGTCGGCGCCGTATTTTTCGATAACCTCCAGCGGGTCAACGCCGTTGCCCAGCGACTTGGACATCTTTCTGCCCTGCTCGTCGCGGACGATACCGTGAATAAACACGGTGTCAAACGGCACCTGACCGGTGTGCTCGATAGCGGAGAAAATCATTCTGGCAACCCAGAAGAAGATAATATCATAGCCCGTCACCAGCGTGTCGGTGGGGTAAAAGTATTTCAAATCCTCGGTATCCTTCGGCCAGCCGAGCGTTGAGAACGGCCACAGTGCCGAGGAGAACCAGGTGTCGAGCGTGTCCTCGTCCTGTGTGAGCGAGGTGCAGCCGCAGTGACAGCACTTCTCGGGCATTTCCTTGGCCACGGTCACTTCGCCGCAGGCGTCGCAGTAGTAGGCAGGAATGCGGTGACCCCACCAGAGCTGACGCGAAATGCACCAATCCTTGATGTTTTCCATCCAGTTGAAGTAAACCTTGTCAAAGCGCGCCGGAATAAACTTGGTTTCGCCGTCACGAACCGCTTTGATGGCAGGCTTGGCGAGCGGCTCCATGCGAACGAACCACTGCTTGGAGACCATCGGCTCAATGGTGGTGTGGCAGCGGTAGCAGGTGCCCACGTCATGGGTATGCTCCTTGACCTGCTTGAGCTGACCGAGCGCCTCCAAATCAGCGACAATCGCTTTTCGGGCTGTCATGGTGTCCATGCCGGCGTATTTGCCGCAGTCGAGCACCTCCGGCTCATTCTCGGCAAGACCGCCCTTGGCTTTTAGCTCCTCATAGGCGGCAACGTCGGCGGCGCCGGTCATGTGGCCGTCATAGGTGAACACGCGCACAATCGGCAAATTGCAGCGCTGACCGACCTCGTAGTCGTTCGGGTCGTGTGCAGGAGTAATCTTTACCACACCGGTACCCTTTTCCATATCGGCGTGCTCGTCGCACACAATCGGAATTTCCTTGTTCAAAAGCGGCAAAATCACGTGACAGCCGTGCAGGTGCTTGTAGCGCTCGTCGTCCTTGTTAATCGCGACCGCCGTGTCGCCGAGCATTGTTTCGGGACGCGTGGTGGCGATTTCGAGCATTTCGCCGGTTTCCTTTACCTGATAGAGAATATGCCAAAAATGACCGTGCTGCTCCTCATATTCGACCTCCGCGTCGGAGATGGAGGTGATGCAGTGCGGACACCAGTTGACCATGCGGTTGCCGCGGTAGATTTTTCCGTCCTTATAGAGCTTGACAAAGACCTCCTTGACCGCGTCGGAGCAGCCCTCATCCAGCGTAAAGCGCTCACGGCTCCAGTCGCAGCTGACGCCCAGCTTGCGCAGCTGGCGCGTAATTCTGCCGCCGTATTCGCGTTTCCATTCCCAAGCTCGCTCCAAAAACTTCTCGCGTCCCAGGTCGTCCTTCGAAATGCCTTCCTTGCGCATTGTCTCCACAATTTTTGCCTCGGTGGCAATAGAGGCGTGGTCGGTGCCGGGCAGCCACAGGGCGCTGTATCCGGACATACGTTTCCAGCGGATTAAAATATCCTGCAGCGTTTCGTCGAGTGCGTGACCGATATGCAGCTGACCGGTGATGTTCGGCGGCGGCATGACAATGGTATAGGGTTGCTTTTCGGGATCGGCTTCGGCGTGAAAGTAGTTGCCCTTCATCCAGAAGTCGTAAATCTTGTCCTCAAACGAGGACGGATTATAGGTTTTTTCGAGTTCCTGTGCCATAATTACACCCCTTATGAATATATCAGTTTACATCTTTATATTATCGCATTTTTGCGGTTGTTTGTCAAGACTTCGCGCGTTTTTGTCTTGTTCGGCAAAATCCACTTTTTAGTACGGAGCAAAGCAAAAGAAGTTACCGTTTTTTTGCACCTAATTTGATGAGAACAAGCAGTGCTTTTGGCACTAAATCATCAAAATGATTACAGATTTATTACATCTCTTGATTTTGCCGCAATTTTTTGGTATGGTATAAGAGTTGAATGTAAGGAGATGTAGAAGTGATGAAAACAAAGGTTATCAGTATTTTTATTGCAGTATGCATGCTTTTGGCTGCGGCTGCGGTAAGCCTGACTGTAGCAAACGCCGCCGACGCAAACGCAGCTGACGGACAGACTTCTGTTTCCGAAACAGCAGCCCCGTAAGCATCAAAGGCAGTTACAACAGAATCTATTCAAGTTGCTCATAAAAAATCCCGGTTTGAACATTTGCTTCAAACCGGGTTTTTTGTTATACTGCCGGTGCGGCAAACTGCGCGTGATAGAGGGTGTGGTAGAATCCCTTTCGGCGCAGCAGCTCGCGGTGGCTGCCTTGTTCCACAATATTTCCGTCTCGCATGACCAAAATGACGTCGCTCTCCTTGATGGTGGACAGGCGGTGCGCGACCACAAAGCTGGTGCGTCCCTGCATCATCTTGGCAAACGCCTTTTGCACGCGGATTTCGGTCAGGGTGTCGATGGAGGAGGTCGCCTCGTCCAGAATCAGGATTTCCGGATTTGTCAGCATAGCCCGCGCAATGCAGAGGAGCTGTTTTTGTCCTTGGCTCAGGTTTCCGCCGCCCTCGCTGATGACGGTGTCGTAGCCCTTGGGCATGCGGCGAATAAAGCTGTGCGCATAGGCTGCCTTGGCTGCGGCAATCACCGCGGCGTCGTCGGCATTTTCGTTGCCGTAGCGGAGGTTTTCCATAATTGTACCGTGAAACAGCCAGCTGTCCTGCAGAACCATGCCGCAGCGCGAGCGCAGGTCGTTGCGGCGCAGGTCGCGAATGTCGGTGCCGTCTACCAAAATCCTGCCGCTGTTCACATCATAGAACCGCATGAGCAGGTTAATCAGTGTGGTTTTGCCGCAGCCTGTCGGGCCGACGATTGCCACATGCGTGCCGCTCTTGACATGGAGCGAAAAGTCCTGAATCAAGGGCTTGTCGGGCGAATAGGAAAAACTGACGTGCTCAATTTGCACCTCGCCTTTTGCTGCCGAAAGAGGGGACGCGTCCGCGTCGGGCGTCTCGTCGTCGGCTTCCAATACCTCAAAAACACGTCCGGCGGCGGCAATGCCGGTTTGCAGCTGCGTGAGAACGCCGGTCACCTCGTTAAAGGGCTTTGTATACTGGTTGGCGTAGGTGAGGAAGCAGGAGAGTCCGCCGACTGTCAGCGTGCCGGACAGCGCGGCAAGTGCGCCGATGATGCCCACGGCAGCATAGACGATGGCGTTGACCAGGCGCGTAGTCGGGTTGGCGAGAGCGCCTGCGTATTGCGCCTTGAAGCCGACGTCGAGCAGCTCGTTGTTGTAGCGGTCAAACGCCTCAAACGCCTGTTCCTCATAGGCAAACGCCTTGACAACGCGCTGGTTGCCGACATATTCCTCCACATAGGAGGAGATTTCGCCCTGCAACAGCTGCTGCTCACGGAACCGCTTGGCGCTGAGCTTGCCGATAAAGGCTGCCACAAAGAGCGACAGCGGCGTGAGGAAGAACACAGCCAGCGCAATCCGCCAGTCGGTCATCAGCATAAAAATGAGTGTGCCGACAATCGTGACGATGCCGGCGAAGAGCTGCAAAAAGAACTGCGAGAGTCCGTCGCCCACCGCGTCCACGTCGTTAATAACGCGGCTGATGAGGTCGCCGTGCGCGTGGGTGTCGATATAGGAGAGCGGTACGGTGTTGAGCTTGCGGAATACCGCGCGGCGCAGGTCGCGCACGGTTTTGTAGCAGACGAGATTGACAAAATAATTCATGAGCCATTGAAACACCGTCACGCCGCCGACCGCTGCGCCGATATAGCCGAGAATTTGCGCCACATCGGCAAAGTCTACCTGTCCCTTGCCGATGATGCGGTCAATCGCGTGACCGATGAGAACCGGAATATACAGTGTCAGCGACACGCTGATCAGCGCGGAAACGACCGCAGCCGCCAGCAGCGGAAGATAGGGGCGCAGCGAGCCAAGCACTTTTTTGACCGGAGAAGTTGTTTTCATCGTGCCGCCTCCTTTTCGGTTTGCTGGGACAGGCAGATGTCGCGGTAGACCTCGCAGCCTGCCATCAGCTCGTCGTGCGTGCCCTTTCCGGCGAGCACACCGTCGCTGATAACCAATATCAAATCCGCGCTCCGCACCGTGGAGCAGCGCTGGGTGACAATCAGCACAGTCATGCCGGAGGTGCTGTCCTTCAGTGCCTTGCGCAGAGCAGCGTCGGTTGCCAGGTCAAGCGCCGAAAAGCTGTCGTCCAAAATCAGCAGCTCGGGGTGACTGACCAGTGCGCGCGCAATGCAGAGACGCTGCCGCTGACCGCCGCTGAAATTCTTGCCGCCCTGCTCCACACGGCTGTCAAGCCCGTTGGGGAGCTTTTGAATAAATTCATACGCCTGCGCCGTTTGCAGCGCGGCAATCAGCTCTTCGTCGGTTGCGGCGGAATTGCGCCAGCGCAGGTTGTCGCGCACGGTGCCGCTGAACAGCGTGCTTTGCTGCGGTACTATGCCGATTTGCCTGCGCAGCTGCACAAAGGGATAATCGCGCACATCTCTGCCGTCAACGCGCACACAGCCGGTGCTGACGTCATAAAACCGCGGAATCAGGTTTATCAGCGTGCTTTTGCCGCTACCGGTGCCGCCGATAATGCCGACGGTTGCGCCGCGCGGCACCGTAAAGCTGATGCTTGTCAGCTCCTCGTCGCCATCGCCGTTGTAGTTGAAGCTGACGTTTTCAAATTCAATTTTGGGGGCGTTTTTATCCACGGCAATCGGCGCCGTGTTCCGCTCCTGCACACTCGGAACGGTTTCAAACACCTGATTGATGCGCTTGGCGCTGGCGGAGGCACGCGTCATCAGGGTCACCAGATTTGCCACTACCACCATGGCGAGCAGAATTTGCGTCATATAGCTGACCAGCGCGACAATATCGCCCGTCTGCATGCCGCCGAGGTTGACGTCCACCGCGCCGAACCAGACTATCAGAATAATCGCGATATCCGTCACTGCGTAAGTAATCGGGCTGAGCAGCGCCGACAGACGGCTGACGCGTATGGAGGTTTTTGCCAAGTCCTCTGTTGCCGCGTCCACGCGCCTGCATTCGGTCTTTTGTTTGGAAAAGGCGCGTATGACGCGGTTGCCGGAGAGATTTTCGCGCGAAATCAGGCTGATAACATCCAGCTTTTTTTGCATGGCGGAGAAAATCGGCACGCTGCGCGTCATCACCAGATAGAGCGTCAGCGCAATCAGCAGTGCCGCGCCGAAGAAAATCAGTGACAGCTTGAGGTTGATGGTCATCGCCATCACCAGTGAACCGGCGATAATGAACGGCGCGCGCGTCAGCAGGCGTATCATCATGGCGATGGATTGCTGCACCGCGTTGGTGTCATTTGTGATGCGCGTAATCAGCGAGGGCGTGCCGAGCTTGTCCAGCTCTGCGTGCGAGAGCGTGTTGATATGGCGAAAAAGCGCACGGCGGATTTTGGTGCCGGCACCCTGCGACGCCTTGGACGCAAAATACTGCGTAAACATTGCGCTCGACCAACCGAGCAGGGCCAGCAGCACCAACAGACCACCCATTGCCCACACATAACCGGCGTCGCGGTTCCGGATGCCAACGTCGATGATATTCGCCATCACCAGCGGCACAAAGAGCTCCAAAATCGCCTCAAAGAGCTTGCACAGCGGACCGATGATACATTCCTTTTTGTAATCCTTTAAGAATCTTCGAAGCTTGTACATAGAAACTTTCCTTTAATTTTTTATACTATTCTCTGATAAAAGACTTTAAAACAGATGTCGATGGAAAATTCCGCAGAACAAGGCGGAGGACGCAGGAATCCTGACGGATTCCGAGGACGACAACGCAGTTATGCGAAATTTTACACGACAGATGTTAAAGGATTTTATCAGAGAATAGTATTATAACTCTATTGTACACCTTTTCAGCGATTTCATCAATATAAAATAAAAAAAACAGGGCTTGGCAAACCAAACCCTGTCAAATTTATTAAGAAAGCACCGCACCCTTTGCGCTGGACGATACAAGCTTTGCGTAGCGAGCCAGATAGCCGGTGGTGATTTTGGGCTCTCTGGGCTGCCATTCGGCTCTGCGCTTGGCGAGCTCCTCGTCGCTGACAATCAGCTTGATGGTGTTGGCAGGAATGTCGATTTCGATAATGTCGCCATCCTCTACCAACGCAATCGGACCGCCGACCGCCGCTTCGGGACAAACGTGACCGATGCAGGCGCCGCGTGTTGCGCCGGAGAAGCGTCCGTCGGTAATCAGCGCGACAGAGCTGCCCAGTCCGCGACCCATAATCGCCGAGGTGGGGTTGAGCATTTCGCGCATGCCGGGACCGCCCTTGGGGCCCTCGTAACGGATAACCACCACATCGCCCTCGGAGATAAAGCCATCGTTGATTGCCGCCATCGCGTCCTCCTCACAGTCAAACACCTTGGCAGGACCGGTGTGCTTGAGCATTTCGGGCAAAACGGCAGAACGCTTGACAACGCAGCTGTCGGGTGCAAGGTTGCCGCGGAGCACTGCGATACCGCCGGTGGCGCTGTAGGGATTCTCAACGGGACGGATAATCTCGGGATTCTTGTTGACAACACCCTCGATGTTTTCGGCAATGGTCTTGCCGGTGCAGGTGATGAGGTCGGTTTTGAGCAAACCGAGCTTGTTGATTTCGTTCATTACGGCATAGATACCGCCTGCCTCGTTCAAGTCCTCCATGTAGGTTCTGCCTGCAGGCGCCAAATGGCAAAGGTTGGGCGTCTTGGCGGAGATTTCGTTGGCAATGTCGAGGTTGAGGTCGATGCCGCACTCGTGCGCAATCGCAGGCAGGTGCAGCATGGAGTTGGTGGAGCAGCCGAGCGCCATGTCCATGGTGAGCGCGTTGCGGAACGCGTCCTCGGTCATGATGTCACGCGGCTTGATGTCCTTTTCGAGCAGCTCCATGATTTTCATGCCTGCCTTTTTGCCGAGCTGGATTCTCTCGGAATAGACAGCCGGAATGGTGCCGTTGCCGCGCAGACCCATGCCCAGCACTTCGGTGAGGCAGTTCATGGAATTGGCGGTGTACATGCCGGAGCAGCTGCCGCAGCTGGGGCACGCCTTGTTCTCGTATTCGTTCAGCTCGTCGAGTGTGATTTTGCCGGAGTTGTAGGAGCCGACAGCCTCAAACATGCTCGACAGACTTGTTTTGTGTCCGGCAAAGCGTCCTGCCAGCATGGGACCGCCGCTGACAAAGATGGTGGGAATATTCAAACGTGCCGCCGCCATCAGCAGACCGGGAACGTTCTTGTCACAGTTGGGCACCATCACCAGCGCGTCAAACGCGTGGGCGATTGCCATGGACTCGGTGGAGTCGGCAATCAAATCACGGGTGACAAGCGAATACTTCATGCCCTTGTGACCCATGGCAATACCGTCGCAAACCGCGATGGCAGGGAACACAATCGGGTTGCCGCCTGCCATTGCTACGCCGATTTTGACAGCCTCAACAATCTTGTCGATATTCATATGACCGGGTACGATTTCGTTGTAGGAGCTGACAATGCCAATCAGGGGCTTTTTCATTTCCTCGTCCGTCATACCCAAAGCGTGCATCAGCGAGCGCTGCGGCGCACACTTTACGGGAGTTCTTACTGCGTCACTTCTCATGGAATTTCAATCCTTTCAATGGTGAATTCGGTTAACCTTTATTGTACCACTATTTTTTACTTTTTTCAACAGCTAAAATAAAAATTTGCTATGCAAAAGCTCCGGCACAGCGTGCTGTGCCGGAGCAAACAGATTTATTCGGTCTATCTTGCCACTCTTCTGCCTACTCTGCCGATTTCATCGGTGTATTCGGCATTCTTCTTCAGAATCAGTGTGACGTCCTTGATGGCAACTCTGCCGTCGCCGTCGCAGTCAGCCGCGACGAGAGCATCGCCGGTGAGGGCAGTCAGCTCCGCAAGATGGCGCTGGATGGTGGTGGCGTCGTTGATGGTGATCTGTCCGTCCATGTCTACGTCGCCAATCAAGATGCCGTTGGGATCATCAGTCGGCTCGGTGGGCTCGGTTGTCGGGTCAGTGGGATCGGTCGGATCCGTCGGGTCGGTCGGGTCTGTCGGAATCACACCGCCGTCGGTGTAGAAGTAAACAACGTTGATGACGCCGGGCGCGTATTTGCCGTTTGCGTTGCCGGGAGCAACCGCGTCCATTCTGCCTGCCAGAGCAGTGGTGGTGTAGGAGTCGTTAGCCGTAACCTTTTCGGCGGTCTTGACGGTATCGGGCGCAATCTTTTCGCCGGTCTTGAGGTTGATATGGCTGGTCTTGACAGTGGAGGTGAAGGTGACGCTCTTGTTCTGAATCCACGCTTCGTCCGCTACCAGATAGCCGGACTCGCCCATGCCGGGTTCCTGCTTGCCGCCGGAGAGACGGAAGATTACATATGCGCTGCCTGCCGGAATGGTGCCTTCCATCCATCCGTTGCCGACGGAGGTCAGCTTTGCCTGAGGCTTCGACGTAACGCTGTCCCAGGTGCCGAAGATAGCAGTGCCGTCCTCGGTGTAGGCGTACATCCAAACGTTGGCGGCGCCTGTGGAGTTGTAGTAGTGCACCTTGGTGGAGGTGGTGGCAAGCTTTTTGTAAACAAAGGTGATGGTCTTGTCGCTGCCGTCAAAGGTGCCGACGGTTTCAGCCGGGAACTTGGCGGTGTCGAGCTCATAGCCCTGAATAGCGGGAGCCGCTACGTTGTAGCTGTCGCCTTCCTTGAGGTGGGTCTTGGCGGTTTCCTTGATGGAGGTGCCGCTGCCGTCCACATACTTGACGGTCAGATAGCCGTCCGAAATCGCTTTGTCGCTGTAGGTAAAGGTAACGGTGGGGTTGGAGCCGGCGGTAACAGTGCCGCTGGCGGTGCCGGTGGTGCTGACGAGCTTGCGGCTGAACAGAATTGTGCTGTCGGGAAGCGCGCGGTAGGTGCTGCCTACGCGGTACTTCGCGTTCTGTGTCTTGATAACATTGCCGCTCTCGGTCACGTGCTTGACGGTGAGTGTGCCGAAGCTCTCGTCCACGGTCTTGTTGCCAAAGCCGTTAATCAAAACGATGGTGCCCTTGCCGGGAACGGAAACAGAGCTGCTGTTGAGATCGGCGATACCCTTGATGTCAGCGCCTGTCTTGGAGATGGAGCTGCCTGCTACGGAGTTGGCGACGACCTTCCAGCTGGAAGCGCCGAGACCGGAGATGGTGTAGGAGGAGGTGCCGTTGTTGTAGAGAACGCAAACCTTGTTCCACTCACCGGAGGTGTTGTTGGTGTAGGTGTAGGCGATAACGTGACCCATCTGCGAAGCAAAGGCAGGGGACACAAAGGAGTTGCTGTTGATAGCGGTCACATTGCTGCGCACTGCCATCATGGTCTTGTACCACTGAGGCAGGTTCTTCATGGTGTCGGCGCGTGACCAGTCGATTTCGTTAATCGCGTCGGAGGACTTGTAGCTGTTGGCGTCGCCCTTTTTGGTTCTGCCCATTTCGGAGCCGGCGGTCATAAACGGAATACCCTGCGAGGTCATCAAGAGGGACATGACGCCGATTGCCTGATTCTGAATCTTGCCGTCGGTGCCGGTGTAGTTGGTGCTGCCGTTGGACTTGACGAGCTTGTCCCAGAGAATGAGGTTGTCGTGCGCGTCGGCGTAGGCAACGGTCTGAGAGGGCGCCTTTGCGGCAAAGCTCTTGCCCTGAATACCGGTTGCAATCTTGCCGGTGTCGGTTTCGCTGCCCTGAATGAAGTTGCCGTCTGCGCCGTCGGTGCTGCCCTTAATGGCGTCGCGGTAGGTGTCGTTGAACATGCCGACGCCGTTGTCGAGAGAGGTCACTCTGGACTGGGTGCAGGAGTTGGGGCACTGGCTGCTGCCGCCGGTCCAAGGCTCGCCGTACATCAAAATCTTGTTGCCGTTCGGGAAGCTGTTGAGCTTCTGGCGGATTTCGTTCATGGTGGTGGTGTCATGCAGCGCCATGAGGTCAAAGCGGAAGCCGTCGATGTGATATTCTTCTGCCCAATAAGCGCAGGAATCCACCATATACTTGCGGAACATCTGCTTGTCGGAGGCGGTCTCGTTGCCGCAGCCGGAGCCGTTGGAATAGGCTGTGTTGCTGGTCATTCTGTAGTAGTAGCCCGGAACGGTTTTGCTGAAGCAGGAGCCGTCGGACAGATATGTGTGGTTGTAAACAACGTCCATAACAACGGTGATGCCTCTGTCGTGGAGCGCCTGCACCAGCTGCTTGAACTCCTTGATTCTGACGTTGCCGTCATAGGGGTTGGAGGAGTAGGAGCCTTCGGGAACGTTGTAGTTGACCGGGTCATAGCCCCAGTTGCGGTTGGTGGAGGAGGAGGCGATTGTCTCGTTGACGGAGCCGAAGTCATAAATCGGCTGGAGCTGAACGGTGTTGATGCCGTTCTCGACGAGATAATCCACGCAGGTGGACATAGCGCCTGCCTGGCCGTTGAGCGTGGTGCCGCCCTCGGTAAAGGCGAGATATCTGCCCTTGTTCTCTTCGCTGACGCCGGAATTGGCGGCAATGGAGAAGTCGCGCACATGTGCTTCCCAAACAACGGAAGCGGTGGGGCTGCTCTGGAAAACATGGTGGTCGGTGTCCCAGCCCTCCGGGTCGGTGGAATCGAGGTCAACGACCATGGAGCGGTTGCCGTTGACACCGACAGCCTGCGAATAGATGTCCTGCGTTTCGTTGACCGCGCCGTTTACATTCACCAGATAGGTGTAGTAAACGTCCTTGTAGTCGCCCTGAAGCGTAACAGACCAAATACCCGCGCTGTCCTTGGTCATGTCGTATTCGCCGATGGCGCCTGCGCCTGCCTCGTTGTCGGAGCCGGTGTGATAGAGTTTGACTTTAACAGAGGCCGCGTTTGGAGACCAGGTTTTCCATGTGGTGGAAGCCTTTGAATACTTCGCGCCGAAATCATTTGTGTTTTTTGCCTGTCCTGCCTGTGTTTCCAGGAAAGACTGGTTGCTGTAGCCGACGCTCTCGCTGTCGGACTCCGCTGCGGTGACCGCAACGGTAGCGCAGCCGGCAACCATTACCGCAGAAAGCAGCAACGATAACGACTTTTTGAATTTCATATTATCACTCCTGTTTATAGATTTTCATAGTTTCACATCGTATGATAATACTATTTTAGCAAATTTGAATATGCCTATATTTCTATTATGGAATTATGAGCGTTTGCAATAGACAAAGTTTAAAGTATGTTTTTGGTGATAATGACTAATGGGCTACCGAAAATAGCCGACTCACGGCTTTCACATCATATTCTTGCCAAAACGCCTTGTATACGTCAATAAGACTGCGGCGTTTTGACAATAATCTGCCATAAATCCTCCGCATATTTGCCTGATAATGCAGCATGAGAAGCGCCCGAAGGCATTTCTGCAAAAGAAAAAGCCGGTTCCAAGAATCGGCTTAATCGGTTATATATTTGGATAGCTCGCCCTGCAGCTTTTCATACAAATCCCGAAAGCTGCCGTGGGCAAAGGAATCTACGCTCTTTCCGCCGCGGTTAATCAGGCAATCGGTGATAAGATAGGTTTGCATGCCCAAACGCGAGGCGCACATGTCCTCGTCCACATCGTTGCCGATCATCATGCTCTCCTCGGGTTTGATGTCGCAAAAGGAGCAGATGTCGCGGTAATAATGAAGCTGCGGCTTGCTGAAGGAGCAGTTGTCATAGACGGTGATGTAGTCAAAATCCTGCGGACGCAGCCCTGCCCAGCAAATGCGCGCATAGGTTGCCGCCATCGGAAAAATCGGGTTGGTGGCGACAATCAGCCTGCGACCGTGTTCCTTTAGCAGCCGGATGGTTTTGGCGGCATAGGGATTTTCCCAGGTGGCTTTTTTGGCGGCGGCAAATTCGTTGCGATAAAAGTCGTCAAAGTCTTTTTCATACATGCGCAAATCCCTGCCGCAGCAGCGGTTGAGCGCCTCCCAAAACACCTCGCGGTTCAAACAGCTTCCGTCATTTTGTCCCATCGCGGCGGCGCCTTCCCAAATACCCTTCACCAGCTTTTGGGGGTCAAGCTGCATCGGAGAGGCAAATTTTTGGCAAAATGCCTGCAAATACAGTTCGATAAACGGTTTTAAGTCCATGGGCAGCAGGGTGCCGTCCAAATCAAAATTAATAGTTCTTTAGCATCATATTTCATACCTCTCCGCTATTTTATCACAGTTTTTGCGATTAATCAAGTTGAAAACGGCAGATTGTTATGCTACAATAATAAAGAAACCATTTTATTACAGATGACGGGACGTGAGGAATATGAAAATTGTACTGACCGACGCGCAGACGGTTATCGACGATTTGGTCAATGCCGACCCTCTGCGCACGCTGGGAGAGGTCACGGAGCACGGGCTGCTCGCCTATGAGGAGGTTGCCGGGCAGATTGCGGACGCGGATGTGGTTGTCTGCAACAAGACGCTGATGGACGCGCACACGCTGCGCTTTGCCAAAAAGCTGCGCTATATCGGGCTGTTTGCCACGGGCTACAACAATATTGACATCGACTACTGCCGCGCAAACGGCATTGCGGTATGCAACGCAGGCTCCTACTCCACCAACGCGGTGGCGCAGCACACCTTCGCGCTGATTTTGGAGGCGTTCAACCGCACCTCACAATATAATCAGTATGTGCATGACGGCTTGTGGAAGCGCAGTCCGACCTTTTCGCCGTTTGTCTATCCGCTCAACGAGCTTGCCGGCAAGACGCTCGGCATAGTCGGCTTGGGCGCAATCGGAACGGCTGTCGCCAAGATTGCGAACGCCTTTCAGATGAACGTCATCGGCTGCAACCGCAGTCCAAAGACCGTGGAAGGCGTGGAGACGGTGTCGTTTGAGGAGCTGCTGCGCCGCAGCGATATTGTCAGCGTGCACTGTCCGCTCAACGCCGAATCGCGGGATTTGTTTAACAAAACCACCTTTGCCCGTATGAAGCAGGGCGCTTTGTTTGTCAACACGGCGCGCGGCGGCGTGGTGGTGGAGCAGGACTTGTTTGACGCGCTGGAGAGCGGTCACCTCGGCATGGCAGCAGTGGACACCATTCGCGTCGAGCCGATGGAGCAGGACAACCTGCTGATGAACGCCAAAAACTGCATCATGACGCCGCATATCGCCTGGGCGCCGGTGGAGACAAGAGAGCGCCTGATGGGTATCGTGGTGGATAATATCAAAAACTTTTTTAACGGTACGCCGACAAATTTGGTGACGTGATG
>CAMJOD010000026.1 GCA_946407465.1 uncultured Clostridia bacterium
CTTCTCTGGAAGAGAGGTCGCCGTTGTAGCCCTGCTTGAGGTTGACGCCGACTTCGTTGGCGCACTCCATTTTGAAGCGGTTCATGGCTTCCTTTGCTTCGGGAACGTTAATCTGGTTGTTATTTCTGTTGGACATGGTTCTTTCTCCTTTTTTATACCGGTTCCTTGTTGCCGCAAAGCCGCTTTCCGCCGCTCTGCCGGAACCTTTGCATCTATTTCAAGCGGCGGATTGCCCTCGCAATTTGTCGCCGCAATAGTAGTGTAAGGAGAATTTGTTCTTTTATTGCTTGTAAAATTTGTTAGTTTTTGCAGCTTGATTGCATGCTGCTTGATCTCGAACGGATAAGCCAAATCATTTTTTTGATACAGCAAAAAAGGAAAAAAGGCTGTCGCAAATTGAAAGATTTGGCGGCAGCCTTTGGCCTCGAATGAAGTATAGCATAAACACCGCGATCAGTTTTGGGTTAAAGCGGACTGCGTCTGACGTTATATACTTGGCTGACGCGACCGAGTCATTGGGAACACGGTGGCCGCGCACCAGCAAACGGTGGGTATTGATACCATAGGGCGTGCAGGTTACCAGCGTGCAGAGATCCATTCCTTTTTATATTTGAAGGTCGGTCGTGTCCTCAGACTCCACAATTCGGCTTTGATCCACCTCATACGTCAGTGTTTCATCGAGTATATGCAGCATAAAACGGTCTCCCTCGTTCAGCTTATCCAGATTGGAAAACAGTCTGGCGCTTGTTAAGCCGCGATGACCGGAAGGCTTGACCACTCGATATGTCCGACCGCGACCTGCAAAACGTTGTCTTGCGTACCGTGATAAACCGGCAGCTTGCAGTCGATTGCCGGAATCTCAATATAGCCCATGGCTCCGTTGCCGCTAGTATTCAAAAGTTCGTTGTACTGCTTGAGCTCCTCGTCGCTCGGTTCAAACGGATTGGGTCTTGCCAGCATGTCTGCGTTAAACTTTTCAGCCTGCTGCCACAATTCCTGTTTCTTTTCTTCACCCATATCATCAACCTGCTGCTCATAGGAGTCGATAACACGCGATTGATGGAGCACGTTCCAGTAATTGCTGACTGTTGGGTACAACAGTAAGGACAGCCCTCCCAAAAAGACCAGTATTGGGGCAAAGGAAAATGCGCGTCTTTTTTTTTCATGGCAGGGTTCTCCTTACTGCTGTGCAGCGGAAGAATCCGCTGCACAACAGATTATAAATCATTTTTTATTACTTCTTGTTAGTGCGAACACGGCGACGGGCAATGATTACTACCACAGCACCGAGAACGAGAGCGCCGCCAACGATATAGAAGATAGTTGTTCCGATACCGCCGGTGGAGGGCAGGATGGAACCGGAGTTGTTGACTACGTCGATCGAATTGGTTTCGTTGAGATGTACTTCGATCTCATTCTCAAGCAGGTTGTAGCCGTCGGGAGCTTTGGTCTCACGGAGATAGTAGGTGCTGTCCTTGTCAAGGCTGTAAACAACAGCTGAGGAAGCGTTGGTCATATCAATTGTGTAGTTGGTGCCGTCCTTTTCTACTTCGTAGTAGACAGTGTCAGCTTCCTTGGTGATGTTAGCCGCAGCCAGCTCTTCGTCGCTCAGAACGCGAACGGGAACACGGGTGTGATTAGCAGCGGGAACGGAGGTAGCGTCTGTACGATAGAGCTCGAACTGAGCGCCCTTCAGAGCGTTGGTACCGTCGGTCTTGTTAATCTTGAGCTTTTCAAGAACAACTTCGATGGTCTTCTTGTTGGTTTCCTGCTCGGAATACTCGGAGAACTCAACGTTCTGCTCGGTTCCGTCGAGGGAAGCGTCTGCATTTACGGTTGCGGTATAGGTGATAACAATCTGCTCGCCTTCCTGGAGCTCGGTCATTACATCAGCGGAGAAAACATAAACAACTTTGGTCTTGCCGTCAGCCTCGGTGGTCTTGGTAACAGTGTAGTCGGTATCCTTAACAAGAGTTTTACCGTTTGCAACGCAGACAGCGTCGTCGTTGTAGGTCAGACCCTTGGACATGGTATCGTTTACTTTGCCTTCGAGGTTGGTGCCCTTGCCGTCGGTCAGGGTAACGGTGTAAGTAACGGTGTCGCCGACCTGAACTTCATTATCGGAAACTTCCTTGGTGTCGATGATGGTGGTGTTCTTCTCAACAACGAGCTCTTCGTCATCATAGGTCTGCAGGGTGCAGAGAGAACCGAGAGAAGAGGTTACGAACCAATAACCGGTGGGCAGGTCGTTGAACAAAGCCTTTTTGTCAGCGGTGCCGGTTGTGGAAGCAGTAGCAAGAGCTGCGTCCTTCCATGTGTCAATGCTCTTGGACAGTTTGTCAGCGATAGCTGCGCCGTCGGTGAGCTCGTCGGAATTGTTTACAAACCACTGGGTTCCGTCAGCAGACTGTGTGAATTTGAAGCCGGCATCCTTGAGAGCAGTGCCGAGTGCGCTATTGTAAGCAGCGTCTGACAGGAAATAGGAATATGAGTCGTTGTTGCTTGTGTAATCGAGGAGCTTGTATGCATTGTAGGTTTCATTCTCATATGCACCGTCAACCTCAATGGTTGCTGCAAATGCAGTAAAGTTCATGCCCACTGTCAAAACCAGTGCCACTAATACCAATGATAAGATTTTCTTTCCAAGTTTCATAATTTCTTTGTCCTTTCTTTTTTAGAATTTTGGAAGTCTTATTATTCGAGGCAATTCTGCGTTAGCTCCCCCTTTCCCTTCGCCTCAGTCTGAGAAATATCATACAAACAGCTGCTAAGAGCAATAAAACAATGCCTAACGTCGTTACGATTGCTTCATGGCCGCCGGTATTTGGTAGAATAGCCGTAACAGCATTATTTTGTATTGTTCCACAGCTGCCGACTGACGTTGCGCCGCCGGCGGGCTGCGATTCACCTTGTTTGATGTACTTTGGAGGCAGATAACCGTCTACAGTGGCTTCTGAGACAGAATATGTCCACTTGACTGTCTCGTCTCCGGAAGTATAATAATCATCCAGCTCTGTGATTTTGTAGGTATAGATGTTCGGCTGTGATTCAACCTGAACAAGCGTACCGGAAATTTGTGAACCGGAGATTGTCGATAAATCAATACTGCCTGTCATTTTCGGCGTTACGTCGAACGTTACCGTTTCGGTGACGTCCTGACCGTCGCCTTTCTTACAGGTTCTTTGCAGCGTGACAGTGATTTTTTCCACATTGTCAGGCCACTCCTGCTCTTCGCCCGCAAACAGCCACTGCTTGTTGAACTCAAACTCAGTGATGTTCGGCTCGTTTGCAATGGTGATGCCGATGCCGGTGCTGTCAATCACCGAGGGCGTTTCGCCCTCTCTGAGATCCCTCAGCGTTCCGTTTTCGTTAACCTTTTCTTCAAAGGTCAATTGTCCTTCTGCGGAAACGTTGACGACGAATACGCGTTTGGCGTTGAGCAAATAATTCTTAGGCGCCTGAATCTCTTTCAGATAATACTGCACGGTTCCTTGCGCCGGAACAGGAATATCCGGGAAATAAATGTATCCGGCTGCGGTCTGCTGACCGTGGGGATAATCATATCCGCTGATATGCTCCGTACAAGCGGCGTTTGAGAACAGCTCAAAGCGCACATTGGTGAGCCTTTTGGTGGTATCTGTCGAAGATGTTTTGTACACGCGGAAGCTTGTCTTATAGTTCGGGATATAGAACATTGCCGTATCAGGCACGAAGGAACGGACATATTCCTCTACACCCTGCACATTTTCATAAGAGGGGTATGTGGTGGTGTAGAACATGAAATACCGGCTCTTGACCTGTGAGGTGGAATAGCCTGCCGGCGGCGACGTCTCCTGAAGCTTGTAGACCTCATTAAACAGAATCGAATGTGATTCGCCGCGGCTGTCACGGTAGGTTTTGAACTCAGCCCTTCCGTCGGCGCCCGTCGTTTTTTCGTTGTCAAACTGCGTCCAGCAGTTGTCCGGCAGACTGTTAAGGTAGTTATCAATATCCGCCTGCGTGGTGCCGGGCTGGTTTGCCAACTCTTTTAGTTGATTACGGTATTGTGTTTTCAGCTGCAAAAGCTTGAATTTTGCGTTGGCAAGCGCCTGCGCTGTATTGTTACCGTCGTACTTATAAATATTGACATTGAGGTTTGTGACTTCCACTTCGGCTCTCTTGACATACACATCGCCATGGGTGATGTGCGGCACGTTTGAGCCTTCGGGAATCCGCGCTTCGTTGCTAAAGTGGACACGTCCCGAATAATCGGTGATAAAGGCGCCGTAACGAACCGCATACTGCCGAGCCCAGTCGCCGTTGCCCTTGTCCATGATAATCACAAGACCGTGATCCGAGTACATGCTCGTGTAGTGCTCTCCGCCGTTGTTGTCGCCCGGCGGAATCAGCGTTTCGGAGCCGTCGCTGTTGATTCTGTAAACCTGCAGGCTCTGAACGTCAAGCTCCAGGTTGTCGCTCAGTTTGTCTGTAATGGTAAAGTTATCCAGACTTCTGAGGGCTTCTGTCATGTTGATGTCCAGCTGGAAGGAGGCTGTATAGTCATTTGCCGTGGACGGCTTTTCCGAAAGCGTCTTTCTGAGATCGTTAATCTTTACGGCATAATCCTGATAGGCTTTTCCGGTTTGCGTATTATAGGGACCACCATAGGTCACAATGGTGTTTCGAAGCACGTCTGCATCCGAGAGAGCCGATTCATCAACCTCAACCGTGTAGACAAAGTAGTAGGAGCTCTTTGTCATTTTGTCAAACTGCGAATCTTCTGCATTATACCAGCTAAAGCTGACACCGGGCGCAAAATCTATTGTGTTGTGAAGCACCTGGAACGGCTCGCTGCCGTCGTCTCTTCCCGTATCATAGTACCGGTAAAACGCTCTAGTGATATTGGCTCTGTTATTCACCTTAAACATGAAACCGTTCTCATCGAGCGTTTCTCTGGTGATACCGCCCCAATACGCGCCGTCATCAAGAGGATTCTTGATCTCGATAAAGCCCTTGGACGGATCGGTCAAATCCGCAAGGCTGTTTGCCTTTGTCATGCTCCAGCCGGTCGGGTCATTGGGATCATATGTCACCGGCACCTTGTATATGGTAACGCCGTCCTTTGTGGTGGCGTCTCCGGTGACCAGCTTGGCGGAGCCTTCGGGCAAGCCGCTGAGGAAGTCCTTGTAGCCCTCGTTGTAAACGATATTATCCAGTGTATATTTTGTGCTGCGGTTATCGGCGAGCACCATATAGGTAATCAGCGTTTTGCCGTTTTCGAGGGTTTCAACCTTTGCAATCCTCTTGTCAACCCGCGTCGTCAAGTCCTCGGGCGCCATATAGTAAGCGTCACGTGCGCTCAAATAGATCTCATTGCCCGCAGGCGATACGCCCCAAATCATCGTATAGTTTAAATTGGTTTCTTCCTTGTCGGTGCTCGGCGGCGTATTGGTCGTGTAATTAAACCTGACCTTATATTCTCCTCTGGGCATGCTGTACTCGATACCGGTCATCATCTCGTTCGCAGCATCAATACGTGTGTATGGACCCGACACGGCATTGGGATAAATCATCCAGCCGCCGCCCAGCGGCTTTCCGTCGGCTCCGACTACGGCGTCGGTATAAAAGCCCAGCTTGCCGGTTCCGCAAAAGACCTCGTCGGCTGTCTTGTTGCCGGTCACTTCGACCTGGATACCGGTGAACGCTTCAAAGTCCGCTACCGAATCAAATTCATAATAACGCTGACAGGCTGTGAGGTAAACGCCGGCGGAGTTTCGTCCCGAACGGGAATCGTCCACCAAAAGCAGATTTCCACCGGGACTTTGACCCTTGACAATCGTATACATGTAGTCCATTGTGTCCCTTAGGTTATCATAAGCCGGGTTATAATATGTGTTGGGAAGCAGATCCGCAATCCACATCTGGGTATCGCCTGTTAACATAACGGGCATTTCGATTGTCCAGTTTGCGGTATGGCTGTAATTATCGTATTCCTCCAAGCGCTTGACCAGCGAGACATTGGTCTCATACTCTCCGTCGATACCCTCTTGTGTTTTGTCGGAGTAGTTGGACGCTGCCTGGTTGATAGCGTCAGCACTCAGCCTGTCTCTGTTGAAGGTCGTCCGGTAATGCAGCTCGTAGCCGTAGTTGGCGTCATTTTTCTTTTCGGAGAACCAACGGAAGTTTCCGTTATCGTCATAGTAAATCTTGGTCGAATCGCCGGACGTGAGCGCGGTGGCGTCGTTCACCTTTTCCCATGTGAGATACACAGGCGGCTCTTGCTTTTGTCCGTTGGCATAAACATAAACAAAGGGGCGTTCGCTGCCGGAATTGTCAATGATATACTGCAATTCATCGGAGGTCACACGGCGGTTGTTCAGGCGGTCGCTGATGTAATAGCCGGAAGCGTCATAATAGCCCTTGGTCTGCAGCGAAATCGTCCACTCCATGTTGTTGCCGTCCCCGGAGGGTATCACACCGACCTTTTTCAGCGGCATGGTGTCCGGTGAGTAGCTTACATCCTTTGACACCTCTTTGCCGGTGCTGTCGTTCGGTTTGAAGCCGGCAAAGTTTCTCCAAGATCCCCACCGTTCATTGGCGTCAAGCAATTGGGCGTCCTCTTTGGGCAGATAAACCGTATATTGCCAGACTATCTCCTCTCCGGGCGCGACGGAAACATTTGGAACGCTGTAGTAGCCCTGTTTGTTCGTGTCCGTAGAGAACTGAGAGCCCCTGCCGGGTCTCATCGTGTAGCCGCCTCCGGTAATGGTATCCGGATATTGCAGATAAACGAGCTTGAAAACCGACTGTCCGTCCTCCTCTACATAGAAGCCGTACGGCGCCTGTTTTGTGTTGGTATTAAAGTACATCGGGATATCATATACCGTCAGTCCGCTTACGGTTTCTTCGCCGTTGTTCTTTAATCTGATTTCATAGGTGACAAAGAAGTCTCCGCGATGCTCGCCGGAGGTTACCGCTCCCCTGTCCGTATAATCCTTTGTGATGCTCAGCTTGTCGTATTTTTCGTCTTCGGGATCGCTGATGACCAAGACCTCGTCGTCAAATTGCAGCTCGCCGCTTCCGATTGCTTTTGCTTCGGCGAGAATGTTACCGGAACCTGCCGAGCCCTCCGCAAACTCCGGCAGCAGCGAAACACACAAATACGCCTTGCCGCCGTCGATGACAACTCTATAGGTACCTGCCTGCTGACCGTTCAGCGTGAATGTACCCTGCGTATTCGAATAGTCAACCAGCACGGAATCGTATGGAATCTCGCCGTAGAAGTTAGCGTGGTTCAATTCCTCAAGCAGAAAATCCGCGGAAAATTCAAAGTTTTGACCGACATATGTTTGATTGACAAGCGGTCTTGCCGTCAAGCCGGAAAACTCGTAATACTCAACGCCGTTTATCATTTTGCTGAAATGATCCGCTTCGTATTCGATTTTTCCGTCGCCGACCTCTACCCTGACAGGCTCTTCAAAGCCTCCTTTTTTTGCCTCGCGCGCAACAAGGATTTCCGAACCGTCCTTTGTGTCGTTCTTTTGAACGGTAACGGTAACGGATCCGTCATAGGTGTCCGGCTCAAACACATTGCCCTGTTCATCATGTATCTCGATGTCATAAGCCGAATCGACGACAAAGAGAATACCGGGCTGCTCCGAGCGTATTTTGTCGCGGAGCTTGGTTTCGAGCTCTGTGAGTTCCTCGCCCTTGACCTCGCTGACGCTCACGCCGCCGCCCTTGGGAAGCATTCCGGACACGGTCACTTCGGGCAAGTCGGGGTCGGTAAAGCTCGTCTTTGTCAGCATAGCGGCTTCGTCATCCGTGCTTTTCTGTTCCATGGTGATGGCAGGTCGAATCAGAGCATAGCTCGTAAATATCGTAACAGCCAGCGCAAAGCAGCCCGCGATGGTATACCAGCGCCACCGTCCCTTTTTGATATATCCGACTATGTTCCTTAATCGATTTCTCATATCGGAACACTCCTCTCTTAAAAATTTACATAACCGACAGCTTGTCGAGCGGCCATACGCGGAACGCTACCCTTCCCAGAATTTGTTCCTGCGCAATACAACCGATTTCGTTGCTTCGTGAATCCAACGATACCAAGCGGTTGTCGCCCATCATAAACCAGCGGTTTTCCGGCACCTGATAAGGAAATTCGATGTCAGATTCACCCGGAGATTTTTCGGTAACACAGGGCTCGTCCAACAATTCGTCGTTTACGTAGACATTTCCTTCCTCGTCAATGTTAACCCATTGACCGGGGCCGGCAATGCAGCGCTTGATCAAAAGCTTTTCGCCGTAATAAAACGCTGTCAGCTCACCCTGCTTCAATTCGTTTTTTTGAAAAACCAGCACAATCTGTCCGTTTTCTAAGGTAGGAGACATGGAAGAGCCCTGCACCTGAAGCGCGGACAACAGAAAAGTCGCAATCAATACGGCAACCGCTGCCGCTGTAATAATGATGCGGATTGTGCTCGCCAGCGCGTTTCTGTATCGCGCTTTTTCGCGCACACGCTCTATTTCCGACTCAATCTCCTGTTCAGTCGGCAGACTGTTCTGAATCGTATCTATCTTCATGCTGCTCCAACTCGTTATCTGTAAACTGCTCCATGTTCATCCGCTGCATATTTGTCACATGCTTCCGCGAATCGGAAATTGCTTTTTCAAACACCTCGCTGATGCAAATCGCTTCTTCTGCAATCGCTCTGGCGTTTTGCAGCGCGGCTTCATGCTCCTGCAGCTTTGTTTTCAGCTCGTTGAGCTCCTGCTCAAGCGCAGCCGAACGGCGTGTTTGTTCGCGCAGCAGTTCAAGGATGTCCTTGCGGCTCAGGTTGCGCAGCTCCTGTTTGTCTGTCTGTGTTTTTTTTCTGCTGAAAAAACCCATTATGATAATTCCTTCCGAATTGTTGTGTTCCGTCAAGGTTTACGGAAATGTCGTTTTGTTTGCCTCTCAAAGATTACGATAATGTAATTGTTATTTTAGTATGTAATCATTATACTATAAAAATCTATATTGTGACGCGCTGATTCTCACCCCTTTGGTGACGATTATCCCTGTTTCGATAAAAATACCCATAGGAGTGTTACCTCCTATGGGCGCCAACATATATTTGTTTGTTCAAAGGGATTGCTATATTGCTATAAAACAGCTTGCCCTCATGCGAAAACTGCGCGACTCCGCCGTAATTCTCAGCGGTAGCGGCAACAGAAGTCAATCCGATGCCGGATCCGTCGGACTTGGTTGAAAAATACCTGCCGTCTCTCTCACTGACAAAGCCGTCAAAGCTGTTTACAACAACAATATACAGCTGCATCCGCTTTTCGGTAAGAATGGTGAGCTGAATGGTTTTTTCTTCCGCCGACTGGCAGGCTACAACGGCGTTTTCCAATATATTGCCGACCATACTGCACATATCTGCAACCGGAAACTTCTCCGCCGGTAAAATAATCCATATGCATGTCCGGTTGATTGATGGCAACATATTTTTGCAAAATTTGCTCCAGGCGAAGCCGGTCTGTCGCCGAATCGTCAACAATAGCTATATTCATGGCGATTAACCCCTTCTTTCAACAACATATTATAACAACATATTATGATGAAGTATTGATTCTCACATGTTCGCGGAAAAGCGTCCGTGACCCTTCTCAGGGAATTTTCAGTGCTTTTCCGCTGTACAGAGGCACAGAAGTTTTATGACAGAATTTTTGTTAAAGCTCCATAGTTTTGCCAACTAACGCCGGGGATATATGGCAGTATTATGTCACAAAACGCAATCCGCTTATGCGCGGCAGGAAAGTGTCGGAGAATCGCGCAAGCCCTTTAGAGCTTTTTTAACGGGGATATTTGCCGGGGTGAGCCGCTTGAGGCTGCAAGCAAAAAAGCAAGATAGCACTAAAATGAGGTTTATGTAATGAGCGGATTTTTGAGCCGCAGCGCTTTTTGACATTTGGAATTAAGAAAGGCGCTCTTTTTTGCGTTGCAGGAGAAGCAAAAAAAATATTCTATAATCTTTTGCTTTTTTGCATCTCGTATGGTACAATAGAAAAAAACAAACAGGAGGAAAATATGAAACGCATAACAGCACTTGTTTTTTCTGTCATGATTCTTTGCGCCGGTATGATTTCCGCCGGAGCGGTCAACTACGGCTGCGACACAAGCACCGTGTCGGAGGCGGTCTATCTGGAAAACCTCAACAACGGCGCGGTTGTGTTTGAGAAGAATGCCGGTCAGCGGCAGTATCCGGCTTCTACCACCAAGATTATGACCTTTATCATCACGGCGGAGAATGTCGACAACTGGGACGACACACTTGTCACCATCACGCAAAACGCGCTGGAGGGACTGGATTCCGAAAGCACCGTGATGGGACTGTCGGAGCATATCGGCGAGCAGGTTTCTGTCAGAGATTTGCTGTACGGTCTGATGCTTCCGTCCGGCAACGACGCCGCGCTCGCGCTGGCGGAGCACGTCGGCGGCAGTGTGGCAGGCTTTGCGGAAAAGATGAACGCCAAAGCCGCCGAGCTGGGCTGCACCGGCACGCACTTTGCCAATCCGCACGGTCTCTTTGACGCCGACCACTATTCCACCGCCCACGATATGGCGCTGATTGCCAAGCACGCTATGACGATTCCGGGCTTTATGGAGATTTGCAACACCGTTTATTACACGCCCAACGGCTTTAACACCCTGCACAACACCAATTACATGCTCGACGAAGAAGAGGAAGACGGCTTTTATTACTACCCCTACACGCAGGGCATCAAGACCGGCTATCTGGACGAGGCAGGCAGATGTCTGGTCACCTCCGCCGACAAGGACGGCGCAAAATATCTGTGTGTATGTCTGGGCGCGGCATTCTCCTTTGAAGAAAACGTGAACTACGCGATGAAGGACACCGCGAATCTTTATGACTGGGCGTTTGAGAGCCTGGGCGAGCAAACACTGCTCAGCCCGACCGACAGCCTCGCCGCCGTTGACGTCAAATATGTTCGCGACGGCAAAAAGCTGAGCGCGGTTCCCGAAAAGGCGATAACCGCCTATCTCCCCAACAACTACGACAAAAGCCTGCTGAACACCGACGTCACCTGCGTCAATCAGGTGGAAGCGCCGGTCAAAAAGGGCGATGTGCTCGGAACCCTCAGCGTAAAATATGATGATTTGGATTTGGGCACCGTCAACCTGATTGCCGCCGAGGATGTGGAGCGAACCATCTCTCCCTTTGAGGTATTCATTACGGAGAATATCGTATTGGTCATTGCGGCGGCAGTGGTGCTGGCTGCGGTTGTCGTGATACTCGTTCTGACAATCCGCAGACGCGGCAAGGCGCAGACGCACCGCCATTAAACGGAATACATTGCACATAAAAACCGCCGGCTGAACCAACCGGCGGTTTTCTTTTTCTGTTCCCTGTTTCAAAAACTTTTTTGCCGCAAGCTTGCAAACGCCTGCAGCCGTGTTATAATAAAAGTAATAGTATAAAGAAAAGGGGCGACAGCGTGAGAGAAAAAATTTTTGCGTATGTCAAACAAAAATACGGCGTTGCGCCGGACTATCCGTTTCCGACGGCGCCGACCTTTCCGGTGTTGCGGCACCAAGACAACCGAAAATGGTTTGCCCTCATTATGGACGTGCCGCGCGACAAGCTGGGACTCGAGGGCGCCGAGCGCGTGGATGTTATCAACGTCAAGCTCGGCGACCCGATGCTCGCCGACTGGCTCGCGCAGCAGGACGGATTTTTTCGCGGCTATCATATCAAGGGCGGCAGCTGGGTGTCTGTTTTGCTGGATAACACGGTGCCGCTCGAGGAAATCGCGCATTGGATAGACGAGAGCTACGCGGTGACCGCGTCCCGTCAAACAAAGCAAAGGCTCCGTCAGCCGCAATAAGGGGTGTGGAATATGGAAAGATTTGTCGCGTTTGATGTGGAAACGCCCGTTTTTGGCGAGCTAATCTGCCCTATTCCTCCAAATCAATCGGCTTGATCAGCTTTGCCGGTACGCCGCCGACAATGGTGTTGGGCGCCACGTCCCTTGTCACAACCGCACCGGCGGCGATAATCGCGCCGTCACCGACGGTCACGCCGGGCAGAATGGTGACGTTGGCGCCAATCCAGACGCTTTTGCCGATTGTCACCGGCTTCGGCAGCAGGTTGGCACGCTTGGCAGGGTTTTGGTGATGGTTGAGTGTGGCGATGACGGTCTTGGGACCGACAAGCGTGTTGTCGCCGATGGTGACGCCGCCCTGATCCTGAAACTGACAGCCGGCGTTGATAAACACGTTTTTGCCCAGTTTGATATTTTTTCCGCAGTCGGTGTAGAACGGCGGAAACATATAGGCGCCCTCCGGAAACGGTCTGCCCGTCAGCCGCTCCATCAGCGCGGCGATTTCTTCGGGCGTATGATAGGCGTTGTTGAGCGCGGCGGTCAGCTTCATCGCCTCGTTGCTCAGATAGGTCATATAGCGGTGCACCTCGCTGTGCGCAATCACCTCGGCGCCGCTGTCCATAATTTTGATAAATTCTTCGTTATTCATAGGATTCTCCTCAAAAAAGCGCTCCGCGGTCACGGAACGCTTTTTGTTTTGTTCTTTTATGCTTGATTTATGTATTATATTGTTTTTGCCGTAAAAAGCTGTCCACCGTGTCCTCAATGGTGTCGCCCGCGCCAACGTGAAGCGTCCTGTCGGCATAGCGCTCATAGAGCGGCAGGCGCTCGCGGTAGACGTCGGCAAGCGTTTCGTTGGGATGAAAAACAATGCCGCGCGTCTTGATATTGGTGACCCGGCGCTCGATTTCAGCAAACGGCACGTCGATAAACACGACCTCTCCCATGCTCTTCAAGTGTGCCATCGCCTTTTCACTGAGCACCATGGAACCGCCGGTGGCAATGACCGTGCGGTCTGCGGCAAGCGTGCTGCCAAGCTCCTCCTCCAAGCGGAGAAAAAACTCCAATCCGTCCTCGTCCAGTATTTTTTGCAGCGGCTTGCCTGCCCTGCGGCTAATCAGCAAATCGACGTCGTCAAACAGGTAGCCCAGCGCCTTTGCCAGCAGCACGCCGACGGTGCTCTTGCCGGAGCCGGGCATACCGATTAAGATAATATTGTTCATTTAGAGAATACGAATATTCAGCGAGTCGGTGCTGGAGGTCGGAAGCGTCTTGTTGGAGGACAGCAAAATCACGGTATCGCCCTTTTTGACGATGCCGGTGCTGAGTGCGCACCGCATCGCCTGCTCGGTGATTTCGTCGGAGGTGAACTTCTCCTCACCCATCAGCGCCGTGATGCCCCAGTTGAAGCAAAGGCGACGGCACACCAGCTTGGAGGTGACAACCGCGATAACCGGAACCTCCGGACGGTAGTGCACCATGGCGCGCGCGACGCGGCCGGTGGCGCTCTCTACGATAATCGCCTTGGCGCCAACCTGCTCGGCGATATACTTTGCCGCCAGACAAATGCTGCCGCGGAACACATTGGAATCCTCAATGCCGTAGCGCTCAACATAGGTGTGCAGCGCGGCAAATTCGCCGTTCTCCTCCGCCTCACGGCAAATGGAGTCGAGCGCCATGACGCTTTCGAGCGGATATTTGCCTGCCGCCGATTCGCCGGACAGCATAACCGCGCTGGTGCCGTCGTACACGGCGTTGGCGACGTCGCTGATTTCCGCACGCGTCGGACGCGGCGCGGTCGTCATGCTCTCGAGCATCTGCGTGGCGGTGATGACATATTTGCCCTTGGCAACGCATTTGCGAATCAGGGTTTTTTGAATCTCGGGAAGCTTGATAAACGGAATCTCAACGCCCATATCGCCGCGCGCGACCATAATGCCGTCGGCGTAATCCATGATCAAATCCATGTCGTCCACGCCGCTCTGGTTCTCAATCTTGGCGATAATCTCCACATGCTCATAGCCGATGGAGTCAATAAAGTCGCGCAGCGTGCGCACATCCTCGTGGTTGCGCACAAACGAAGCCGCCACAACGTTGCCGCCCTGCGCCAAACCAAACTCGATGTCGCGTCTGTCCTGCGCGCTGACATAGGGCATATTGATATAGTAACCGGGAATATTGATGCTCTTGCGGTTCTTCAGCACGCCGCCCTTGCTGACGGTGCAGACAATGCGGTCGCTTCTGACCTCCTTGGTGATAATGGAAATCAAGCCGTCGTCAAGCAGCAGCTCGCGGCCGATTGCGTCCTGTCCGTCGCGCAGGAATATATCCACCAGCTTGGGATAAGAAATCGCTACGCCCTCGCTGTCTCCCAGCTCCTTCTCCTTGAAGAGCGTAAACTCCTGTCCCTCCTCCAAGACAACAGAGCCGCCCTCAAAGGTGGTGACACGCACCTCGGGACCCTTGGTGTCTATCATAATGGCAACATTTTTGCCGCTCTCATCAATTGCCTCGCGAATGGTCGCAAACACATCCATCAGGCTTTCGTGTGTGCCGTGGGACATGTTGACGCGCGCAACGTTCATGCCTGCGTCAATCATCTTCAGCAGCATTTCCTTGGTGTTGCAGGCAGGACCGACCGTGCATACAATTTTGGTTTTTCTCATATTGTCTCTCCTCTCGGTGATTTTTATATTTGTCATTATTATACATTATATAATCTCATTTTGCAATCGGTTTTGGAAAGAATAAAAAAAATTCTGCCCCGTTACAGAGCAGAATTTGTCTTAATTTTCTAATATCTCCGGCGCGTTCCGGCTCCCAGCACGGCAAACAAAATGCACATGAAAAAGATTAACGCCGAAAGCGCGAGCGCCGCATAGGGTATGTCGAGCAGCTTGATTTGAACCAGATTCCATGACAGGCTGTCATAGTAGACGACGATATTGTTGACGACGCGCACGGCATACATGATGCCGAGGGTGCCGCCGGCATAGAACAGCGAACCGATAATGCCCAGCGCGGCTGCCGCGCCCCTGGCACGCAGGAGCACCGAGAGAATCATCAGCAAATACAAAAGCAACGCCACGATAAAGGCAAGCGCCACGCCGAGCACAAAGAGCCTGCCGGTGGCAAACTGCTGATTGACCTCCTGCGGAATCAGCGATTGGATATACTCGTTGTCCGCGCCGGAAATCATGGAAAAGATATTGTCGTTTTCGTAGAATTTTTTTGTCAGCTCAAACAGGGTGAACCTGCCCGACTGCACGTCGTAGCCGAGCAGCTGGAACTCATAGGAAACCCACTGCGCAAAGGGCAGGAAAAACGCGAGCACCGAGACAGCCGCCGTCAGAAACGACACCACCAGATAGGGCACGCGGCTTTTTCGCCGCGGACGGTACTGCGCGTTCGGATAGGCAGGCGGCTGATTGGGATACGCCTGCTGCCTGTTCGGATAGGCTGACTGCCCGTCGGGATAGCCCTGCCGCACGTTCTGCTGCACCGGACGGCGGCGCTTTTGGCGCGTCGGCGCAAACGGCTCCGTCTCGCCGTAATCCGGCGCGGATTGTATCACTTCATCGGGGCTGTAGACATACTGCCGGGCTTCGCCTGCCTCATCAGGCTGGCGTGTGTCCTCGGCTCTGCGTCTTCTGACAGGTCTTGCGGCTTGCAGCTCCCTTCCGCAGCGAAAACAGGCTTGCGCCTGCTGCGGATTATCGGCGCCGCAGTACATACATTTCATATCATTATACCTCTTTGTATACCTTTTATATACCTTTATTATACTCTGATTTTAAAGCGCAAAATAGGTGTAGGTCAGCACCGTCATGCTCAGCACGCCGAAGAGTGCCAAAAGCAGCACCGACGCCAAAATAAACCATTTTTTGACATACAGCAAGCCGGCGAACTCGCGCAAAAAGGCGTTGGGATAGAAATACCACTTGGTTTTTGCCGAGATGCCCTGCGCGTCCAGCCTGTATTTGGCTGCGAGAATATAGGCGCGGAAGATGTGGTAGTTGGTCGTCGCCACCCCTGCCCTGACCGTTTCGGGATTGTCGGCGTCCGCCATGATTTTTTCGCGTGAAAAGCGGATATTCTGGTCGGTGTTGACGCTCTTGTCCTCCTTGATAATCTGTTCTTCGGGATAGCCCTGTTCGAGCAGATAGCGCTTCATCGCCTCGCTCTCCGAAATGACCTCGTCGCTGCCCTGACCGCCGGAGGGAACAAACTTGGCGTGTCTGCCGGCGGCGGCAAACTGGGCGCGCTCAAAACGGATTGCCGCGTCCACACGTCCCTTTAATATCGGCGTGAGCGTGCCGTCCTTCCGAATACCGCAGCCGAGCACAATCAAGTAATCCTTGTCATACGGCGGCTTGTATTTGGTGGAGAGAAAGGCGCTGACAATCGTGGACAGGAGCAGGCACTCCATATAACTCAGCACATAGGCGATGGAATAGCTGATTTGCGTGGACAGCGCCACGCCGTTGTCCGAATAGCCGAAATAATAGACGGAGCTGCCGATTACGGCGGCTATGCCGAGCACCCACAGCAGACCGAGCCCGATGCCCAGCATATTCTGCGGACGCCTGCCCTCATGGCGCAGGAGCCAGATATTGCTGCCGGCAATCGCGGCGGACAGCACGAGCATCAGCGGCGTTGTCAAAACGGCAAATACAAATCCGGAATCTGACAGGTTCATCAAAAAGAAACGGAAGGTGTTGTACCACTGCATATCGTAGAGGGCGAGCACAATCGTAAACGCGGTAAACAGCGCCACACCGCCGCAGGCGACCATATAATAAGAAAACCGCGCCTTGCGGAAGCACTCGATAAAGGTGACGACCGTAAAGATAAACACGAGCAGCAGTCCGGCAAGAATGACAAACTCCACGATAATATAGCCGTCAAAATTCAAATCGTCCTTTTGCACGATTGTGCCGAAGCTGTTGACATACAGCCGGATATAGGCGGTAAAGCCCTCGTTTGTGCCGTCGTCGAGCCGGTTGTAATCGACCGCGGCCGTGGCGCTGCCCTCCCTGACGGAACGAAAATCCACGCAGATGTCGCCGTCCGTGCCGAGATACACCCGTTCGGACACCACAACCTCCGTGTTGTCCACCGTCACAACCAAGCTCTCGGGATCCGGTTTTTCGGTGCCGGTGTACAGCAAACGATCGGTGTAGGTGTCGCCGTCAACGGTGATATAGATGAGGCTGCCTGCCGCCATCAGCAAAAGCAGCACAGCGAGCACGATAAATCGCTTTTTTCCGGCCATTTTGTCGCTGTTCAGGGTTTGTTTCATCGTTCTCATATTTTTTCGAAGCAGGTTTTTTCGGGGTCAATCTCGCGTGTTTCAACGGTTTCGCCCGAGGCGTAGCGGAACATCAGCTCCTGACTCTTGACGCTGACCTTGGCGCCCTCGGGAATGGACGCGGTGATAAAGGCGTTGCCGCCGATGACCACATTTTTGCCGATAACGGTGTCGCCGCCGAGAATCGACGCGCCGGAGTAGATGGTCACGTTGTCGTGAATGGTGGGATGGCGCTTTTTGCCGCGCAGGTTCTGACCGCCTCTGGTGGACAGCGCGCCGAGCGTCACGCCCTGATAGATTTTGACGTTGTTGCCGATTTCGGTTGTCTCGCCGATAACGATGCCGGTGCCGTGGTCAATAAAGAAATACCTGCCGATGGTGGTGCCCGGATGGATGTCGATACCCGTCAGGCTGTGGGCATGCTCGGTCATAATGCGCGGAATCAGCGGCACGCCGAGCAAGAACAGCTCGTGGGCAATGCGGTTGGAAAAAATCGCGTAGAGACCGGGATAGGTGCAGATGATTTCGTCCTTGTTGTAGGCGGCAGGGTCGCCGTCATAAAACGCCTGAATGTCGGTTTCGATATAGGAGCGGATTTTGGGAATCGTCTCCAAAAACGCAAAGGTCACGCGCTCCGCCTCACCGGCGATGGTCTGCGCGTCGCTGCCCTCAAAGCGCGGCGTGTAGCGCAGCACAATAGCGGTCTGCTTTTTCAGGTTGTAGATAATATCCTCCAGCAGAATAGAGATATTGTTGCGCACGGTATAGGTATGGTAATGATTGTTGGGGTAATAACCGGGATAGATGACGACCTTGAGCTTCTCCAAAATGTCAATTACCACGTCCTTGTCGGGATACTCAAACATTTTGTCCTCGTCAATCACGCGTCCCCTGGCGTAATCCTCCATCAGCATATTGACAATACCGTCAATTTTTTTATCCATACCATTTGCCATACGATCACCTCAAAGCATTTTTTCTTGCTACTATCTATTATATATAAGGAAAGCAAAAATGTCAATTCTTGTTCATTCTTTTACAAATATCCGGAAAACCGACAAAAGTGTAAATTTGTACGGCTTCCAAAGGAAATTTTTGTTGAAATCACGTTGGAAATATGGTATGATTATCTTTAATTGGAGCGATAAATCGCCCTAGTTTTTCCGTTATGAAAGGAGAGAACATGGCAAAGGATATGTTAGACGCGGTTTACGCGGCGGAAGAGGAATTTCGCAGGCGTGAAGGCGAAGCAAAAAAGCAGGCGGACAAAACCGTCGCCGACGCAAAAAAAGAAGCGGAGGCCCTGGTTGACGCGCGTGTGGCAAAGGCGAACGCGGACGCCGACGCAGAGCTGGCAAAGGCAAAGGCGGCAAGCGACAAGCTGATGCGGCAGGCGGAGGCAGACGCCGAAGCCGATTGCAGGCAGATTGCCCAAACCGCCAAAAAGAACCGTCCGTCGGTTGTCAAAAAAGCGGCG
>CAMJOD010000027.1 GCA_946407465.1 uncultured Clostridia bacterium
CCGTCAGCTCATGCCGGCATTTTCCGTCATAATGTCATGCTTAAATTCTTCGTTCATATCGGGATAGGCGGAGAGCATCGGCTCCACCTTTTTGCCGCGCTTGCGGTCAAAATAGTTTTTGGTAATTTTTGCCACCAAGCCGTTGAGCGCAATCAGGCAAATCAGGTTCGGCACCGCCATCAAGCCGTTGAAGGTGTCGTCAATCGCCCAAATCAAATCGCCCTGAATCGTCGATGAAACGGCAATCAGCAGCACATACACGAACTTGAACACCGTGGTGATGGTTTTGCGGTGATTATCCTTTGTCCAGCCAAAGCAAAACTCAATCGCCTTTTCGCCGTAGTATGACCACGCGATAATCGTGGTGAATGCGAACAGCGGAAGAATAATCGAAAAGACAATCGTGCCAAAGTCGCCGAAATTGGTCGAGAACATCGACATCGACATCAGCTCGTCCGCTTCGGTGCCGGTGAATTGGCTCACATCGAAGGTCGTGAGAAAGGTCAGCGCGGTCAGGGTGCAGATGATAAAGGTGTCAAAGAAAACCTCAAACACGCCCCAAAGACCCTGCTTGACCGGCTCGCGCGTTTCGGACGCCGAGTGCGCGATAACCGAGGAGCCGAGGCCTGCTTCGTTGGAGAACACGCCGCGCGCCATACCCTTGGTGATGACCTGCGCAAAGGTGTAGCCCATGATGCCGCCGCCGGCAGCCTGCAAATTGAACGCCTTGCTGAAAATCATGCCAAAAGCGTTGGGAATATTGCTGACATGGGTGCCGATGGCAATCAGCGCCATGATGATAAACAGCAGCGACATAAACGGCACAAGCATGCTTGTCACCTTGCCGATGCGCTGAATGCCGCCGATGATGATGACCGCCGCGATTGCCGCCACGATAATGCCGACCACCAGCTTGACCGTCCAGTTGTCGGTAAAGTTAAAGAAGTGCGAGACTGTCTGTGCCATCGTGCCGGAGATTTTGTTCGTCTGCACGCCGCTCATGCCGATTGCCGCAAAGGTGCAAAAAACCGCGGCGCAGTAGGCGAGCCACTTCCAGCGCAGACCGTTGGCGATATAATAGAAGGCGCCGCCGGACAGGTTGCCGTCCTTGTCGCGCTTGCGGAAGTACAGACCGAGCACGTTTTCGGAGTAGTTTGTCACCATGCCGAAGAACGCGGAAATCCACATCCAGAACACCGCGCCGGGACCTCCCGTGAGAATCGCGGACACAACGCCCACAATGTTGCCGGTGCCGACGGTGCCCGAAATGGCGGTGGAGAACGCCTCAAACTGCGAAACCGAGTTCAGCCGCGTATCCTTTTTTTTGCCGCCGCGCAGACTTTTTAGCGTCGGAATAATGGTGGTGTTCAGCGATTCGCCGAAGTGCGTAACCTGCAAAAATTTTGTGCGGATAGTGAGCAGAATACCGGTGCCGAGAATCAAAATGACAACCGGCCAGCCCCAAACAATACCGTTGAGAAAGTCGTTGACCGATTTGACGCCGGATAAAATGTTATCCCACATGTTTTTCCCTCCTAAGAATTGACAAATCTTTAACATTATACCACACTAAAGCGGAATGCGCAAGCAAGCAGGCTGACAATGTTTTGTTAGAATTTTTGTATTAAATGACAGAATCAAACCGAATTTTCTGCGTTTGAGGGCTTTTTGCGGTTGACAGAAGCCGCGAGGTCTGTTATAATAATCTGCGAATGATTCGCAAATTGGAGGTGGGGCAGGTGCCCAAGTATATGACAAAACAGCGAAAGGCGCTGCTTCGTTATCTTTCACAGCACGCGGATGAAACGCTCTCTGCCAAGCAGATAGAGGCGGCGCTGAGCGGCGAGGGAATCAGCATCAGCGCGGTCTACCGCAACCTGTCCGAGCTCGAGCGCGAGGGGAAGATCCGCCGCGTCAACCAGAGCGGCAGCCGCGAGGTGTTTTATCAGTACACCGACGGCGCACATTGCCGCGAATGTCTCCATCTATCCTGTGAAAAATGCGGCAAAACCTATCATATGAACACCGAAGGCGCCCGGATGCTCGTGCAGAACCTTGCGCAGAGCGACGCCTTTGCCATTGACAAGGCGAATACCGTGCTCTACGGCGTTTGCAAAGAATGCCGTGAAAAGTGAGGAAGCCATGAAAAAAATTATTGCCATACTGCTTGCCGCCGTGCTGCTGACAGCCGCCTTTGCCGGTTGCTCGGGCAAAAAGCCGGAGGACGGCAAGCTCAAAATCATCACGACCATCTATCCGGTTTATGAATGGGTGTGCCAAGTCACCGCAGGCACGCAGAACACCGACGTGTCGCTGCTGCTCAACAAGGGGGTGGATATGCACAGCTTTCAGCCCACCACCAAGGATATTGTGAATATCTCCTCCTGCGACGTGTTTGTCTACGTCGGCGGCGAATCCGACGAATGGGTCGGGGACGTGCTGCGCGATGCCTCCAACAAAAACATGCTCACCCTCAATCTGATGGACGCTCTGGGCAGTCTCGCCAAGGAAGAAGAAGCGGTCGAGGGCATGCAGGGTGAGGAAGAGGAAGCAGACGGCGAAGCGGAATATGACGAGCACATCTGGCTCTCGCTCAAAAACGCCTCTGTGCTCACCTCGTATATTGCCGAAAAGCTCGGCGAAAAGGACGCAGCCAACAAGAGTGCCTATGACAATAACGCCAAAAAGTACACCGCGGATCTCAATGCGCTCGACAGCCGCTACGCCGAAGCTGTCAAGACAGCCAAGCACGACACGCTGATTTTTGCCGACCGTTTTCCGTTTCGCTATATGACGGCGGACTATAACCTGAAATACTACGCCGCCTTTTCCGGCTGCTCCGCCGAGAGCGAGGCGAGCTTCAAAACACTTGTCTTTCTTGCCGACAAGCTAAAGGAGCTGCAGCTTGACAAGCTGATGATTCTCGACGGCTCCGACGGCAAAATCGCACGCGCTGTCATGGATACTGCCGGCGCCAAAAACGCCGAGATTCTCACGCTCAACAGCATGCAGTCCGAAATCGGCGAAAGCGATTCCTATCTCGGCATAATGGAAAACAATCTGACGGTGCTGCAACAGGCACTCAACTAAAAGGAACAGCTATGGCTCAGTTAATATGTGAAGATTTGACCCTCGGCTATGAGGGACAGGAAATCCTGTCGCACCTCAGCTTCTCTGTCGAAAAGGGCGATTACCTCTGTATTATCGGCGAAAACGGCTCCGGCAAGACGACGCTGATGAAAACCATTCTCGGGCTGCGCAAGCCCATGAAGGGCAGCGTTGTGACCGGCGACGGGCTCAGCCGCAGAGAGATTGGCTATCTGCCGCAGCAAAGCGCCATTCAGCGCGATTTTCCGGCTTCGGTGCGCGAAATCGTGCTCTCGGGCTTTCAGGGACAGTGCGGTCTGCGCCCGTTTTATAACAGGGAAGAAAAGCGGCAGGCGGACAAAAATATGGCGCTTATGGGCATTGCCGACATGAAAAAGCGCTGCTACCGCAAGCTTTCCGGCGGACAGCAGCAGCGCGTGCTGCTTGCGCGGGCTCTCTGCGCCACGCAAAAAATGCTTTTGCTTGATGAGCCCGTCGCCGGTCTTGACCCCAAGGTCACGCAGGAGATGTACGCCCTGATTGACCGGCTGAACAAGGAATTTGGCATAACCGTTGTGATGATTTCGCACGACCTGCGCGCTGCGCTGCAATTTGCCGACAAAATTCTGCATATCGGCGACAAGCTGTTTTTCGGCACGCGCGAGGAATATTTGCGCTTTGCCGCCAAGCGGAGAGAGGAGGAAGCCCGTGGAGCTGTTTGATACCCTTTCCTACTACATGCAGAACGCGCAGGTGCGCAACGCGCTGATTGTCGGCGTGCTGGTGGCGCTGTGCGCGTCGCTTTTGGGTGTGACGCTGGTGCTCAAACGGTTTTCGTTTATCGGCGACGGTCTGTCGCATGTCGCGTTCGGCGCGATGGCAATCTCCTCCGTCACCGGTGCGCTGGTGAGCGCGTGGAAGCCCTTTATCGACTCCACCAACAACATGATCATCGTCATGCCCGTCACCGTGCTCAGCGCGGTTTTGCTCCTGCGGACGGGACAAAACGCCAAGATTCGCGGCGACGCGGCGGTTGCCATGATTTCCGTCGGCGCGCTGGCGGTCGGCTACCTGCTGATGCACCTCGATATTTTTCCGAGCAACGGCAATGTCGCCGGCGACGTCTGCACCACGCTGTTCGGCGCGTCCAATATTCTGACGCTGACCGCAAGCGATGTGACGTTCTGCGTCGTGGTGTCCGTTTTGGTGATGGCGGCGTTTGTTCTGCTCTACAACAAGCTGTTCGCCGTGACCTTTGACGAGGATTTTGCCACGGCAACCGGCACCAACGCCAATGTCTACAACCTGATTATCGCGATTATTATCGCTGTTATCATCGTCATTTCGATGAACTTTGTCGGCTCGCTGCTCGTCTCGGCGCTGATTATCTTTCCGGCGCTTTCGGCAATGCGCGTCCTCAAAAACTTCAAGGCGGTCACCGTCTGCTCCGCCTGCCTGAGCGTGCTCTGCGCGTCGATCGGCTTCTTTGCCTCCCTGCTGCTCGAAACGCCGCTCGGCGCCACCATGGTTGCCGTCAACATCATCTGCTTCGGCGTGTTCAGCCTGATTGGAGCGGTCAAAAATAAATAAAATATACTGCCACCGGGTAGTTGAATGTTAAAAAAGCATTCGTCGCATAGCGTTAGGTCTTTGAAGCTATGCCGCGAATGCTTTTTGATTGAGGAGAATATGAAATTGTTGCGTTACTTTACAAAATCGGAATGGTTCATCTGGCTGTTTTCGTTCGCCGCCATTCTGTCGGTCTATCTGTTGTTCGGCGGCGAATGGCTCAGCTGCGGCGCGTCCTTTCTCGGCGTCACGTCTATTTTGCTCAACGCAAAGGGCAATCCGCTGGGACAGCTGCTCATGGTGATTTTCGGCATAGCCTACGGCGTCATTTCCTTTGGCTTCGGCTACTACGGCGAGGTGCTCACCTACCTCGGCATGACGGCGCCCATGGCGGTGCTCGCGCTGGTCGCGTGGCTGCGCCATCCGTATAAGGGGAACCGTTCCGAGGTGGCGGTGAACCGCGTCAAAAAGGGGGAGATGGTCTTTGCCTTTTTGCTGAGCGCGGCGGTGGCGGTGCTGTTTTATTTTCCGCTGAAGAGTTTTCATACCGCCAATCTCATTCCGAGCACGCTCTCGGTTTTCACCAGCTTTTTGGCGGTCTACCTGACCTTTCGCCGCAGCGAGTGGTTTTCGCTCGCCTACGCCGCCAACGACGTGGTGCTGATTGTGCTGTGGTCGCTCGCGTCCGCAAAGGATTTGTCCTATCTGTCGGTCACGGTCTGCTTCTGTATGTTCTTCATCAGCGATTGCTACGGCTTTATCAGCTGGCGAAAAATGCGCAGACGCCAAGGCTCAGCGTGAAGCCGTCAGCGCCTCGCCAATCAAACGAACGCCTTCCTCGGTCTTTTCGAGCGGAATGCCCGAAAAGCTGAGCGCCAAGGCGTTTTTTTCTTTGTCGCGCGTCATCAGCCGCACCGAACGCGCCGCAAGCGCCTGCTCCAGACGGCTGCGGTCAAACGAAAACGGCGGCTTGAGCACGAGATAGAGCGCGGTTTCGTTAAATTCGCAGGGGACGGACGGAAAGGTCTTTTCGACGCACGCCAGCAGCTTTTTGCTTTTTTCAAAATAGACGCGCCGCGCCCTTCGCAGATGGGCGTCGATTTTGCGGTTTTCAATATACTTGGCAAGCGCCAGCTGTTCGGTTTTGGAGGCGGTCTGGTTCATCAGTCCCTTGCGGCTGTTGTAGATGGTCAGCAGCCGCTGCGGCAGCACCATGTAGCTCAGACGCACCGACGGCAGCAGCACCTTGGAAAAGGAGCCGATATACACCGTGTTGTCCACGTCGTAGTGCTGTACACACGGAATCGGCAGCGTGCTGTAGCGCAGCTCGCCGTTGTAGTCGTCCTCCAAAATCAGGGCGCCTGTTTCGCGTGCCCACTCAATCAGCTCCAGCCGTCTGGTGACGGGCATGTTGCCGCCGTGCGTGCCGGTGCTGTTGGGATTAATCAGCACCAAATCGGGCGAAATTTCTTTTAGAGAATCAATCATTACGCCGTGACGGTCGCAGTCAAAGTAGGCGATTTGGTAGGCAAAGCTCTCAAACACCAGCTCTGCCTGCAAAAAGCTGCCGCGCTCCACGGCTATTTTTTTGCCGAAGCCGCACAGTGAGCAGAGCAGCAGCAGCACTGCCTGCGTGCCGGCGCCCACTACGATATGGTCGGCGCGCGCGTTGACGCTGCGTGTGCCGAGGGCATATTTTTGCAGCGCCGCGCGCAGCGCTTCCTCACCCTGCGCGTCGCCGTAGGAGGTTAGCAGATAGTTGCGGTTGATCACGTCCTTGACGCATTTTTTCCATTCCGCAAGGTCAATCACATTTTCGTCAATGCTCTTGCCGCTGAAATCAAATTCCGCGTAGTTTACCGCCTGCCGCTGTCTGTCCGTCTGCGCGGCGGCTTGCGGCAGGCTGTCAAACGCGGCGGCAACAAAATAGCCCGTCTGCGGACGGCTGACAATATAGCCCTCCACGCACAGCTGGTCATAGGCGCCGAGCACCGTTGTTTTGGAAATTCCTCTGTCGCGGCTGAGCTGACGGACAGAGGGGAGACGGCTGCCTTTTTTGAGACTGCCGTTTTCAATAGCCTGACGGATGGACAAATACACCTGCTGATAGAGCGGCATCCGGCTTTGCCTGTCCGTCCTGATAAAATCATATAACATAAAAAGCTCCGCGAATCGTCATTTTAGGTGATTATACCATTTTCGAAAACTTATTGCAAGACAGTTGAAATTTTTTCTATTTATTAGTATAATAATAGTGTATGTGAATTTTTGACAAGTGAGGGAATGATTATGAATACAGCTGTACAAGCATTTTTTGATTCTGTCAAGGGAAAAACCGTCGCGTTTATCGGTATCGGCACCAGCAACCTGCCGCTCATCAGGCAGTTTGCGGAAAAGGGCGCCGAGGTGATTGCCTGCGACCGCAAGGATTTTGAAGCGCTGGGCGAAAACGGCGTCAAGGCAAAGGCATACGGCGCCAAGCTGCTTCTCGGCGACGACTATCTGAAAAACATCAAGGCGGATATTGTGTTCCGCAGCCCGGGCACGCCGTTCTACAAGGAGGAGCTTGTCAGCCTGCGCCGAAACGGCGTGGTGCTCACCTCTGAAATGGAGGTTTTCTTTGCGCTCTGTCCGTGCAAAATCATAGCCGTCACCGGCTCCGACGGCAAGACCACCACCACCACGATTATCTCCGAGATTCTCAAGGCTGCCGGCAAGAACGTTCACCTCGGCGGCAACATCGGCAAGCCGCTCCTGCCCGAGATTGAGAGCGTAGGTGCAGACGACTGGGCGGTTGTGGAGCTGTCGAGCTTCCAGCTGATTTCCATGCGCCAAAGCCCCGACATTGCCGTGGTGACAAACCTCGCGCCGAATCATCTTGATATTCACAAGGATATGCAGGAATATGTCGATTCCAAAAAGAACATTGTTCTGCACCAGAGCGCCTTCGGCAAGGCGGTGCTCAACCTTGACAATGCGATTGCCGACGGCTTTTCGGACGCCGTTCGCGGTCAGCTCGCCAAATTCTCTGTCAAAGAAAAGCTCTTTAACGGCGCCTATCTCGACGGCACCAAGCTCGTCTACAGCGACTACGGCAAAATCACCGAGATTATGGATTACCGCGACATCAAGATTCCGGGCATGCACAATGTCGAGAACTACCTCGCCGCTATCGCCGCCGTCTGGGGCATTGCGGACGTCGAGACGATTGTCGGCGTCGCCAAAACCTTTGGCGGCGTGGCGCACCGTGCCGAATTTGTGAGAGAGGTGAGAGGAGTCAAATATTACAACGATTCCATCGCCTCCAGCCCGACGCGCACCGCGCTCGGCACCCTCTCGCTCTATGATGAAAAAATCATCATCATCGCCGGCGGCTACGACAAGCATATTCCGTATGAGCCGCTCGGACCCGTTATCAACAACAAGGTCAAGACTTTGATTCTGCTCGGCGACACTGCGCCCAAGATAGAAGCGGCGGTCAAGGGCGCCGACAACTACGACCCGAACGCCATCACCATCCTCAACGTCTCCAACATGGAAGAGGCGGTCGCGGCGGCTGCGGCAAACGCGCAGGCAGGCGATATTGTCTCGCTCTCACCGGCGAGCGCAAGCTTTGGTCTGTACCGCAATTTTGAGGAAAGAGGCAACCACTTCAAGCAAATTGTCAATCATATGGAGTAAAATATGAACACGGAACAACTGATTTTTGATTTGTGTGCGGCGCACGGCGTTTCCGGCAGCGAAGCGGCGGTATTTGACGTGGTGCGGCAGGCGTTGGAGCCGACCGGCGCAAGGGTGCAGACGCTCTACGGCGGCTTGCTGGCGGAGCTCGGCAATCCGCAGGCGGACAAAGCGATTCTCCTCGACGCGCACCTCGACCGCATCGGCTTCATCATCACCGACATCAACGAAAAGGGCTTTGTCAAGGTTGACAAGGTGGGCGGTATCGACATTCGCACCCTGCAGGACAGCGTCCTGATTGCCGAAAACGGTCTCAAGGGCACCGTCTGCTGTCTGCCGCCGCACCTCAGCGACGGCAGCGAGGACAAGGCGACGCCGATAGATAAGACGTGGGTGGACTTTGCCCTGCCTGCCGAGACGGTGAAGGAACAGCTGCATATCGGCGACGTGCTGACCTTTTATACAAAACCGCAAAGGCTTCTCGGCGACAAAATAACCGCCGCCGCCCTGGACGACCGCTGCGGCGTGGCGGCACTGGTGCGCACGGCGGAGCTGGTTCACTCCGGCAATTACCGCGTGCTGCTGCTGTTCAGCACACAGGAGGAGACCTACGGCACCGGCGCCAAGACCGGCGCGTTCTCCGCGGACGCCGACGAGGCAATAGCCGTGGACGTGAGCTTTGCCGCACAGCCCGACGTGTCGGGACAATACGGCAAGATTGAGCTCGGCAAGGGTCCCATGATTTGCTACAGCTCCGTGATGAACCGCGCCATGTCGCAAAAGCTCACCGCCGTTGCCAAGGAGCAGGGGATTCCCTTTCAGTTGGAGCCGATTGCCGGCGCGACCGGCACCAACGGCGACCATATCGCCGTGAGTAAAAGCGGCGTCAAAACAGCGGTGGTGTCGATTCCGCAGCGCTATATGCACACGCCTGCGGAGGTTATCTCGCTTGCGGACGTCGAGAACACCGCGCGGCTTCTTGCCGCCTATATCAATTGCGGAGGTGCGTTCCATGATTAATGCTTCGCTGCTCAAAAAGCTCTGCACGGCAAACGGCATTTCGGGCGACGAAGGAGCCGTCAGAGAACTGATTATCAACGAGATAAAGGACTTTGCCGATTACCGAACCGACGCCCTCGGCAATCTGCTGGTACACAAAAAGGGCAAAAAGCCTGCCAAAAACCGCCTTATGCTCTCCGCGCATATGGACGAGGTGGGCATGATGGTGACGGATGTCACCGTCGGCGGCTTCCTCAAATTTGACGAAGTGGGCGGCATTGACCGCCGTGTGCTCATCGGCAAGCAGGTCACGGTCGGCAAAAGCAATGTCCCGGGCGTGATTGGCATCAAGCCGATTCATCTTTGCAAGGGCGAGGAGCACAAGACGATTCCCGAATACAGCGAGATGACCATTGACATCGGCGCGGACAGCGCGGAGCAGGCGCTGGAGGTCGTCGGCATCGGCGACAGCGTGCAATTTGTCAGTGAGTTTATCGAAACCGAAACCCACTTTAACGCCAAGGCGATAGACGACCGCTTCGGCTGTTATGTGATGATAGAGCTGATTAAGAGCGAACTGGAATATGACGCGGACTTTGCCTTTGTGGTGCAGGAGGAGGTCGGCTTGCGCGGCTCCAAAACGGCGGCATACACGCTCGATCCGGCATATGCTCTGGTGCTCGAAACCACAACCTCCGCCGAAATTCCCGAGATTGACGCCCAAAAGCAGGTTTGCACGCTCGGCGACGGCGCGGTCGTTTCCGTGATGGACAGGCGCACCATTTACGACAAGGAGCTGGTGCGCAGCGCGATGGAGACGGCGCAGGCGCTCGGCGTCAAGGCGCAGTACAAGCGTGCAGTAGCCGGCGGCAACGACGCAGGCGCGATTCACCAAAGCCGCGGCGGCGTGCGCACGCTGGCAATCTCACTAGCCTGCCGCTATCTTCACGCGCCGAGCACGGTGGCGTCCAAGGCGGACTGCGAGAGCATGCTGACGCTTGCCAAGGCGATGTGTGAAAAAATCGCAGGCGGCGATATTTAGATGATTACCTATTGTGACGACGGCGCGGCTTTTGTTTATTCCGTACAGGAATTAAAAGGCACCGCGCCCTTTGACTGCCGCCTGATTTCCCTTTGCCGCGCCTATCCGCCTCATCTGTCCTTTGTCGATTATTGGCTGATACAGGACGAAAACGGCGTCTGCACCGGCGCCATAGCGCGCAACGGCGCGGCGTTTGTTCTCTGTCTGACCGCACAGGCAGCGCTGCCCGAGGTGAACGCGTTTCTCCTGATGGCAGGCGCAAAAGAGGTGCTCTGCGGCGACTATTCGCTCAGCGGCTTTTCAAAGGCAAGCGAGGGCGTGATTTTGCAGGCGACAAAGGCGATTGCGTTACATAATAAACCGATTATCGAGCCGACAATCCGCGACGCCTACGCTGTGCTGACCGCCTGCGCCAATCCGCATTTTGTGCCGCCTGCGTGGGAGGATTTTTTTGTGGACGTCAGCCACAAGCTGCGTCACGGCGCGACGCGCTTGGTCGGAACAGAGCAGAACGGCGCCTTGGCGGCAACGGCAATGACGGTTGCCGAGGACGAATCCGGCGCGGTTATCGGCGCGGTTGCCTGTCATCCGGATTTTCGGCGGACAGGCTGCGGCAGTGCGGTGACGGCACATCTGGTGCAGGCGTTGTCCTCGGAGGGAAAACAGGTCTTTGTGTTCCGCGCAGCGCACGAAAACGCCGCGTTTTATGCCGCGCTGGGCTTTGAGCCGGTCGGCAGGTGGCGCGAATATGCAAAATAGAGGAGCAGAATTGTGAATTTTTTTGATATAGACGAACGTGTTCTCCAAGCGAGCGAACAGGCGATGGCGCTGTGTGCCGACAAGCTGCGCGAGGTGGAGGACATTCAGGAATACAACCAGATAAAGATGATAAAGGCGTTTCAGCAGGCAGGTGTGCGCGAAAGCTATTTCAGCGGCTCCACCGGCTACGGCTACGACGACTTCGGCAGAGACGCGCTCGACAGGGTTTATGCCTTTGCCTTTGACGCGGAGGATGCGCTGGTGCGCCACAATTTTGTCAGCGGCACGCACGCGCTGACGGTTGCGCTGTTCGGCATGCTTCGCCCGGGCGACACTATGCTCAGCGTCACCGGCATGCCCTACGACACCATTCGCTCCGCTATCGGCATTGAGGGACGCTATCCCGGTTCGCTCAGGGACTTCGGGATTCATTTTGAAATGACGGAGCTGCTCGCGGACGGCACGCTCGATTATGCGCGGATACAGCAGGATATTGCCGAAAAAAAGCCCAAGATGGTCTATATACAGCGCTCGCGCGGCTACAGCACGCGTCCCACGCTGACGTGGCGCGAGATTAAAAAAATCTGCGACATAAGCAAAAAGGCATCGCCGCGCTCCATTATCATGCTCGATAACTGCTACGGCGAGTTTGTCGAAAAGGTTGAGCCGCTTTCGGTCGGTGTGGACATTATGGCAGGCTCGCTGATTAAGAACGCCGGCGGCGGCATCGCGCCCACGGGCGGCTATATAGCCGGCAAGCATGAGCTGGTTGAGATGTGCGCCTACCGCCTGACGACGCCCGGCACCGGCAAGGAAATCGGTGCCACGCTCGGCAACAACCGCGAGCTGTTTATGGGCGCCTATCACGCGCCGCACGTCACCGGCGAAGCGCTCAAAACCGCCGTTTTTGCCTCTGCTCTCTTTGAGCAGCTCGGCTTTGACACCGCGCCGCGCTGTAACGACCCGCGAGGAGACATCATCCAGCTGATTATGCTCGGCAACGAGGACAAGCTCTGCCGCTTCTGTGAGGGAATCCAGTCCGGCTCGGCGGTGGACAGCTTTGTGGTGCCGGTGCCGTCCGATATGCCCGGCTATGAGAGTCAGGTCATCATGGCGGCAGGCGCGTTCACCCTGGGCAGCTCCATTGAGCTTTCCGCCGACGCGCCTCTGCGCGAGCCGTATGCCGTCTGGATGCAGGGCGGACTCAACTTTCACGGCGGCAAGCTCGGCGTCATGCTGGCGGCAACCAAGATTCTGCGCGAAGAATAATCCGTATTTTTGATAAATAGAAAAACAGGTCGGTTCCAACGCCTCCGCGTGAACCGACCTGTTATATTATGTAATGCGATTAGTTTTTCAACGCCTGCAAGGGAGCAGGAATGCGTCCGCCGCGGTTGATAAACACGGCAGGGGAGCCTTCTCTGACAGGCATCACGGGACCTGAGCCGAGCAGACCGCCAAACTCGAGCATGTCGCCCGGCTTTTTGCCGATGGCAGGAATCAGGCGCACGGCGGTGGTTTTGGTGTTCACCATGCCGATTGCCGCCTCGTCCGCGATAATCGCCGAGATGGTTTCGGCACTGATGTCGCCCGGCACCACGATCATATCCAGACCGACGGAGCAGACCGCCGTCATGCTCTCCAGCTTGGTAATATCAAGGTGTCCGCTCTTGGCGGCGGCAATCATGCCGGCGTCCTCCGAAACGGGAATAAACGCGCCGCTCAGTCCGCCGACGTGGCTCGACGCCATCACGCCGCCCTTTTTGACCGCGTCGTTGAGCAGTGCCAGCGCCGCCGTGGTGCCGTGACAGCCGCAGACCTCCAAGCCCATTTCCTCCAAAATATACGCCACGCTGTCGCCGACAGCCGGTGTGGGCGCGAGGGAGAGGTCAACAATGCCAAAGGGAACGCACAGCCGCTTGCTGGCTTCCTTGGCAACCAGCTGACCCATGCGCGTTATTTTGAACGCGGTTTTCTTGACCATATCCGCGATTTCGGTAATATCCTTGCCTGCGCCGTTCTTTGCGAGCGCCGCTCTCACCACGCCGGGACCGGATACGCCGACGTTAATCACCGTGTCGGCTTCGCCTACGCCGTGAAACGCGCCTGCCATAAACGGATTGTCCTCCGGCGCGTTGCAGAACACAACCAGCTTTGCCGCGCCGATACAGTTGCGGTCAGCGGTGATTTCGGCGGTCTGCTTGACGATTTTTCCCATCATTTTGACCGCGTCCATGTTGATGCCTGCCTTGGTGGAGCCGATGTTGACCGAGGAGCACACAAAATCCGTCTCGCTGAGCGCCTGTGGAATGCTCTCCATCAGCGCATAGTCGCCGCTGGCAAAGCCCTTTTGCACCAGCGCCGAATAGCCGCCGATAAAGTTCACGCCCAGCTCCTTTGCCGCTTTGTCGAGCGCGTGCGCAAAACGCACCACGTTTTTGCTCTGGCAGGGCGCCGCCACCATGCCAATCGGCGTGACCGAGATGCGCTTGTTGATAATCGGAATGCCGTATTCGCTCTCAATTTCCTCGCCGGTCTTTACCAAATCCTTGGCGCTGCGCATAATCTTGTCATACACCTTGGTGCATGCTTTGTCGATATCCTCGTCCAGACAGTCGAGCAGCGAAATTCCCATCGTGATGGTTCTCACGTCGAGATTTTCGTTGTCAATCATATTGATAGTTTCCAGTATATCCTTGGTTTCCAGCATAAAATAGTCCTCTCTGCCAGTCTGTTAGATTTTATGCATGCTGTTAAAAATATCCTCGTGCATAATGTGAATCTTGGTGTTGGTGGTTTCGCCGACCTCGTTCAGCCGTGCGCGCAGCTCCTCAAAGCCCACAGACGCCTTGTCAATCTCAACCAGCATAATCATGGCGAACATATCCTGCAAGACGCTCTGCGTCACCTCTACTATATTGACATTGGTTTGGGCGCAGGCGTCCGAAACCTTCGCCAAAATTCCAACGGTGTCCTTGCCGATGACGGTAATAATTGCTTTCATAGTGTCCTCCTGCAACAGATTTGAAATTTCCTCGTTTATTATAGCCTTTTTTTTGCTTGAAGTAAAGGCAAAACTTGCATAAATTCAAAAGATATGCTATTATTTTTTTAGATACAGAAGAAATAATCCGCACGGTTTCGTGCGCTTGGAGGAAAAAATGACAACACTTTGCGACATGCACACCCATTCTCACCATTCCTTTGACGCCAAAAACTCCGTTGACGAGATGTGTCGGGCGGCGATCAGCCGCGGACTCAGCGCCATGGCTGTCACCGACCACTGCGAGGCGCCGTTTATCCGCTTTGGCGCGGACTGTGAATTTGGCTGCTTTGACGAACAGATTCCGGCGTCCTTTGCCGCCGCGACCGCTGCTCGGGAGCGCTATGCCGGCAGACTCCGCGTGCTGCGCGGCATGGAGCTGGGCGAGCCGATGCACGACAAAAGCGCCACGGAGCACGCGCTCGGCTACGGCGACTTTGACTTTATTCTCGCCTCGGTGCACAACCTCAAAAACATGCAGGATTTTTATTATATGAACTACACCGGCGTGGACATTCCGCTGCTCCTCGGCAGGTACTTTGACGAGCTGTGCGAAACCGCTGCCTTTGCGCACTTTGACAGCCTGTCGCACCTGACCTATCCGCTGCGCTATATCGTCGCGGGAACCGGAAAAATGCCCGACTTGCGTCTGCACAGCGAACAGATTGACACGATATTCAAAATTCTGACAGAGAACAAAAAAGCCCTTGAAATCAATGTTTCGGGTCTTTTCCGCGAGCTGAAATGCACCTTGCCCGACGAAGCTTTGGTGCGCCGTTTCCGCGAGCTGGGCGGAGAGTATATCACCATCGGCACCGACGCCCACAGCGCCGATATGGTCGGCAGGGGAATTGAGCAGGGAATCGCCGTTGCCAAGCGCGCAGGCTTTTCGCAGTATGCCATCTACGAAAAGCATCAGCCGATCATGATTGATATTGATTAAACAATACCGCCGGCAAATGCTGCCGGCGGTAAAAAGGTTTTATGTAGTTTTTCAATGCGCTTGCCAAATAGCGTGACTTTTGCCCGTGCCGTTATCATACTGCAAATATAGAATTTCTAACCGCACTGTTATCATACTGCAAATAAACCAACTTCTAACAGTGCCGTCATTATTCTCTAAACACAGCATAACTTCTGACCGCGCCGTTTATGAACGTTCCGTACTACCCAAAACGTCACAAAAGGCGCCATGCCCACCGTGGCAACGGTTAGCAGATTACTTTAATCCAGCCCTCGGGCGCTTCGATTCTACCCATCTGGATACCGGTCAGGGTATCATAGAGCTTCTTGGTAACAGGACCCATCTCGTCCATGCCGCTGGGGAAGCAGATTTCTTTGCCGTGGTCTACAATCTTGCCGACAGGGGAGATGACTGCCGCCGTGCCGCAGAGACCGCATTCCGCAAAGTCCTTTACCTCGTCAAAGTAAACCTCTCTCTGCTCAACCTCCAAGCCCAGATAGTGCTCGGCAACATACATCAGCGAGCGGCGTGTGATGGAGGGAAGAATGCTGTTGGACTTGGGTGTGACAACCTTGCCGTCCTTGGTGACAAACAGGAAGTTGGCGCCGCCGGTCTCCTCAACCTTGGTGCGTGTGGCTGCGTCGAGATACATGTTCTCGTCAAAGCCCTCCTCGTGTGCCGTCACGATGGCGTGCAGGCTCATGGCGTAGTTCAAGCCTGCCTTGATGTGACCGGTGCCGTGCGGAGCAGCGCGGTCAAAGTCGGAAACCTTGATGGTGATGGGCTTTGCGCCGCCCTTGAAGTAGGGACCCACGGGCGTCGCGAATACGCGGAACTGATATTCTTCGGCAGGCTTTACGCCGATAACAGAGCTGCTGCCGAAGATGAACGGACGCAGATAGAGCGTTGCGCCGGTGCCGTAGGGAGGTACATAGTCGGCATTGGCTTTGACAACCTTTTCGACCGCATCCAAAAATCTCTCCTGCGGAAACGCCGGAATTTCAAGGCGCTTGGCGCTCTCCTCAAGACGCTGCGCGTTGAGGTCGGGACGGAACACAACAATCTTGCCGTCCACGGTGGTGTACGCCTTCAAGCCCTCAAAAACGGTCTGCGCATACTGCAAAACGCCTGCGCACTCGCTCATGGTGATAGTGGAATCGGTCGTCATCACGCCGTCGTCCCACTTGCCGTCCTTGTAGTTGGACACATAGCGCTCGCCGGTGGGAATGTAGCCGAAGCCGAGATTTGACCAGTCAATGTTTTGTTTAGCCATTTATATTACTCCTTTGTAAAAGATTAAATCTACCAACCTATATTTTAGCACTTTACTATATTGATATAATTCTAAATCAGAAAAATAACAAGGAAAATACGATATATAATAAGATTGGGTGATAAATTATGACCGATATTACAAAAATCGCGCTCACCGGAGGTCCCTGCGCCGGCAAATCCTCCGCTGTGCCCTACCTGACCGCAAGGCTTGCCGCGCACGGCGTAGAGGTGATTGCCGTTCCCGAGCAGGCAACCGCTTTGATAAGCAGCGGCAAAACGCCGGAGAATATGGGAAGCGCTGCCTTTCACAGTCTGTTGTTCGGCAATCAGCTCGCCGCAGAGGAAGCCGCCGAAAAAAAAGCGCAGGAATCCGCCGCCAAAAAGGTGCTGATTCTCTGCGACAGAGGGCTGCTCGACAGCCGTGCCTATGTTTCCGCCGTGGAGTTTGCGCAGTATGCCGGCGCGTACGGCTTTACCGAAGCAAAAATCCGCAACCGCTACGACGCTGTTCTGCATATGGTGACAGCCGCCGACGGCGCAGAGAACGCCTATACGATTCAAAACAACACCGTGCGCGCAGAGGACGCCCGACAGGCACGCGAGCTGGACGAAACGATTCTCAGCCTGTGGGTCGGCACGCAGCACCTGCGCGTAATAGACAACCGCAGTCATTTTGACGACAAGCTCAGCCGTCTGCTGCAGGAGGTGCTGGCTGTGCTCGGTCTGCCCGAGCCGCTGGAAATCGAGCGCAAGTTTTTGATAGAGCACCCCGACCTGACCATGCTGCAAAGCATGAAGGCATGCCGCCGTGTGCCGCTGACGCAGGCATACCTCAACACGCCCGAGGAAGGAAGATTCCGCGTGCGCAAGAGGGGAGAGGGCGCCGACGCGCTGTATATCAAGACTGTCAAGCACAAAATCAACGATATGAAGCGCATTGAAATCGAGGATTATATTTCCGAAGAAGAATATAAAGCCTATTTGAACCGAAAAGAATACGTGCAGGGCGTCATCTCCAAAGACAGATATTGCCTCGTCTGGCACAGCGAATATTTTGAGCTGGATGTCTATCCGTTTTGGGCGGACAAGGCGACGCTGGAGCTGGAGCTTCTCAGCGAGAACCAGCCCTTTGAGCTGCCGGATTTTCTGACGCTGATACGCGACGTCACCACCGAAAAAGCCTACCGCAACAAGCAGCTGGCGGTGACCTACGGCAATATGTATTCTTTTATATAACCCCGTTTAATACAACAGATGATATATACAAGCAAACGCGGCAAAGCAAGGACGGAAAAATCTGTTTTACGGCGAGCGAACTGAAACAGATGTTTAGGAGTAATAGTTATCAAGGTACATACAGCCATAACAACGAAGTTATACAGGTAGATATAGTGATTACAAGCGGCTTTTCGGAAGTACGCAAACTTACAAAATACTCTTTTGAGCCTGCGTACTGTATTTACACGGGTAAAGGGAATTATAACATCTTTACCGAAGAATACGTTGTGCAAGTCGAGGGGGCTGATGCAGAGATTTCCGATTATAAAGCCGGTGATGTGATTGTTTTTCAAAAGGTAAACTGCACACAGCGTTGATGCAGTTGTTAAATATGATGATTACGATGTATTCGGCAAGATTACTGCGGTAAGGTGTGCAGTAAAGCATAAAACCATTTGCGATAGGGAAGAAGCGGCAAAGCGGTAATTTGCGTCGAATATGCAGAGGAGAATGTCAGCATGTTTAGCGAGAACAACAAATCAAATCTTTTAACGTATGACATTAACGGATTTGAATGGGCTGATTTTTGCTTGTTGAAAAGTGTTTAAAACAAGGTTTTAAATGCGATTGATAATAAATAATTTCATTTATGTAACAAGAAATGATTGAGAAAGTGCTGCCGCAAACGGTTATTCGTTGCGGCAGCTCCTTTTAGTTACCAAGACTTCCCAATTAAATCAAAAAAAGTTCAAATAACCCTTGACAATCAAAACACGTTGTGCTATAATAGCTCTTGTTGAGTCAAGAGATTCACAAATGCGAGTGTGCTGGAATAGGCAGACAGGCACGTTTGAGGGGCGTGTGTCTTTGA
>CAMJOD010000028.1 GCA_946407465.1 uncultured Clostridia bacterium
GCCGACGAAATCGCCATCTGGCTGCTCAAGGCGTTTATGAAGAAGGTGCGCGAGCACCACACCTACCGCAACTCCGAGCCGACCACCTCGATTCTCACCATCACCTCCAACGTGGTCTACGGCAAGGCGACCGGCGCGACGCCCGACGGCAGAAAGGCAGGCGCACCCTTTGCGCCCGGCGCGAACCCTGCCTACGGCGCCGAGAAAAACGGTCTGCTCGCCTCGCTCAACTCCGTTGCCAAGCTGCCCTATGAGTTTGCGCTCGACGGCATTTCCAACACCCAGACCATCAGCCCCAACGCGCTGGGTCACAGCGAAGCGGAGCGTGTGAACAACCTCTGGCACATTCTCGACGGCTACTTTGACCAAGGCGCACACCACCTCAACGTCAACGTATTTGGCTTGGACAAGCTCAAGGATTGCATGGAGCACCCCGAAAAGCCCGAATACGCCAACTTTACAATTCGCGTGTCCGGCTACGCGGTCAAGTTTATCGACCTCACGCGCGAGCAGCAGCTCGACGTTATCGCCAGAAGCGAGCACACATATCTCTAAAGCTTCCGGCAGACAACCGCATCATAAAATAAGCACCAAAGGGCGCTGTGAAGAAACGAAGCCAAAGGCTTCCGCTTCACAGCGCTTTCTTTTTTGCCGAAATGCGCAAAAAAAGCGGCTGCCAAAATTGGCAACCGTTTGTTTTTTCGCAGAGTACATCACTCTGTGTAAATAATTACATTTTGGGGAATATTCCGCGTTTTTCGACTGCCTTTGACAAGATTTTTGACGGCAAATAAAAGCCGGAGGCTGTAGTCAAACAGTCTCCGGCTTTGTCATATTTTGTCTTTTTTTATTTTATAGAATAATAGGCGCAGCGCTCCTCGGCAGCGTGAGCCGCGGATAATCCTGCCGTTGTCTGCCACTTTTCTTTGTCGCACGACTTTACTTTTATATATTTTTTCGTTCTTTTTTGACATGGATTTTGCCTGCCGTCCTGACAAATTATTTGACGGCAATAAGTATCATAATGTATAAGGCGTGACAGTAACCGCCGTGCTAATATTCTGATTTAGAATAATGAGCGCGTGGTTGGCAGCCGGTATTCTAAAATTTAATTAATTTTTTTCTAAAAATAAGTTGTAATTGATAAAATGTTATGATATAATATTATCGTATATTGATGTACTCTGTGAAAGTGTCTTTACGCATAAGACGGGGAGGGAGCTTCGTTGTGAACAGTGAGTTTGAATTGATTCGGTACAACGAAAATCTTCCGGCGCGGATTGAGCTCAGGCAGGGGAACATCAACACGCCGTATCACTGGCACAAGGAAATCGAGCTTGTCTATGTGATGGACGGCAATCTGAAAATCAAGGTCAATACGCGTGACAGAGAGCTGCACGCTGATGATTTTGTTTTGATGAACACGGCTGAAAATCACAGCCTTTCGGCGGAAAACGCCACATGTCTGATTGTGGATATTTCCTACGAATTTGCGGAGCGGTTTGACGGCTCGCTGTACAGCAGTGTTTTCAAGGTGGTAGGCGGCAGCGGCGCCGAGGAGGAGCTTCACAATCTTCTCTGGCAGCTCTCGCGGACGCTGAACGAGCCGGAGCTTCCGGACTTGCGGCAGTACGCGATTCTTATGGAGCTGCTGCATGTTTTGTTTGTGCAGTGCAAGCACGAAAATCCCACCGCGGCGGCAGACGAGGAACAGGTTCGCTCGCGCCACGTCAAGCTGGCAAAGGAATATTTGCAGCAGCATTTTCGGGAAGAAATCACGGAGCTTGAGGTCGCGAAAATGCTCGGGCTGAACCCGATTTATCTGAGCACGCTGTTCAGGGAATCGACCGGCATACAGTTTCGGGAGTATCTTTTGCACATTCGGCTGGAGCACGCCATGGACGCCTTGCTCAACAAGCGAATGTCGATTGAGGACGCCGCCAAGGCAGGCGGATTTCCGAGCAAGCGCACGTTTATCGCAAAATGCAAACGAGCATACAATGTCACGCCCTTTCAGCTGATGAAGCAGAGAGCGGCAGCGGAGGTGAGAACGAATGTATAAGCATCAGACAATTCAATATGACAAGATTCTTCCTGCTGGAATCACGCTGAGCGACAGCTCGGTTGACAGGTGCAGGGGAGAGCCTCACTGGCATGAGGAAATCGAGTTGATTTATGTGGACGAGGGCAGCATGGTCGTAACGGCCGGCAACCGGCAGCTGCGGCTTGGCGCAGGCGATATGCTGGCAATCAGTCCCTGCGAGGTGCATGCGCTGCAAGGCGTGAGCTGCAAATATCTCAGCGTTCACTTTTCGCGGGTTTTTGTCAAATCGTTTTTTGAGGCGGCAGAAAGCTACAGCTACGTTCCGGAGGAAGGCTCGCAGGAACGCCGCGAGCTGGTTTTTTTGATGCAAAAGCTGTTGGCGGCGGAGCGAAACTCCTTTGACGAATACAGCGCGCTGGTCAAGTATGCGCTGCTGCTCAAAATGCTGCGACTGCTGCTGACGCGCTGCAGGACAGAGCGGACGGACAGCGTTTACGGCACCGACCGCAGTCTGGATGATGACGTCCTCGCGGTCAAGGAATATATTAAAGCAAATTACCGTCAAAAAATCATGACGGCGGATTTGAAAAAGCTGATGCATTTTGATTCCGGCTATGTCATGACGCATTTCAAAAGGCAAATGGGCATGACGATTTCGGGCTACACCATCAGAGAGCGCACCAAGCACGCGCTGGACGACTATCTCACCCATGATGTTCCCATCGGCGAGGCGGCGCTCAAAAACGGCTTTTGTCACTACAATCACTTTACAAAGGCGTGCCGCAAATACTACGGCGCCAGCCCGACGGAAATCAAAAAGCAGCGGCGTGCCGCCGCGGTCAGCGCGGCTTTGGACAAGTCGGCATAACGGCAGCGCTGCTGCACGGCAAACACATTTCGCGGCGTGGGTCAAATGTCACAGCCGCACCGAAATTCCGGCATAGGGATTTCGCAAAATACAATCAGATACCGCTTGGTATTTGTTAATATAAATAAGTATATAAATCTTTTATATATAAAAGAAAGAGAGGTAAAAACATGAAATCAATAATCAAACGAAACTCGCGTTCGGTTATCTCTATCCTTCTTGCGGTCTGCATGCTCGTGAGCTGCATGACGGTAGGTTTGATTATGACCGACGCGGCGCAAACTTCGCAGCAGAGCGCAACCGGCGCAAAGGCAACCACTGACGAAACAGGCGCGATGATTAACAACGACACAGCCAACGGCAAGGGCGCGGCGGCTGAATCGGGTTCGACGGGCGCTTCGGCAACAGACCAGGCTGTGGGAGCAAAGGCAGGCAGCGACACTGTAGGCGTCAGCTATTACCTGCTCATGGGAGGTCAGAACAATCCTACATCATGGACTACGAATTTTTCTGCTTCCAAGAGCGGTACCACATACACAGCGACCATTCCGTCGAGCAGAATTACACAGGGTCAAAACTTTTATTTAGCGTTGTCTTCATCAACCAGCTACACAAATGAGTTTAACCAGAAAACAAACGAAAGCGGTTCAGCTATTGCCGCTGCAAACAAGTCAGGTTCCGGCTTTTCATGGAATGGTGTTACAAGCTATAATTATAATGGTACCACTTACTATTCGGCAGGTTATTGCTGCAGTACGGTAATAAGCGGCAACTACACTGTAACTTATAACTCTTCAAGCAGAGTTTTCACCGTTACAGCTCCTTCCGAAACCACCTATGCCGTAACCTTTGAGTCAGGCACAGGCGGTACTGTTGTTGCAGGCAGCACAACCGTAAACGCCGGCGGCACGGCTTCGGTTAATGTAGGTTCAACAACCGCAACAACAATCACAGCCACACCTTCCTCGGGCTATACCTTTGATAAGTGGACAGTAAGCGGCACAACATCTAGTGTTACGCTTGGCAACACAACTTCCGCTTCAACAACGGTTACGGCTTCAGGCGCAGGCGCAATCATAACCGCAAGCTTTAAAGAGGTTTCCACCACAACCAGAACAATTTATTTTGACAACTCAACTGCAAACTGGTCACAGCCCTATGCGTTTGCGTGGGTAGAAGGCGGCGCAAGCTATCTTGGCGCATGGCCCGGTACAAAAATGACAAAGGTTAAGGGTGAAGCCAACGTTTGGTCTGTTGAGGTAAGCACCGACGCTATTCAAATCATCTTTAACGACGGTACAGGTACAACCAACCCGAAAGACAAAACTGAGGATTTGACGATTCCTATTCCTACTCCTACCGATGATAAAGACGAGTTCTATAACCACAACACATCCACAGCCGGTCAGGGACGTTGGAAGAAGTACACAAAGAGCGAAAGCTCCAACCACTTTGAAGCTTCGCTTGGTACAACTGTTACAGGCAACACCAACCTTTATTCCGATATCAATGCTACTTTCTACGATTATTACACAGACAGCGAATGCACCGGCAACGGCAAGTGGTACAGCAGTATCACAGACACAGAAGGTTGGATTGTCACCCCTTGGAACAGAAACCCGTATACACAGTTCAACACATCTTTATCCGAATATGCTGATAAAAACAGCATTCAGTTCCCGATGTACTTCTTGGCTGAGTATTATAAAGCTAACGGTGAGACAACAGAAAGCTACCATAGCCAAAAATACTACCATGAAGGCTGGAACAACGGAACATGGGACGCGGGCGGATTTATTAACGACTCAAACTTCTTTGACGGCAACAACAACACAGCCTTGACAGGCTTGTCAGGCAAAAAACTTGACGGAAATATCCACCACTATAAGTTTGGCGCGACAGATGAAAACGGCGTGGTTATGGCTATGTTTGACCCGGATTGGCTGACAAGCAGAACCGGCTATACCTACAATAATGCTTTGGCTACAATTGTTGACACTAAGTTCCCGGTAAGAAGGACAACAAAAGGCGGAACAGTAACAGGTGTCACAAAGCTCTACGTTAAACCGAATGGATGGGAACATGACAATTGTGTTATTGATGCGTATTTCTTTGATGACAACGATGACAATACTTCATGGGTGCCATTCCCGGATTCCGGAGATTTAAGGGGAGTAGACATTCCGAGTTGGGCAACGAAAGTTATTTTTGTAAGGCGATTAAGCAGTACGGGGCATAAAAGCAGTTGGGATCCAAAAGAAAGACAGTCAGTTAATATTACCCTTGAAAAGTCCGGAAGTAATTCTAAAAATGTTTATACTTTTGATGGAAATTGGAGTGGAAATTCAAACTTCACTTCTTCATTAGATTCATCCTTAGACGGTGTTACCACAACCGGTGGTCAGACCTACTATACATTTGACAGCACAGACGCTAACGACAATGTTTGGTTTACCAACGTAACCTCACCTTCAAGCGGTATGACACTGGAATACGGTGCAGGTACGACCAACGGTATCAAAAACGGATACAACGGTACCTACAGCTTCCTTCCGTTTGACGGAACACGCGGCATCGACCAAAAGGGTAAGGACCTCGGCTTTGGCATGAAGCTCGAAATAGACTTTACACTCGGTCAGGGCGGTAAAGTAAATGATATGGATCAGGTATTCGAATTCTCGGGAGACGATGACCTTTGGGTATTCATTGATGATCAGCTTGTGCTCGACCTCGGCGGCGCACACTCCAGAGTAGAGGGCTCTATTAACTTTGCAGATAAAACATTATCTCTGCCCAATAATAAGAATATCCAAAGTTTAATGACACAGACCGGAACTTCGGCTGAAAGAAACACATCGGTTGATATTAACAACAACGATCCCAATAAAGTTCACACCATGACACTTTATTATATGGAGCGTGGTTTGCATGAATCAAACCTCAAGTTTGGTTTCAGCTTTACTCCTGTAGGAAACAGCTTTGACGCCGAAGAGAAAATCGACACCTCAAGCGTTAACAGAGGCTTGCAGGCTGCTGTTGAAAACGCCGCGAAAAACGACGGAATCACTGTTACACACATGACACGAGACTCCGCTTCGTCGGATTACACAATCGCTAAGGAAAAGAAATACACGCTTTCTAACGACACAAGCACAACCTACAACACACTTTCCGCAGGTACCTATTCTCTTAACAAGGACATAGACGCGACCTTTGTTGACCAGTTTACAAAGGGTAACTACTTTAAGCTTACAACAGCCAATAATTCTACAAATGTATACAAATACGATACGAAGCTTATAAGCGTTACCGACACAGTAACAAATCAGGCTAAACCTATCACTGGCGACGATGACGATACATTTGAGTTCCTTACAACCAAGACTAGCCCCGGTGAATTGGACGCTACCAAGATCAAGGCTGTGTTCAGAAGCACACTCAGCACAAAGAACCTTATTGTGACCAAAAACATTGCTTCCATTAAGGATCCCGATGAGGTTGCGGAGTTCACCTACAAGCTGTATGTAGACATCGACGGTGAAAAAAAAGACAAAGATTACGCGCAGTATCCTATGACCTATACCAAGAACGGTACAGTCTACACACTTGATGCTTCGGACGGCTACATCTTTAAGCTCAAGCAAAACGAAGTTGCGATTTTCAACGGTATTCCCGAAGGCGCGCTCGTCAAGCTTGAAGAAACCAATCCCGGAGATTATATCTTTGGCAGCATCGCGGTAAAGAACTCCAAGAACGAAAATGTTAGTACAACTGCGGTATCGGGTTCAAATGCTGTAACCTTTACCCTCAGCGACAACGATACTGCTACTGTTAAAAACACACCCTACAACTATGTTTTAACATATGTTTACACCAGCCGTCTTTGGGAGAGACAGACATATACCGTAACCGGATATTTCACCGAAAAGGATTTCTATGCAGATCCGGGCAATACGGACGGTTATGTTCAGTTAGCTACCGTAACAGATGGTAATACAAGTCAAGACTGCTTAGGACTTAAATTCGCGGATACGGACAGACAGGGAGTTTTCCTTGCCAATAACGGTCCGTTCGAGGATAACTTCAGAAAGGTTCTCCGTTGGAAATATTCTGATGCAGAAGTAAAGTATTATGATGAAAACAAGCAGCTTTCTGTTATAATCAACGCCTCAGAGGATCATGACCAAGACGTAGATATCTACCTTCAAATTCCGTTTAGAATTAAGTATACTTCAAACGGGTATCAGCTTACAGGTGATACTCAAGACGGATGTCCCATAAAAGGTGATAACCAAACAACACAGTTACATACTTTGTACGAGACAACTTATAGACTTAATAATGAGAGCACAGCGGATCCGATTTATGTTGAAGTTCCTCGTGCAATTTATGACGGAGGCACCAAAAAGTACTTTAGTTACTGGAGCATGAAGGACGAATACGGTATTGAAATTGAGCGCTGCTATAACGTTAAGCTCAACTTTGTATTCTGGCTTGAAAAGACCTACGCAACTCCCGTTTATAATTCAACAAGCTATGACAGTCATCAAATGGCGATCGATGACACTGACTTTGCGACTATTCAGTGGCTTGAAAATTCGAGAAACCAGTGGAATATGGACGGCGGCGGCAAAGTTAAGGATTCATGGAAGTCCCAGGGCGACAGAATAATTGCCGACTTTGTTCTTTCATACAATTTCCAGAACGTAATGCTTCATGATTATGCCGACAAGTATAAAACCGGCTTGATTATCGAAAAGCTCGATGAGCTTGACGTAGATAAAACAGGATCTTACTACACCAAGGCTAATAACGCGACTGACGGCAGCGAAAATTATAAGACTATTTATCACACCAAAGATGCTGACGAAGGCAAAACCGTTGCGGCAAATATGATCAAAACATACATTGATAATAATAATAAGAGCGGCGCAGTAGATGACTACATGATCTCTGAGGTTGATACTGCAAAACTCGACAACAAGAGCCGTATTGAGTATTATTACACCATCGCTAACATCAAGCATACCGACGGAAGCGAAACAACTCGTAAGAACTATGTATACAGAGCATATTCTTATCTGTATAACGCCCAAAGCAAAGAAGTTCTCTTGATGAGCGATCCGACATACTTCACTATTTATGATATCGCATCAATTTACTGTGACGCGGCTCGCGGCAATTATTGATAGGAGTGAATAATGTTGAAAAAAGCATATGATTCTCCCGAAATGGAGATAACAAGAATCAACTTCCAGGCAATTATGGAAGAAGAAAATCGAATGGACACCAGTGGTGGCGAAGTCGGTGCTCACAGCGGTGACACGGGCTTAGACGAATAATTGTTTTTGCAGGCAGTGCCCGGCGGTGCTGCCTGCTCCGTTAATATACGGCAGGTGACGATTCATGAAAAATATAATCAAAAAAACAGCATTGTTTATTATTATAGCCTTGCTGATGTTATCGTTTGTACCGCAAATTGCGGCAAAGGCCATTTATGTTGTCGGCGGTTATTCCTACACAATCATTAACGATGAAACAATATCGCTTTGCGGTTGGGATTACAGAACCCCCGGTTTGAATGTTCCTAATTCGATTGCAAACAGATATGTTGCGGAAATTTCGGATAATGCGTTTAACGGAGACACAAACTTAACAAGCGTTAATTTTGAAGATGCGGTTCGTCTGAAAAAAATCGGGAGATATTCTTTTGCCGACTGTACATCGCTGACAGGCGAGGTGGTTATTCCCGAATCAGTAACAACCATGCAAATTTGCGCGTTTCAGGGATGTTCCTCGCTGGAATCGGTTGTTATCAATGCCGGTATTTCAACAGTGTACAATCAAACCTTCTACAAATGCACCTCGTTGAGCAGTGTTACGTTAAATGATAACATTACTACAATCAGAGAGTTTGCGTTTGCGGATTGTCCTAATCTGACTTATTTGGCTATCCCAAAATCAGTAACACAAATCTACCAGTCCTCATTCGCAAACGACAACAACCTCACCCTCGGCGTGTGGTTCGGCTCCTATGGCCATGAATACGCCCAATCGCACAACATCCCCTACACCCTCCTCGACAGTGTGCTGCTCGGCGACGCGAACGGCGACGGCTATGTGAACATCAGTGATGTGACGGATATTCAGCGCGCTGTGGCGGAAATTGGCACGCTTGATGATTTGCGCAAAAAGGCGGCTGACATCAACGGCGACGGCGTTGTCACGATTGACGACGCTACGTTGCTGCAGATGTATCTTGCCGAATATGAGACAGCTTATCCCATCGGCGAAGCTGCGTAACGCGTAATACAAAAAATTTAAGAGCAGCAGGTGAAAATCTGCTGCTCTTTTTGTGTGTCCGCCGCAGGGCGGAGGGTGAAAGAAGGCGCAGGCATGAGGCAGTCCGCAAAACAGACCAAAGTCCGACAGCTGTGCCAAGCTGCCGCAAAAACGCGGCTATTGGAAAGCTCCCTGCATTCCGTCGGCGTGACCGGCTGCGCTTGATATGCCTTGCGGAAAAAGTCACGCGAATCGCGCGTTGTAAAAAGGAGTTAGGGATATATTTTCGGCGCGATTCGCGCTTTTGCGAAAGGGGCGAAGGCTTCGCCGAATCCTTTCACTCATAAAGACGAAAAAAACTGAAAAAATATTTTAAAAAATTAAATGAAAAGCAAAATCTTTTTCGTTATAATAAGTGAGAGCTCGTTTTTCGCGGCATATCATTCAAAACATAGATATACTTCTATAAGCACTCTAACGCCGCACAAGCACTCTTTGGGAAAAAGGGGAGAGGAAACCTCGGTTTCTTCTCCGACTACCGAAAAACGGTAAAGGAGAATAAGGCAATGAAAAAGCAATTGAAAAAAACCGTCGCCGTGCTCACCGCAGCGGCGATGTTGACGGCAGGCACGGCGATGGGCGCTGTGACTGTCAGCGCGGCAGGCGGCACCATAGGCTTCGGCGGCACCCTGGGTGTTTACACGCCGTCGGCAGGCGTCATCACCCAGCAGGTGATGCTTGCCATGCCCGGCAGCTGGACAAACCAAATGACAGCGCAGCAGGACGATGTTGCCGGCGTTTACTGGTGGAGCGGCGCGGACAACGTTTCCGCGGACTTCCCCGGCTACAAAACGTCGCGCGTTGACGAGGACGGCGTTCAAAATCTGTACACTACCCAAATCCCGGGATACGGCAACGGCGAGAACGGGGACGCGAACCTGATGATTTGGAACAACTATCTGGATAGCGGAATGGAGCGCGATCCGCGCGAAAACCCGTATTATGCCGCCGCCAAGCGGACAAATCATTTTATGTGCAGCTACATCAGCAGATATGACAAAGAGGAGCGGTTTGAAACGCTGTTCCGCTATACCTACCAAAAGCAGGCGCAGCGTTGCGGCCTCAGCGGCGCCGCCCTGAACATCAGCGCGGAAACCTTCTGGGAGGACATCAACCGTCTTGCTGCCGCCGCATTGGGCAGAACATGGTCGTCGCTCAGCAATCAAAGTAAGACATACCAAATCGACGAATTTTTTGATGAGCACAATGAGCAGCTGGACTTCTCGGAATACGGCAGCCGTTATGCCGGCAACTTTTTCAACGAGGATTTTGTGGAGGAAATCTATCCCAAGGAGCAACCGAATTACGACGGCATTTCGTTCACCTACGATAATATGGTCTATGTGATCGATATTGACGCGCCCCTCAAGCAGGACATCGTCACCGGAAGAGATTTATACAGCGGTGATTTTTACTTCTACTACGGCGGCGGTCAGTACGGCGTGATGCCGACAAAGGCGCTCAACACGGCGCTCGGCTGTGAGCAGGGCAGCTTTGTAACGGAAAAATACCTTGCTCCCTCCAGTGAAGGCAAAATCACGCTCAGCTCCGTCAGCCTTGAAAATTTCGACTATATGCCTGACGAAAGCAAGCTGAACGACACAAACGCCCTGCTCAGCGGCACCTCTCTCCACGTGACCTATGCCGAGCCCTACTGCATAGATGAGTGGCAGTATGACGGCGACAACCTCAGCTGGCAGTATGACGGCGACAACCTCAGCTGGGACGGCGAAAAATTCGTCAGCGAGATATTCCCCGGAGAGAGCGTCACCGTCACCGATCTTAACGTGAACGTTGGCGAGTATGAAACCGTCATGCAGCTGACGCTTGACTACGGCGACTGCTACGCGTTTGATGAAAGCACCCTGTCCGTCAATGTCTACATTACAGAAAGCTACAAGGGCAGAGCGGCAAAGAGCATCACGCTCCTGAAAAAGCCCGACACGGTATTTGTACGGCGCTACACCACCGGAGACAACGCGCAGTGCATTCCGCTGCACATGGACGGCGCACAGGTGCGTGTGGACTATGAAAACGGCGACAGCGAGGTGCTGACCTTTGGCAAGGACTGCGCCGTTGTTGACCAAAAGAACGGCATCACCACCCAATACAGCTTTGACGATTCGGCTTTGAAGGCGTTAGTCCACTTTGATTTCCCGTCGGAGAAGGACTACGACGTCGTTATCAACATAGTTTCCACCGAAGGCTATGTTTATAACCATTGGGCAAGTATGGAGATGGGACGCATCGACGTCACTGCCAGACATATCCACAAGAGCGGCGACATCAACGGCGACGGCAAGGTCAATGTTACCGATGTGACGACCGTTCAGCGTTACCTCGCGGACGCGTGCGGCTTCTACGACGAACAGCGCGCGGTTGCCGATGCCAATGCCGACGGCAGCATCGACATCAACGACGCGACCTACCTGCAAATGTATCTTGCCGAATACAAGGTTGTGTTGGCATAATACCAAACAAAAAATCACAAGTCCGGTTCCGCAGAATCGGGCTTGTGATTTTTTTAGCTTTTGAATGGAACAAAGCGGAGAAAATAGTGGGGTTCGTGAAAAATGTTGCCTTTCTCGTTCTCTGTCCATCGGGAGACGTCCTCCACCATATAAACGCCGTTTCGGGTAATCCGCACAGGCGTTTCGTGCTCTTTTAGCGTAAAATCGGCGCGGAGAAGCTGCGGCTCGCCGTTTTCGAGCGTGAGCATTTGCAGCCGGACGGCGTCGTTATCGTCCTGAAGCGGAACGGCGATTGTATCGCTGTCGGTTGAACAGCTGTGCCGCCACCATGTTCCTTCCTCCCAACCGCTGAGGTCTGTGACGCGTTCGGCACGGTAATCATAGACGCGCCATGCACCTGCCTGTTCATACAGCGCGAACGAATCGGCTGTAAGATAGCTGCGCCATTCCTCCTCACATTGCTCTTCCGAAATGGCGTAGTCGCCGTTGGCGTACACGGTGTAGCGGTAAAAAGGACCTCTGACCTCATTATATCCAAACTGGTTGCGGCCGTTGCCCATCAGAAACACCACCCTGTCGCTGTCGGCATAGCGGAATTTAACGGAGTAGTTGACGTGGAACAGCGCGAGCGTTTCGCCTGTCAGCAAATCGCGGCGGTAAAGCTGCAAATTGTAGTAGGAGGAGCCCCATGCGCCGGTCGGCTCGTCGTCGGCAAAGAAAAACAGCCAGTGACCGGCAAGCTCCAAGCGCTCGGTGAGCCGCTCATGTTCAAACAAAACCTCCTGCGTGCCGCCGAAGGGGTCAAGCTGCAGCAGCTTGCCGTCGCGCACCACAAAGCAAAACCGCTTGCCGTCCAGCTCCGCCATACAGCCGAGACGGATGTCACTGTCCACGGCGGTTTCGCTGCCGGAAGCCATATCGTACAGATAGGCTTGATCGCCGTCTTTGTAGTGCAGCCAGCCGCCGCCGCAGGTGAGCCGTTCGGGCAGACAGGACAGAGGCAGTCGGGTCATCTCGCCCACGCTGTCGGCAATAAAAACGCCGTTGTCCGTCGCCGTGACGTCGTATCCGTCACAATAGAGTGAACTGCCGCTGACTGCCTTGTGAACCGTGCAGGTGGTGTGCAGCGGCATGGGCGCGGACGGCGTCGCTGCCTTTTGGGCTGTGCCTTCCTGACAGCGCGGCGCGGTGACGGTGACCACGTTGGTCTGCGGTATGGTGTAATCGACGTAGGAGGTGACCTCCTCCACCATCTCATGCCGCCGCGTCACGGGTGTGGTCGCGGACTGCTGCGTTGGCTGCGGAGAGGGCCGGGAGTCATAGACGACTTTCGGCGGCTCCGCAACAGCAGGACGCGGCTGATACAGCGTGTTCACGGAGGACGGCGCCGGATGGATAAGACCGAGCACCGCCACCGTGGAAAGCATTGCCACGGTCAGCGCAAGGGACAGCGCTTTGATGCGCCGTCTGCGGCGGCGCTGCAGCAAAACCGTCTTGATAACAGCGTCCGCCGCGATGGTACGTTCCGGTTTGTTCATATGCTTCACCTGCTCAGCTGCGCGAGCGCAGTTTCCTTATTATATAAGTCCAAACGCGTTGCCTCGACGCGTTCAACGATACCGCCGACAGCGTCCGCGATGGTTTCCGGCTCGATGCGGTACGCGATGGGGTGCATGCTGTACAGCGGCTGCAAATACAGCCACGCCGGTTCGCCGCCGACCTCGCAGCTGCCGAGCAGGTTTTCGGACGGAAAATAGGCGTTTTTCGGCGGACAGTCGGTGACAAAGAGCTTGAACAGCGCGTAGTTTTCCGACTGCAAATCGGGATAGGCGTACAGCTCGCTGTCATACACGGTATAGCCCTTGCAGTAGCGGCGCTTTCCGCTGAAAAATATCTTGTCAATCGGCTCCGTGTTGACGTTTTCGACCCATTCCGACGGCATGACAAACACAACGTCGTCCACCGTCAGCCGCGGCTCGCGCAGCAGCGTGTCGTTGTATTTTTCGCCGACAAAGCGCGGTGTGTGCGGCGCTGCCGGTTCCGCGGCGGCTTCTGCGGCGGCTTCTGCGGCGGCTTCTGCGGCAGGCTCCGCCGGCACGGTCTCATAGCGATACTGCGTGCTTGTTACGGGAATGGTGCGCGGCACGGCGGTGGTGCGCGTCAGCAGAATGCTCTCGTCCCGATAGACGGTCTCGTTCTCCGCGGAGGCCTCGCCCATTGCCGCCACGTTTGTGTGACGGTCGGACGTGTCGGGCGTGTCCTGCTCCTGCGCCGCCGCCTCTGTCTGCGGCTGCGGCGGAAAATCCGTGTGCGTCAGCCCTGTTCCGAGCGCCGCCGCGCCGGTGACGACCGCCATGGCCGCGACGGCGGATTGCTTGGCGGCGTCGGCTGCCGAAGTGCTCTCGGCAACGGTGGACGACCGGAGCAAAAGCTTTTGCGAAAGCCGCCGCCACGGCAGCAGCGCAAACGGGATTTTGAGCCGCAGTTTGATGCGGTGCTTTTTTTCGTAGTGGAGCACCTTTTTTTCGATGGCGTGGTGCGCGTAGTACAAACGCGAGCTGACGGTGCCCTCGGGGATTTGCAGGCGCTGCGCGATCTCCCGAATGGACAAGTCCTCGTTATATTTCATACGGAGCACCTCCTGCTGGGAGGCAGGCAGGGTGGCAATCATCTCGGCGACCGTGTCGCTGACGCCGGAGACGAACCGTGTTTGCGGATCGCTTTTGCCGTGAGGCTCGGCGACCATTGTCTCGTCAATCTGCTCCGTGTCGTTCAGAACGGCTTGCTTTTTGTTGCGGCGATACAAATCGACGCAGTGGTTGCGCGTCATTCGCTTGATATATTGCAGCGGCGCGTCCGAGGCGGCAAGCAGCGCAATCTTGCGGTAGACCATCAGGCAAACGTCCTGCGCCGCGTCCTCCGCGCTGTCTGCGCCCGAACAAAACTCGGTGCAGATGGCTTTGATGGTCGGCTCGATTTCACAAAACAGCGCGTTCCAGTCGGCGCTTTGCCCCTCAGCCAGCGCGGTCAGCAGCTCCTTTAGCTCTCGGTTTTCCACAGCCGTTCCTCCCTTTCGTATTATCTCATTGTTACTATCATATCACCGGCTACCGGCAAAGTCAAGCGCCGCAGCTTGCACTTACGAAGCAATCATCCTTTGAAGTGCGGTGACGTCGCCGATGTCAATCTTTCCGTTGCTGTTGACGTCGGCGGCATAAAAGCTTTCGGGATATTCGTTTCTGTTGAGAGATACGTCGTCGAACTCCGCAAGACTTCTTTGAATGAGGGTGGCGTCCTGAATCGTGACCGTGCCGTCGCCGTCTGCGTCGCCGCGTTCGCTGTACAGACGGACGGTTTCGCCTGTGGTGAGCGGTATCCGGTGGGCGCCTATGCGCAGTGTGTATGTGTCGTCATATGCCAGAGTGACCGAACCGAGGGTTTCATCATGTGCTGTACATTCATAAAACCGCTCGGGCTTGTCAGCTGTAAAGCTGCCGGTGCAGACGGTTCCGTCTGCTTTTTGGGCAGTATAAGCGATTGTCAGGCTGTCGCCGTTATCGGTAATGTTGTCCAGACAGAGGGTTTTGAGCCCGTTTACCGTGACCTTGAACGGCACAATCTTGCCCATGAAATGTGCATAGACGATATGTGTGCCGTAGGCTTTTTCATTCAGCTTTTCCCTGTAGCTTAACACATTTGAGAGGGTCACCGTGTAGTCACGATCCTGCCATGTGTAGGCTTCGCCATACGACAGGGTTTGGGTCGTGCCGTCCGCCATGTGTACGGTAACGTCGGGCTTGATCTCATAGGCCGGTTCCCAAGGATCGTTGTTAAGGCTTTCGGGGCCGACGGTCATATCGTCTACGGAGATCGACGTGACCGGACTTTCGGTGACGATCACCTTGAACGGCACCGAGGTGTTGTACAGATAGACGGTGCCGGTATGCTCACCGACTGTCCACGGGTTTTCCGCGCTCTGGTCGTCCTCGACGGAAAGATAATCGGGTACGTTTAAGTTCGCCTCCGAACGATCGCAGCGGTATTCCGCATATTCCTCCGTCGTACCGTCGCGGAAGGTGACTGTAACGTGCGGCTGATAATTCTTGAAGCAGTTGTAGTACGTTATCTCTCCGTTGCTTCCGTAAGAATAATCCGGCGTGCCGTCTGCCTCGGACAGCACGATATCGTCCGCCACGATGCTCTTGATCTTAGTTGGCTCCACGCGGTAGGTGTAGGTCTTGGAAAAGTCGTAGTTTTTGATGGTCAGCGAATGCTCGCCGACAGTCCACGGGTCGTCGTCCACAGTGATCTCAAAGTGGATCGGCAGCGCCATTTTAGACGGGTGATAGGTATAATCCTCGACGCTCTTCCAGCCAAAATCAAACCAGCGCTGCGGTTTGACGGATGTGCCGTCGGTATAGCGGATCTCACTGATGCCGAGAGGTGTTCCTTTGTCGATCACTTCGTCAAATACCAGTTTATCGAACGTGATGTCTGCAATATCCAAGTGATCCCTGACCGTGAGACGGAAGGTGGTTTCCGCATCCATCAACCGGGCGGTCACGGTGTATTCGCCGATCTCCAGTTCTTCCTTGCGCTTTCCGCCGAAATCAAGCTCAAAGGGGTTGCGGTATCCTCCGGCGAACTGGACAAAGAGGCTGTCGTCCTGCCGGTGGGTCGTGCCGTCGGCAAGGGTAAAGGAAAAGTTTGGGATTAATATATCTTCATCTCCCACAGCCATCTCACAGTCACTGACGGTGAAGTCAGTCACAAGCGGTTGTGTTGTTGACACCGGCGTGATGTGTACATCATCCTCTGCGTTGCCTACATGCACGGTCACATCCATTCCGTCTTTTCGGTAAAAGACTTCATTCCAAACACTGGGGTATAGGTTGTGCTGCTCGGCATACGCGGCAAGATCGTCGAAGGTCTCCGTGAATTCCCCGAGCATTGTATTTTCCCATGTGACAGAGCCGCCCATCATAGAAAAAAGTTCGTCACTGTTATATATATACGAATAATAATTGCGATAATAATTACTGTCATAACAGAACCCGAACCTTCCGTTCCCGTAAGCAGGCATCTCAAAATCGTTCAGCTCCAGCTTTACACAGTCGTATTCGTCGTAGTTCACGCCCTCGACCGCCGCAACCGAGGTGACGGCAGGCACACACATGACGGCGGCAACAAGCAGACTTGCCGCCCTTTTGGTTAATTTTTTCAAAATAGTTCCTCCTTTTGCGCAAATCGCGCGTTTTATGAAAGGGAGACGGATGCTGCCGCGTCCTTTCACCTTATATGACGACGGTTTTTTGAAAAATCTTTTAAATTTTTGAAAATTTCTCCGGTTTTTTTGCTTTTTCTTTTCCTTAGATAATAGGGCTTCACAGGACAGTTTGACAAAGGAATCAAAAACATATTGTGTCTGTTTTTTGAGGAGGAATTGTATGCCGAGAAATCCGTTTCAAAGAATGGTGTTCGCGTTCGTTTCGCGGCATTTGTTTATACAGCCGCTTGTCAGACGCGTTTTAGAAAATAGCATCAAAGCAGAGAAAAGGAGTGGAACTGACCGCGGATACAAAACGCCCTGTTTTTGCCATCCAAAATTCTCTGTGGTAAAAATCGCTTAAAAGTTGCGCCGAAAGCGCCAAAACAACGGAAGTTTGAACAGAATTATTTTTCATTTATTCATTGACAGATTATGACAAAATGGAGTATAATATGTTTCGAAAACAATTATTTGAGAAGGGGACTGCATATATGAACAAAAGCAGAATTGCTTTGATTGCTCTCATCGGCGCCGTTGTAATTGTCGCAGGCGTGTCCGTTATCGGAATTTTTGCCTCCGAAACCGCCAACACTCAGACCACACAGACGGCGGTCAGCGAAAAGTCGATGGCGGCGGCTGTGCGCAATCAAATTGAAAAGCCCCTCACCCCTGTCAAGGGAGAGGTCAAAAATCTCAAAAAAACCTCTGATGAATTTGACCGTATCGTTCTGACATGGGATCAGGTGCCCGACGCTGTCAGCTATAATGTTTATCTTTGCGACAAGGACGGCGACAATACTTACAAAAAGGTTGCCGAAGTACAGGATACCACTGCGGAGCTTGGCAATCTGACAGGTTCCAATGTCTATTGGATCAAGGTTGCCGCCTGCATCAGCGAGGGGATTCAGACCATTGAATGTCCTGCCACGCAGCTCAAAACCGCCACCAAGGTCGCGAGCGTCGGCGAGCTGGAATATGAGCATTCCGGCGAGGTGCTCGGCTTTAGCTGGCAAACAGACGCCAAGTATGACGGCTACGACATCTATCGCGGCAGCAAGGACAACGGCTATCAGCTCTCCATCTACGAGACAATCGACGGCGACCTGACAGAGTATAACGACGAGGAAGTCGAAAACGGCGAGCTGTATACCTATCAAGTCCGTCCGTTCCGTCAGACCGGCAGCGAAAAGTTCTCCGGCGAGAGCGAAACAATTGACTTGGTGAGCGGACTCAGCTCTCCCTCCGGCTTGGTTGCCAAGTCCGCCAACAACCGCGTGGTTGTGTATTGGCAGGACAGAAGCGCCGCCGACGGCTATGATGTGTACATGGCAAAGGGTAAGCACGGCGAGTATCAGCTGGTGGGCAGCACCTCCGACACCAACTACGCTTCCGAAAAGCTCGAGACCGGCGAGACCTATTATTTCCGTGTGCAGCCATTTGCCAAGTTTGACGACAAAACCGTTCTCGGCACCTGGAGCACCTGCGACGTGACC
>CAMJOD010000029.1 GCA_946407465.1 uncultured Clostridia bacterium
AACCCTTTTCGGGCTACCCGGTCTTTTTCTTTTTGTTAGGGCTTAGTGCGACAGCACTTTGGTTTGTCATAAAACAGGTTTATTGAATTTAATAGACATAAACAGGCGTGCCGACCTCTACATGCTCATAGATGGTTTTCACCTTGTCAAACGGCGTGTTGACACAGCCGTGGGAGCCGTTGCCCTGATAGATGTCGCCGCCGAAATCGTCGCGCCAGCTTGCGTCATGAATACCGATTCCGCCGTTGAAGCCGAGCCAGTAATCTACATAGGACTCATAGTCCTCGCCGACCAGCGTCATCTGAACTTCGCGGCTCTGAATCGCGTAGCTGCCGGTGGGCGTGTTGCAATCGCCGTCGTCGTTGCCGGTGACAACCGGTGTATCCACAATCAGGTTACCGTTCTCATAGAACCACATGTGCTGCTGGTCAATGCTGATTTCGATGAATGTGCCGGTCTCGTCGCCGATCCACTCTGCGCCGTTCTTGACGGACTTGAGCTGAACTGCATCATAAGCCTTGTCAACAGTGTATTCCTTGGTGTAGGTGCCGTCAGCCTGCTTGGTCATCAGGTTGGCTTCGTTGGTGCCGTCCCAGCCGGTGCCGAAGATTTCGGTCTCGGAGCCTGCTACGATAAGGGTATCTTCTTCGCTTGCATCCTCTGCCGGGAACTTGTCGATGAATTCAGCGAGATAGCGCTGGATGAGGGTGTCATCCTGAACGGTAAGAGCATCGTCGCCGTCAACATCGTCATACAGAATGGATGTGTCGTCGTCTGCCGCAAATGCCGTTACCGATGCCAAGCATGTGAAGCATGAAAGAGCGAGCAGCACGGACAAAAGCAAGCAAATAGCTTTTTTTGTTCTTTGCATAAAATGTTCCTCCTTTAATTATTTGAACATATAAATGAACATAATAATTATACCAAAAGCAATTGCTTTTTGCAATATATTTTCTCTTTGTTTTTTTATTTATTTGTATTTTTTTGAAAAGCGATTGATTTCCGGAAGGCAATATGTACAAAAGTGCCGAAAAGCAGGCGGCATTTTTGGCACGAAAAAACGCGTCAAAAAACCAAAAAAAGCGCCGTGCCAAACGGCACGGCGCAGCGCAAAAATCAGCCTTTTCTGTATGTGGAGGGAGTTTTGCCAAAATACATCTTAAAAGCTCTGTTGAAGTTAGAGAGATTATTAAACCCGGATTTTGAGGCAATTTCAATAATGGGACTGTCAGTTGTTACCAGAAGCATGGTGGCATGATTCAGTCTAAGCTCGTTTACGTAGCCGACAAAGGTGTTGTCCATCAACTCCTTAAACAGATGCGAAACATAGTAGCGACTGATGCCGGTTGCCTCGGCAACCTCCTCCAGAGAAACGCCCTCGCTGTAGTGCTCATCAATATAATGAGTCACACGCAACAGCGCACGATACTTTTTGCTTCTCATCTCTACATCCAAAATCTTGATGTATTTGTTAGAGAATAGCTCATAGAACATTCCGTACATTTTGCTGTAAACCAAGAGCTGAAAATACTCCGGTTTATCACTTTCCGCTTTTTTGACATCTGCAAACGCGCTGCAAATAAACGCATAGCTGCTCTCGCCCGAGGATATTTTTGCAAAAGACGAACAATTACCGTTTACAAGTGCGCGAATGATGCTCTGCGGAATATAGTCCTGACTCACTGCAGTTGCATTTGAAAAGTTCAAACTAATGACCTCAACCGAAGCGTTCTCGTTGTCAAAAAAACGATATTTGCGGTTTGGCGAAATAAAATAAAGATCGTCTTTTTTAAGAACAATGGATTGGTCATCGATACTGATACCCAGTACACCTTCGCGCACATGACCGAATACCGCCTCGTTGTGAAGATTCTGTTTGTCAGAGAGAACCATTTCCCCACAGACAACGCGGAAAACGGAATTGGACGCCGAAGTTGAACGCAATAATTCCAAGCCCATTTTTACACCCCTTTTCTAAAAATAATTGCCGATTATCGCTCCTCCTTTTCCGGATTTGATATATAGTATCCCTATCTTACACTTTTATTATAACATATAACAAATTGTTTTGTCAATAAGATTTTGCCTTTAGTGCAAAAATTCACTGTATTATAGCAAAAATTTGTTAATAAAACCGCTCCAGTTCCAAAATCCTTGTCCTGTATTCCTCAATTGCCCTTTGAGGCGACACAATGCGCACGCCTGTTCCCAAGCCGAACAGCCACGCATAAAACTGAGGACTCAACACCACACCGACAGTTATCAAAAACCGGCTGTCGCCGTCGCGGCGAATGAACACATCTGCGCCGAAGCGGTCAACAATGACGCCGATCAGGTCGTTGGCAACGCTCAGCGTCACCTCGCTCTCCTCGCCGCCGAACATAGAAAAAACGCTTTTGGCATAATGGGCAAGATTGAATTTTTCGAACCTGTCCGTGCCGTCGCGCACACTGTCTATTATACTGATTTTTTCCATCTTGTCAACCCGAAAATGCTTGATTTTTTCTACCTTTGAATCGAATCCTACCAAATAATAGTTTTCGTCGTCCCAACACAAGGCAAAGGGAGAGATGATGTAGGTTTTTCCGGGATGCCGCTCCACACGAACGATTTTTGCGTTTCCGCCGAAGTCCGTCTGCCATTTCATATAACGAAATGATATTTTTTTGTTTTGAGCGATGGCATTGTGAATTTCATCCACATTATAATAGATTTGTTCGTTAAAGGTCTTGACGCGGTTGGTCACCACCACCTCGCGCTGCAGCTGCTTGCCGTCGTTTTCGCTGACAAGTCCCTCCAGCTTTTTGATGAGTTTCAGGCTCTTGCTGTGGGTAATAAACTTGGCGCTTTGAATCGCGTCCACCAACAGCTTCAGCTCGGGAATCTCAAAATCGCGGCTGCCCACAAAATAGCGCATCGTGCTTGACCGCGTGCGGCAAATATCCAAGCCGAAGGTCTCGAGAATTTGCAGGTCGTCATAGAGCGCCTTTCTCTCGGTGCGGATACCGTAAGCCGCCAGCAGCTCCGTGATTTCGCTGAGCGAAAGCGGATGGTTTTCGTCTGTTTTTTCGAGCAAAATCTTTTGCAGATACAAAAGCTTCTGCTTCTGCCGTGAGCTTCTGGGCATAGCCGCCTCCCTATGCCGGACAGACGGTGTACGCCAGACTCACGACCAGCGGCATCGTCACGATGGACAGCAGCGTGGACGACGCGACCACGCCGACCGACAGCTCCACGTCGCGGTTAAACTTTGCCGAGAACATGGTGCAGGTGGCGGCTGTCGGCGCGGAGCAGGCGATAACAAAGGCGATGACCATGTTGCGGTTAATGCCGAACGGCGCCATGGCAAAGAGCACGCCGACCGGAATGACAATCAGACGCAGCGCGAGCGCCAAATAGGAGCCGAGGTCGGTAAACGCCTTTTTGAGCCGCGCGTTGGCGAGGTAGTAGCCGATAATCAGCATGGGCAGCGGCGTGTTGAGATTTGCCAGATGGCTGATGGGCGCCGAGATGAACACCGGCAGCTGCACACCGGTGACAAAGATAATCATGCTCGCCACAAAGCCGATAATGCCCGGGTTGAGCGCCAGCCGCTTGGCGGACAGCATTTTGCGGTCGCCGCTCATATCGACCAGACCGAACGTCCACACCACGATATTGAAGATGGCGACAAAGATAGAGCCGAAGAACATGCCCTCGTCACCGAGCAGCGCCTTTTGCAGCGGCAGCGACATAAAGGCGCAGTTGGAGAATACCACGGAGAATTGCAGCACCTTGCGCCGGGCGAGGTCCTTGTCGTGGAACACCAGCTTGGTGAGCAGGATTGACAAAATCAAAATTGCCAGCGCGATGCCTGCCGCCAAAAAGACCTGTCCGAGCAAATCAAACGAAAACTCGCGCTGAAAGGCGTTTACCATAACGCACGGGGTCACGACATAGAGCACGATGTCGGTCATTTTTTTGGAAGCTTCTTCGGTGATAACCTTAAACTTTCCGCAGGCGAAGCCGACGCCGATGAGAATAAACAGCACCAGCACCTGCTGCGCGATCAGAATAAAGTTGTCAAAAAACATACAATCCCCCTCTTTTTTGTTTTTGCATTATTTTCTATTGTAACATAGGACAAAAAATATTGCAACAAAAACACAGCGCACGCACTGTCAATACTGTATATTTGACAAAAACCGCAGGGATATATTGTTAAAATTAACCAACTGAAAATGATAATTTCTTAAAATATGTATTAAGCGACAAAAATAATTTGTAACGATTGACAAATATTTTTGTAAAAGGTATAATGGGCATGCAGGCAAAAAATACAGATAAAAAATGATTATTGATCACAACTGAAAAGAGGGATTTTGATGCCAAGAACAAAAAAAGCTGCTGCGGCAGCAGAAGCAGCGGAAAAAGAAACTACCAAGGCAACAAAAGCAGTCGAGAAAGCTGTAGAAAAGACTGTTGAAAAAGCAGCGAAGGATCCTGCCAAGAAGAAGGTTGCTCCCAAGAAAACAGCTCCCAAGAAGCCCGAAAAGCCTGCGGAAGCTAAGGTTAACTTCTTCGTAGAGTTTGGCGGCGTTCAGGTTTCTGTCGACGATGTTGTTGCTAACGTAAAGGCGACCTACGGCAAGGATGCCAAGGAAATCGCTATTTATCTCAAGCCCGAAGAGAGCAAGGCTTATTTTGTAGCTGACGGCGAAGAGCACGAAATGGCTGTTTACTTCTGCTAATCGGCAACTCACACAATTTCAAAAGCAAAAGCGCTGTGAAGAGGAGGATTTGTTCTCCGGTTCTTCACAGCGCTGTTTTTATTTTGATAAACGATTCGCTCGCAGCTTCATACTAATTCCTGATAGAAAGTAGACTAATATTTTGCGAGGATATTCTGCGAGGATATTTTTCGCAAGACAAGGCGGAGGACGCCGCAAGGCTGTCGCCTTGCAAGGACGACAACGCAGTATTGCGGAAAATAGACCGCAAAGATTGTCTACTTTTTATTAGGTATTAGTATCAATTCGCTTTCCGCTTTCAGCTTTCAAAAAGCTCTTCCACCGGCGCTTCGTCGTCAATATACGCGTCGGCAACAACCTCCGCAACGTCCTTCTCCTCCTTTTTCGGGAACGGACTGGAGTTGTATTCGTTTTCGTTGGAGCAGGCAACGGTGATGTCCACCACATCCTTCTTCTCAAAGTGCTCCTCCTTTTTGGGAGCGCCGGAAACGGAGGTGTACAAAAACTCGTTCTGCTTCTCCACAATCTGTCTGTAGCAGTCGCGTGCCTTGGCAATGCGCGCCTTGCAGTTGTCAATCAGCTCCACCAGCTTTGCCTCTCGCTCGGAGTCGGGCTTTTCGCCCTTTTTGATTTGCTCATAATAGCCCTTGCCCAGCGCAATATAGGCACGGTTCATCAGCTCGCTCTCGCTCTTCATCACATCTCTGAGGCGGTTGAGCTTGGCGTTGGTGCGATTCTTCTTCACCAAGGTCTGCGCCGTTGACGAAATTGCCTCCACTGCCGAATTGAAGCCGTTGACGAATGTATTGAAAATAGACATAGTCATTCTCCTTATTTAATATTCATTACTATGTATTATGACAGATATTCGGAATAAAATCAATATTTTTTTAAAATTTACTTGTGAAAAATCGCTGCCGTTGCTATAATAGAGAGAGAACCCACAAGGAAGTGAACCTTACATGCCCTCAAACCAGACAAACAAAGCGGTCGTCTGCCCGTCCTGCGGCGAGCTTGCCAAGGCGGACATCTACACAAGCGTCAATGTCACCAACCATCCCGACATGCGCGACAAGGTGTTGGAGGGAGAGCTGTTCGCGTGGTGCTGTCCGGCATGCGGCTATCAGGCGCGGCTCACCTACCCTATTCTCTACAATGATATGAAAAACCGCTTCATGGTCTATTTTATTCCGCGTGTCGAGCGTTTTCAGCTCTGCGACAAGGAGCTGGAATCCAAATACAGCCACCTGCGCCGCATCAACAAGCGCGTCGCGCCCAATTTTAACAGCTTTAAGGAGAAGATTTTTATCTTCGAATCCGGTCTTGACGACATGGCGGTGGAGCTGACAAAGGTTGCCATCAGCCAGACGGTTTCCAAAAAGCTCGGCGGCGCCGACGTGTCGGAGGGCTACCTCTCCATGTACGACCGCGAGAGCAACACCATGGGCTTCACCTATTTTACCGGTGAGGAGCGCACGCCCTATGTGCAGACGGCGCGGCTGGAAATCTACAGCAAGTCCAAGGAGATTGTTGACCGGTTTGCCGTCAAGGACAAAAAGCTGCGCGGCTTTGTCAACATCGACCGCGAATGGGCGGAAAACGTCCTCTACCGCTACAAAAGAGCGAAGAAAATCGAAAAGCTGAACAAGCTGAGGGAATAATTTTTCTTCATGATTCGTGTTTTATATTTCCTGATTCATGATTTCCAAAATCAATACGGAGCTGACCGGTTGTGCGTCAGCTCCGTTTTTTATCGTTATTGTTTTAGGCGTTTCCGGCGTCCGTCGGCGCCCTTTATGAGCAATTCTCCTTTGTAGCGGCAGTAGAGAACGACCGTTACGGCAACCGGAATGTAGCAGAACCAAATGCTGTTGACGCCGCACCACATGCCCGTCACACCGGCAAGCGCTGCGCCGCTGTGAAAGCCGAGCAGCGTCAGCCAGTAGAACCGCGCCTTTGCGGCGTTCGCGCTGCTGCGGTTGAGAAAATAGTTGGTCGTCAGCATCGACGCCTGCCGCACGTTATTGGACGAAAAAATCGTGGAGCTCGCGTTGCCGTCGGCAATCTTGAAGGCGTTCCACTGAATCGGCGCCGCAAACACAATCGGATAACAGGCGACAAAATCGTTGCGCACAAAGGGCAGCGCGCCAATGAGCGCCACAACCGCAGCCGAACAAATCAGACTGACAATTTTCATGCTGACCTTGACCCGTCGCCGCACCAGCACATAGAACACGTTGCCGCCGCAATAGACCAAAAAGCTGAGCGCCATAAAGCCGACAAAGCGAAAATCGCCGTGTGACACGCCGAGCACCAGCTTGATAAGGTTGCCGGTCTGCGCATTGCCGAAAATATCCATGTGATTGAGTATCGTGTAGCCGCCCCAAAAGCCGCCGATGGCGGAGGCGGCATAATGCACCAGCCTTTGACGCCGAATTACCTTGTCCATTTTATATCATGCTTACCTTCTTTGCAGAGGCGTATAGGGCTTTTCTTCGGAGATGCTCATGTAGGCAGGGCGGATGATCTTGCCGCCGTTGACCAGCTCCTCCAACCGGTGTGCGCTCCAGCCCGCGATACGCGCCGTGGCAAACAGCGGCGTGTACAGCTCGCAGGGAATGTCGAGCATGCTGTAGAGCAGGCCGCTGTAAAAATCGACATTCGAGGCAACGCCCTTATAAATCTTTCTCTTTTTGCCGATGACAATCGGCGCCAGGCGCTCCACACGCTCGTACAAATCGAAGTCCTTCGAAAAGCCCTCCACATGCGCCAGCGTATGTACCGCGCCCTTTAGAATCTTCTGACGCGGGTCGCTGATGGTGTAGACGGCGTGACCCATACCGTAAATCAAGCCCTTGCGGTCAAACGCTTCGCGGTCGAGCAGCTTTTCGAGATAGGCGGTAATGGCGTCGTCGTCCGTCCAGTCGCGCACATTCTTCTTCAAATCCTCAAACATCTCAAACACCTTGACGTTTGCGCCGCCGTGCTTGGGGCCCTTGAGCGAGGCCAGCGCCGCCGAAATCGCGGCGTAGGTGTCGGTGCCGGAGGAAGTGACAACATGGGTCGTAAAGGTGGAGTTGTTGCCGCCGCCGTGCTCCATATGCAGAATCAGCGCCATATCGAGCACCTTTGCCTCCAAGTCCGTGTACTTGCGGTCGGGCCGCAGCAGCGACAGAATGACCTCGGCGGTGGACATGGTCGGCTCGGCATAGTGAATATAGAGACTCTTGTCGCGCAGATAGTGGTTGTAGGCGTGGTAGCCGTAGACCGACAGCAGCGGAAATACCGAAATCAGCTGCACACACTGTCTGAGCACATTGTTGATGGAGGTATCGTTGGCGTGCTTGTCGTAGCAGAACAGCGTCAGCACGCTGCGCGCAATGGAGTTCATCATATCGTCGCTCGGCGCCTTGAGAATCACGTCGCGCACAAAGTTCTGCGGCAGGGTTCTGTAGCGCACCAGCAGCTCCTTGAAGGATTGCAGCTCCGCCACGTCGGGCAGCTCGCCGAACAGCAGCAAATACACAATCTCCTCAAAGCCAAAGCGGTTGTCGCGGCGAATACCGCTGACAATATCGTTGACGTTGTAGCCGCGGTAATACAGCTCACCGTCACAAGGAACCAGCTTGCCGTCAACCAGCTTGTTTTGCTTGATGGTAGAAATATCGGTCAGTCCGGTCAAAACGCCCTTGCCGTCAAGGTCGCGCAGACCTCTTTTGACGTCGTATTTGCTGTACAAATTCACGTCAATCTGCGAGTTTTTCTCCATCTTTTTCGCCAGTACATTCACCTCCGGTGTAATGTCTGAATAATCCCATTCTGTCAGCGACATGCCTTCACTTCCTCTCACAAAATAAATCTTATTAGTTACCGAATTATTATTATAACATACTTTTTCAAAAAACGCAAATCCCGGCGCCGGTTTCGGGATTTTTCTCCCTTTTGGATAAAAAAACGGCGGCGCGGACTCACTGTTGCCTGTCACTTAAACAACAAAAATCAAAGGGCTTGGAACCCCAAACCCTTTTGCTCTGAAAAATCCTGCGAAAGCAGCCGCTGTCCGGCTGCGCAAAGCCACGCAACGCGGCGCTTTATTTGATAATATTTCTCCAGTCGAGGTCGCCGCGCTCCAGTCCGTGAATGAGCACCTCGGCGGTGGCGATGTTGGTGGCAACGGGAATATTGTGCATGTCGCACAGGCGCAGCATATCCATATCGTTTGCCTCGTTGGGCTTTTGGTTGAGCGGATCGCGGAAGAACAGGAGCATGTCAATCTCGTTGCACGCGATGCGCGCGGCAATCTGCTGGCTGCCGCCCTGTGCGCCGGAGAGGAATTTTTGCACGGTCAAGCCGGTCGCCTCGCTCACAATCTTGCCGGTTGTGCCTGTGGCGCAGAGGTTGTTGCGGCTCAGCACGCCGCAGTAAGCGATGCAAAACTGAACCATCAGTTCTTTTTTCTCATCATGTGCAATCAATGCTATATTCATACTCTTTCCTCCAAACTTTTCACAATTATTTCAACTCGCAATTATTTCAACAACTTATCTGTAGAGCAGCGGCACGCGCTGTCCGTCCAGCCGGTCGGCAAGACGGTCAAACACCTGCAGAGCGGAGCTTTGCTCCAAGCCCGCGGCGCCCCGCTGCATAATGACGGAAATATCGACCGAAAACGGCACCAGCGCAATCAGCTGCGTCTGCGCCGCGTCAATCACCGCATCCAAATCCGCATAGAACCCGAGCTTTTTGAACATGCGGCGGTCAAAGCGGTTAATCACCAGCCGCAGAGACTTCACGCCGAGTGCCTCCAGCTTTTTGCGCACCTTGAGCGCGCCGCGCACGCCGGTCGGCTCGGCATTGGTGACAATCAGCCCTCTGTCGGCAGGAGCCGCAGCCGTGACAAAGCCGGAATTGATGCCGGCAGGCGAGTCGATGATCACATAGTCAAAGTTGTTCTTGACCGAATCGACCAACTGCCTGAACACAGACGGGCTCAGCTCATTTTCGGCGTCAAAGGGCGCCGCCATCAAAAAGAGGTTTTTGTTGTGCGGACTTTTGTAAATCGCCTCGCCGAAGCTGCAATTGCCGCAAACCGCGTCAGACGCATCAAACAGAATATCCTGCTCGATGTCGAGCATGATGTCTAAGCCGCGCATACCGCTGTCGCAGTCAATCAGCAGTACCTTCTTCCCTTTTTTGACAAGCGCCACGGAAAGACAGATGCACACGGTCGACTTGCCGGTGCCGCCTTTTCCGGAAGCGACAACAATTACATTGTCCATATTATACTACCTCTGAATTATATTAACATAAATTTTTGTAAAATGCAATAAAAGTCAGCACTTTTATCAAACAAAATTTTAGGACTTATTTTAGTCAATAGTGATAATCGGCAAAAAATAATGACGCATCCTGCCGCTGTTCGCCTCGCCCCAAAGGTCACATACCCTTGTTCAGCGGAAAAAATAGCTGTCCAGCATGTCCTTGGCGATTTGCAGAGAAAAGTTGTTGCGCACGCCGTGCTCCACCATCACGGCAACAGCGACCTTTGGCTTGTCGTAGGGCGCGTAGCAGATAAAGGCGGTATTATCGGAGCCGGAGTTTTCGGCGGTGCCGGTTTTGGCGGCGACCTTGATTTTGTAGTTGCCGAACATATAATTCGCGGTGCCTACCGCGTCCTGCGTCACGCCGAGCATATCCTCCTGCACGATTTTGAGATTGGCAGCCGAGACGCCGCTCTCCTCCGTTTTGACCGGCTCATCATAAGAAGCCAGCACGTTTTTGCGCTCATAGTCGGTAATTTTGCTGATGATATGCGTTTTCAGCCGCACGCCGTTGTTGGCGATGGTGGCGACGTAGGTCGCGAGCTGCAAGGGTGTAAAGGCATTGTCCGCCTGGCCGATTGCCGCCTGTACGGTGTTGCCGGGCATCCAGCTTTGGCTGTCGCGTCCGGCGAGCGTGCCGCGCGATTCTTCGATTTCGATACCGGTATATTCGCCCAGCCCGAACCGCTCGGCATACAGATACATGGTGTCAATGCCGAGCTTTCTGCCGGTTTCGGCAAAAAAGTAGTTGCACGACTGCGTAATCGCATTGCGCAAATCCACGGTGCCGTGGCGGTGCATGCACTGCACCACGTTGGAGGGATAGTAGTCGTATTTTTGCGTGCAGTTCACGGTGTCGGTCGGCTTGATGATTTTCTCCTCGAGCGCCGCCATGGCGACGACCGGCTTAAAGACCGAGCCCCACGCAAAGGTGCCGGACAGCGCGCGGTTGTACATCGGCGAGGTCTTGTCGTTTGAAAGCTTGGTGTAGTAGGCGTCGTCGGACGAATAGCGGTTGAGGTCGTAGGTCGGATAGCTTGCCGCCGCCAGCACCGCAAAGCTGCTGACATCCAGCATCACCGCCGCACCGGCTTGGCAGTCCTCGCCCTGCAATTTTTTGCCGGTGCTGCGCGCCTCCTGCCTGCCTGCCTCCTGTGCCGCCTTGATATTGCGCTCCAGCGATTCCGCCGCCGCCTGCTGCACTTTTTCGTCAAGCGTCAAAAAGACGGTGTTGCCGGGCTTGGACTCCTTTGTCTCCACAGTCTCGACGATGGTGCCGTCCGCGTTGCGCTGAATTATCTTGCTGCCGCCCTCGCCCTTGAGCTCCTCCTCCATCGCCGCTTCCACGCCGGATTTTCCGACCGTGTCGTTGATGGTGTAGTGCTTGGGGCTGTGCGAAAGCTCCTTAAATTCCTCCTCGGTCACAGCGCCCAGCGCGCCCAGCACATGCGGCGCCAGCGTGGGATTTTTGGCGGAGCGTACCAGATAGGTCTGCACGTCCACGCCGCTGACGCCCTGCGTGTTCTCGCTCACGGCACTCACGCCGCTGCGGCTCACGTCGGAGGCAAAGGTATAGGGAACGGCGTTGGAATAGCCGCTGATTTCCATATTATAGCGCACCGAACAGAGCGCGCGCTTTTCTTTGTCACTGAGACCGCCGTCGATATGATAGCGCCTGCACATCAAATCCACACAGCGCTGCGCCGTCACCTCACCGGTCGCCTCAATCGTTTCGAGAAGCGTCTGAATCTCCTCGTCTTTCTTTTCCTGATAGACAAAAACACCGTCCTGCAGCAGCACGGGCAGGGTGTCGTCCCACTTGTCGCCCGTGGACTTTAACAGCTCCATCAGATTGAGCAAAAAGCTGTCGAGCGTGCTGTCATCGGCATACACCTTGTCAATCACGATTTTGTAGTGCGTGCTGTTTGTCACCAAGCCCACGCCGTTGCGGTCGAGAATCTCGCCGCGCGTCGCCGGTGTTTCGACGTTATAGCCGGTGGAGCGGTTCGCCATGCGCTTGTATTCCGCACCGTGAATCAGCTGCCAGTCAGCCAGACGCGCAACAAAAACAGCCGCAGCCACCAGCACAAGAACCGCGCAAACCGTAAACGGCAGCTTGCCGCGGAGTTTATTTTTCAAAAAGCGGAAACCCCCTTTTTAAAGTGAAAAGTGGAAAGTTGAAATTTTAAATTTGGAATGTGGAATGTGGAATTTGGAGTGAAGGGTCGCTTCGCTCCGGATTTATAATGCCGCGCGCAACTGCCGAAAGTTGCTTGCAGTGGCAGGTTTGCTCCTGCCGCGCCGTGTTCGTCGCATTGCAGAATTATCTATGTGAGCAAAAGCCTTCTCCCGGGGAGAAATCTTTCGCTCAGCCACATGGTTCTATATAAAATATGCTTATGGCGGCTTCTCCCTATCTGTTTATCTTCTTCGTTATCAGACTCATCAAGCCGTAAAGCGGCACAAAAGAAATAAATGTGCAGAGCATTCTGGGCAGATAGGCGGTCAGATACAGGCTGCCGCCGTCGGCGCCGGGAATAATTCTGAACAAAAGACAATACAGGCTCAAAACCGCCGCGACGGAACCGGCTGACAGCACCGCTGCCGTGAGCAAATTGCGGTTGAGATAGGTTCCCAGCACGCTTGCCTGCGCAAAGCAGACCAGCACAAAGGTGACGGAAAAAAAGCCGACGCCGCCGCCGGCAGCAATATCCGACAGCACACCGCAGACCGCGCCGATAATCACCGACGGAACCGGCTTGCTGCACGCCGAAAAGGCGAGCGCCGCCGCCAGCAGCAAAAAGGGCTTGGCGCCGAACAGCTCCGGCATCAGCTTTGGCGTGCTCTGCAGCAGCCAGAGCAGCAAAAGCAGCAACGCAAGCACCGCGTAACGCAGAATCGGAGGCTTAGTTTTCATCTGCTCGCACCACCTTGCCCGACGGCTCAAAGCCCGTTATCACCGCCGCCGAGGTGATGCTGCGCACATCCTCAAAGGGCTTGATGACCGCGCTGCGCGACGCGTCATACTTATTGAACGCAATCGAAACCACCTCGCCGACCAGCAGCCCTGCCGGATAAACGCCGCCGGTGCCGGAGGTAACCACCATGTCACCTGCCTTGAGCTGATGATCCTCCTCGAGCTTGCTCATGCCGGTGAGGTTGCGGCTGCACAGCGACACGCTGCCGCTGAGAATGCCGCTGTCACCGGTCTGCTTGTCCTCCACCGTCGCCTTGGTGTCGGGCGAAAGAATCGTCTTGACCTTGCAGGTCGCCGCGTCCGCCTGACAGACCCAGCCGACCAAGCCGTTGTCGGTAATCACAGGCGCGTTCACCTTGACGCCGACCGAGGTGCCGACGTCGAGCGTAAAGGAATAAAAGTCATCATTGACGTCGCGCCGAATGACGTTGGCAGGCGCGATTTGGTAGGACGGATTGGTCTTTTTCAGCTCATAATACTTCCAGAGCTTTTCATTTTCCGCCTTTGTGTCATAATAATCCGCCAGCTTTTTTTGCAGCTCGGCATTTTCGCGGCGCAGCTCCTCCACCTCGGCGGCAAGCTCCTGCGGCGACGCGGAATCCATGGAGGCGGTCGCCGACGCCGTGAGCTGAAACAGCCACTTGGTCGCCAGGTTGACGCCGCCTGCCACCGGAGAGTTTTCGGGCTGCGATAAAACGCCCAGTACCGTGAGGAAAATGAGCGTCACAATCAGCACGCTGCGGTTGCGGTTTGTTCTTCGTTTCATGGACTCAGCTTCTGTTGTGTTTATATTTGCTGGCGATTGCCTTGCCCAGACGCTTGCCGGCGCCGTCCACCACACAGTCAAGCGGACGCGTCGCAATATGCACCGGCATACCGGTTTGCTGCATCACAAGCATGTCAATTCCTCTGAGCAGGGCGCCGCCGCCGGTGAGCATAATGCCGTGGTCGATAATATCGGCGGCAAGCTCCGGAGGCGTTTTTTCGAGCGTGGTCTTGATCGCCTCCACAATCGTATTCAGCGGATCGGCAAGCGCTTCGCGAATCTCCGCCGCGCTGACGGTGATGTCCTTGGGCAAGCCGTCAATCAGGTTTCTTCCCTTGATGACCATCGACTGCTCATCCTCGTAGGGATAGGCGGAGCCGATTTGAATCTTGATATCCTCGGCGGTTCGCTCGCCAATCAGGAGGTTGTAGGTCTTTTTGATATAGGTGAGAATCGCCTCGTCAAAGCGGTCGCCTGCCACGCGCACCGAGCACGCGGTCACAATGTCGCCGAGCGAAAGCACCGCCACCTCGCTGGTGCCGCCGCCGATGTCCACCACCATGCTGCCGGTCGGCTCGTCCACAGGCAGTCCCGCGCCGATTGCCGCCGCCATCGGCTCCTCAATCAGCACCACGGGCGGCTTGGCGCCTGCCTGATAGGCGGCGTCCTCCACCGCCTTGCGCTCCACCTCAGTCACACCGGTCGGCATGCAAATGACGACGCGCGGCTTGGAGAACAAGCCGGGCTTGACGGATTTTCTAATAAAATGCTGCAGCATCTTGGCAGTTATCTTAAAGTCGGCAATCACGCCGTCCTTGAGCGGACGCACCGCCACAATCGAACCGGGCGTTCTGCCGATCATATCCTTTGCCTGCGAGCCGACCGCCAGCACCGTGTCGGTGCGGATGTCCACCGCCACCACCGACGGCTCACGCAGAATAATTCCCTTGCCCTTTAGGCACACCAGCGTGTTGGCGGTGCCGAGGTCGATTCCTATATCCTTGGAAAATGAAAACATTGTTTCGTCTCCTTTTCAATTCTATGATAACGGATTATTTCCGAATTTTCAACAAATCTCTGTCGCCCCTTGTCGATGGATTTCAACTTTTTCCGGTGGAGCCAAAGCCGCCTGCACCGCGGTCGGTGCCGCTCAGCGTATCGGTCTCGACAATTTCGGGCAACAGCACCGGCGCAATCACCATCTGCGCCACACGCTCCTCCGGCGCTATCACATAGGGCTTGTCGGACACGTTGCACAAGCCGACGCAGATTTCGCCGCGGTAGTCGCTGTCAATCACACCGACGCCGTTGGCAAGGCAGACGCCGTGCTTGACACCCAAGCCGCTGCGTGCATACAAAAACGCCGCGCACGAAGCGTCCGGCAGCTCAATCGCAATACCGGTGGGAATCACCCTGAGCTGCCCGGGCGCGAGCGTGACCGCCTCGGGAATGCAGGCGTACAAATCCATGCCTGCGGAACCGGCTGTGGCGCGTCTGGGTATATGCGCTCCCTCGCGGAGCTTTTTGATCTTTAATTTCATAATACACACAATCCTTCATAATAATCTATTTTTGCAGGAATTTGAAATATTCTTTTTCATAATTCCAAATGGTAATTATTGTTTGGAATAATAGAGCAAATCTATTTTCCGGCAAAGAATTTTTAATTTTTCTTCAAAGACAAATTAAACATTTTAACACGTTAAAGATTTCACAGTACGCCCCGTTTGTACAATCCACGGGTAAAATTGTCTTTCAACATGGAAAAGTCATTGATTTCCCACGTGTTTTCCACGTTTTCCACATAGTTTTCCACAGTGAACCGCAAGGTGTGGAAAGATGTGGAAAGTTTTGAAATTTCCTTTTCCGCAATATAAAGCGGCACGCAGTTGAGCACCTCTGTGCAGTTTCCGTCGCACCGCAGCAAAAATCGCTTTCCTTTTCTGTCCGTCATTTTTGAGCTGTTTTTGCAAGTCTTGCAGTCCAGCCCAATGCTCTTTGCCGGACAGTTGCGGCACAGCATCATGGGCAGATAGCCGTAGCTGACAATTCCTCTGCCGATGCTGCCGCCGAGGCGGTTAATCTGCTCAAAGGTCATCTCCGGACTCAGCTCGACGTCGGCAAGCCCGATTTCTTCCGCCCAGAGCAGGTCATAGGTGTTGCAGAGGTTCAGCCCAAAGCCGCCGTGCGGCACAAAGCCGAGTTGTTTGGCGGCATAAACCGCGCCGATATTCTGGCACAGCGCGTGTGTGATACCGGCTTCCTTGGCGCGGCGCAGCTGTCGCTCAATCTGTTCCTCTCTGCCGAACATACCGCGCGGAATCTCCACGCCGATCGGATAGCCCTCCTGCCGCAGCCGCTCCCATTCGCGCGTGTCGGAAAACAGCGGAACAAACACGATTTGGCAGGCGCAAAAGCCCTTTCCGATTTTGGTTTTGGGAATACGCGCGCGCGTTGTCCGCGTTGAAGGACGGTACGGCACAGGCGCTTGGATGGTTATGTTGTGGATTTGATAGTGGTGCCTGTCGGCACGCAGGCGGTTCATCTGCTCCAGCGCTTCGCGCCGCATCGTGTTGAGCGCCGCCAGCGGAAGCGAAAGATTTTCCTCTATATTAATAGAAAGCGTATCCAACAAATAGGCGGTGCCGCCGGTTTTGCCGAGCTGCGCCCGACATTTTTCGGCGGTCAGCGCGACCCTTTGCGCCGGTTCCGCGTGACATTCCGAAAACACCGCGGTCGTATGCGTGCCGTCGGTCAGCGTCAGCGCGGCTCTCTCCCCTATTTTGGCGGAAAAGCTGCCGCTGAGCGGAATATGGCTGTATTCATTCTTGTAGCCCTGACGGATTTGCGCGAGCAGCCTTTCGTCAGCGGAAACCACGTCGTCGCGCCTGCGCGTGCCGAACATGCCGGCGCCGCGTTTGCCGGTGTAGTAGCCGTCGGTAAAGCCGGTACGCGAGAACACGCCGCGCAGCTGCGCCGCTGTTTGGTCGGTGATAAAGCCGAAATCGCGCTGCTCCACACAGGCGCGCACCGCAGCAGCCACATATTCGGGACGCTTCATTCTGCCCTCGATTTTGGCGGACGCGACGCCAATCGCCTGCAAATCGGCGAGATGCGGAATCAGGCTGTTGTCCTTCAGGCTGAGCGCGTAGCCGCCCTTTTGGCTGTTGACAGAAAAGGGCAGGCGGCAGGTCTGGGCACAGGCACCGCGGTTGCCGCTGCGCGAGCCGAGCATAGCGCTGAAATAGCACTGTCCCGAAACGCTCATGCAGAGTGCGCCGTGGACAAAAACCTCCAGCTCTATCGGGATTTTTGCCGCCTTTTTGATTTCCTCACGGCTCATTTCGCGCGAGAGCACCACGCGCTTGAAGCCCATTTCGCGGAGCGCCTGCACACCGGACGCGGTGTGGACGCTCATTTGTGTGGACGCATGCAGCGGCAGATCGGGTGCGATTTGCCTTGCCAGCCGCGCAACACCCATATTTTGTACAATAAGCGCGTCGGCGTCCGCTTCGGCTGCCACGCGGATTGCTGCCGCCAATGCCTCAAACTCACCGTCAAACACCAGCGTGTTAAGGGTGACATACACCTTGACGCCGTGAATATGGCAGTAGGCGACCGTCTGCCGCAGTTCTTCATCAGAAAAATTTTTGGCGGAAGCGCGGGCGGAAAACCGTTTTTCGCCCAAATAAACCGCGTCCGCACCGGAACGAACGGCGGCGACAACGCTGTCATAGCCGCCTGCAGGCGCTAATATCTCAATTTTTTCCATTCTTTTTCTTCTTTGCCTTGTCGGCAGGCGCTTCTTCCGCAAAGAGCGAATATTGCCGCATGGGCACATAACCCATCAGCTGCTCGGTTTTTCGGTCGCGCACCACCTTTTCAAACTTTTTTTCACTGTCATTTTTTGCGGATTCGGTGTTCTTTTTCAGGCTTTCGTTCTCCCTGAGCATGACGCGCAGCTGCTCCTCCAGCGCCTTGATGCGTTTGGTCAGGTGCGTGTTCTCATTGATTGCGTCGGCAAGCTTGGTTTTGTATTCCTTGCACTGCTTTGCCAAGTCCGCCGACTGACGGATTATCTGGTCCGCTTTGTCCACCAGCTGCTTGTTGCGCCGCTCCGCCTTGTGACGGTCGTCGCAAAAGTCAAGCGCCGCCAAAATCGCACAGTCGCGCGTATCGAGCTTTCTGCCGCTCTGTGCCGCGTGGCGGATGCTGTCGGTCACTTCGCCGGCAACGCCGAGCACATAGCTCTTGTCCTCGGTAGTGATGACCACATAATTGCGCCCTTCAATTTGCACGGCTACCCTTCTTTTTTCCATGGGAACACCTCTCCTTATAAAACTCCATTTTACATTATAAACTATATTCCTGACAAATGCAAGCGTTTAGGCGCTTATAATTGCAAATCAGAAAAAAGGCGGCGCGACGCTGCAACCGGTTCCGCTTTTGAAATTTTTTCTTTCGGGAATGCTTTGTCAACGGTAGGGTAAATATGATGTCATTTTCGATAAAAAAGGAGCTGTGAAAAAACAACACCCCAAAAACAGACAGGCACATAACCGA
>CAMJOD010000030.1 GCA_946407465.1 uncultured Clostridia bacterium
AACAAGGCTGATGAGAGCCAGAAATATGCTGAAAGAAAGACTGGGGGAGGCATGGTTATGAATAACGACAAGGCTGCACGCGAGCTTTATCAAAGCGTAATGAATGAGGTTCATGCACCGGATGAATTGGTGCAGAGAATAAAAAACGCAGACGCCAAACGAACCCGACGCATACATACAAAATGGATTGCGGCTACAGCGGCATGTTTGGCTGCCGTGATGATGATAACCGTTGTCATAGCCGCCTTTAACGGAAAGGGGGATTCCTTTGTATTCAAAGCCAGTGCCTCTGAGATAGGCGGCGAAGCGTTTGCGGAGATGGCAAAGGTCGCCCCGATCGGCGGTGAGAGCGGCGGTGTGGTAGACGGCGATCAAACCACGCACACCTATAACAGCATTGTTCCGTTCGCGCTGTATTGTGACGGACGGAATATCCGATCCATCCGATACACCATCAAAAACGCTGTTTTTCTGTTCCCGTATGATTCCTATGCGGCGGATTATCGTGAGAAATACCCGAATCAGGCTGCCGCTTCCGACAAGGTAACGGAAAAAGTCGAGAGCGAGCATAAAATCGAAAGCTATATCGAAAAGGATAAGCAGTACGCGAGCTATACGGTTTCATTTGATGATCAAATCAAGACGGAATTAAAGCATTACAGCGACATGCAGACCTACCCGATTTGTATCCTTGCGACGCTTTCTACGGAAGACCCCATGCGCGAAGAAACAAAAGCCGCTATCGCACATTTGTATTCCGGCGGATCGGTAACGGATCCGAGCTTTGTAGATGCGTTAATGGAGGATTTCAGGGTCATTTATGATGAGATGTTCAGCAAGGTGACGGTGACAGCAGACGTCACCTATCAAGACGGCACGACAGATTCTGTGTCCCTGCGGTTCAGCTGTCTGAGCGCCGACCAAAAAAACGGCTTCATAATCGGCGCAAAGACTGCTTAATCCTGTTGCAAAATCCGTTCTCATGTGCTATGATAGTATAGAGAAAAATGAGGGAGCGGCATCGGCTGCCTCAAAGGATTTTAGGGAGATTATGGATGAAACTGGCTTCGTTGTTCAAAAAACTATCCTCCTTCCAGATTATGATTTTGGGATTTATGGGACTTATTCTGGTCGGAGCCTTGCTGCTGATGACGCCGATTGCGTCGAGCGGCATGCAGTGGACGTCGTTTGAAAATTCGCTGTTCACCGCAACCTCGGCTACCTGCGTCACGGGCTTGATTGTGCGCGACACGGCAACCTACTGGTCGCCCTTTGGGCAGGCGGTCATTCTGCTGCTTATACAAATCGGCGGTATGGGAATCATCACCGTCACCGCGTTTATCGCGATGGTGTCGGGTCGAAAAATTACACTGTTCCAGCGGCAATTGCTGCAGGACAGCCTGTCCAGCCACCAAATCGGCGGCGTTGTCAGGCTGATGGGCTTTATTTTCCGTCTGGTTTTTATTATTGAAATGGCAGGCGCTCTGCTGATGATGCCGGTATTCTGTATGAATTTTGGGTGGCATGGCGTTTGGATGGCGGTTTTTCACTCCGTGTCCGCGTTCTGTAACGCCGGCTTTGACATCATGGGCAGCTATTCGGGCAGCTTTTCTTCGCTGACCGCGTTTGCCGACAACTATTTTATCGTCATTCCCATCTGTCTGCTGATCATCAGCGGCGGCTTGGGCTTTCTCACCTGGGACGATTTTGTTGTCCACAAGTTCCGATTTAAGCGCTATCGCATGCAGAGCAAGGTGATTCTTGTCACCAATTTGCTTTTGATTGTTATCCCTGCGCTGCTGTTGTTCATCAACGATTATGCATCCTATCCGTTGCATCAGAGAATCGCCCTGTCGCTGTTTCAGGCTGTCACACCGCGAACCGCAGGCTTTAACACCGCTGACCTGACACAGCTCACGCTCACCGGACGCACACTGTTTGTTTTCCTGATGCTGATTGGCGGCTCGCCCGGCTCCACCGCAGGCGGCATGAAAACCACCACCGTGGCGGTGCTGTTCGGCAATGCGGTGGCTGTTATGCGCCGCAAAAAGAGCACACAGTTCTTCGGCAGACGCATCGAGGACAGTGCCGTCAAGAACGCGGCGACCTTGCTGGTGATGTATGTCTTTTTGATGATTGCCGGCGCGCTGGTTATCAGCATAATGGACGACGTTCCGGGCAGCTACAGCATATTTGAAACCGCCTCGGCAGTCGGCACCGTCGGACTCACCCTCGGCATCACGCCGTCGCTGGGCTTGGTTTCGCATTTGGTTTTGATTGTCTTGATGTTTATCGGCAGAGTCGGCGGACTGACGCTGCTGTTTGCCGCTATGAACAAAACGGGTGCCCAGGTGTCGCAGTATCCGGTTGAAAAAATTAATGTAGGTTAACGGAGGAGAACCATGAAATCAATTTTATTAATCGGCGTCAACCGCTTTGGTTCGCTGCTCGCAAACCAGTTCAGCAAGCTTGGCCACGAGGTTATGGCTATCGACAAGAACGAGGATCGTGTCAATGCGATTTTGCCGGTTGTCACCGACGCGCAAATCGGCGACAGCACCAACGAGGCGTTTCTCCGTTCGTTGGGCATCAATAATTATGACGTGTGCATTGTCACTATCGGCAGCGACTTTCAAAGCTCGCTCGAGACCACCTCGCTTCTCAAGGAGCTGGGCGGAAAAATGGTCATTTCCCGTGCCGATCGCGATGTGCAGGAAAAGTTTTTGCTGCGCAACGGCGCGGACGAGGTCATCAATCCCGAAAAGCAGATTGCGCAGTGGGCGGCAATTCGCTATGGCTCTGAGCATGTGCTCGACTATATCAAGCTCGACGACGACCACGCGATTTATGAGGTGCCGATTCCCAAGGATTGGCTCGGCAAGAGCATCGAAAAGATTGATATACGCAAAAAATACGGCATTAATATTTTGGGCGTCAAGGAAAACGGCAGGATGAATCTCACCGTAACGCCCGAAACCGTTTTGTCGGGCGACAAATCCCTTATGGTGCTTGGAAAACAAAAGGTAATTGAGAAGTGCTTCCGTATGTAAAATAATTCGAAATTAGAAAAAAAGCTGCGTATCATTCGGTACGCAGCTTAATTATATGCAATTATTTCTCCTTCGGCTTGCCGAGCATGGGCTGAGCCACATGTACATTAAAGAACGTGATCAGCGGACCCATAAAGAACGCGGTGATGATGGTGCCGATGCCGACCGAGCCGAAAATCTCCGTGATACCCTGACCGGAGAGCAGCAGCAGCGCCACACCGATTGCAACGCACACAAAGTCACAGATGACGCGGCAAACGGCAAACTTGATTTTGCTCTGCTTTTGCGACCAGACGAGCGCCACCGCGTCGTATGTGGAAACGCCCAAATCTGCCGTAAAATACAGCGCGGACGACAAGCACAAAATCACGATCGCAACCAGCAGAATGATCACGCGCAGCCAAAGAGGCGCGTCGGGCATGAGCCGTTCGCACAAGCCCTGCGAGAATTCCACAATATAGCCGAGCAAAAACAGGTTGATAAAGGTGGCTATACCGATTTTTTTACGGTCGAAAATCAGCGCGAACAGCAGCAAAACGACGTTTACGATGATATACAGCGTGCCGAAGCGAATCGGAATCACGGCGTCCAAGCCGCTCATCAGCGACTGGAACGGGTCAATACCAAGCGCCGCGAACTTGAACATGCCGACGCTGACGCCGCAGATAACGACGCCGAGCACGCTCATGATGATTCTTTTTACCAATTGATTCATTTCTCAGGCTCCTCCGTGTCGATAATACAGTACTCAAACGCGTTGATAACCGTTGTGCTGCCCTTCTGCATGCGTTGCGGAATGTCGATGCCGTAGTTGCGGTGAATGTGGCCATGTACAAAATACCGCGGCTTAAACCTGTCGAGCAGCGTGTTAAAACAGTCAAACCCACGGTGGGGCAGGGTTTCAAAGTCATTCAAACCGCGTGCCGGTGCATGTGTCAGCAGAATGTCAAAGCCCTTGTGCCTTTTGATTGACAGCCACAGGCGGCGGACGCGGCGCAGCATTTGCCGTTCGCTATACATATAGGTGCCGTTGCGGTAGCGGTAGGAGCCTCCCAGACCGACTATGCGCAGACCGCCGTATTCAATCAGCGAGTCGTCGGCACAAATACAGCCCTCGGGTTCCCGTCTGTACACCTCGTCATGGTTGCCGTGTACATAAATCAATGGGCAACGCGCCATTGTCACCAAAAATTCAAGATACTGCGGACTCAAATCACCACAGGAGAGAATCAGGTCAAAGTTAGCCAGTGAACCCGGATGATAATAGTCGTAATAGCGCTGTGCGGGTTCGTCGGAAACCACTAGAATTTTCATATCTACGTCTCCTCATGTGTGTTTGTTATCGGCTTTGCCGTGCTGACGCCGACCATATCAACGGTTTTTTTGCCGACCGGGTTCAGCTCGTCATAGCTCGGAATGCTGCCAATGACGTTCTCCGCCAAATAATCCATGCGGATAATCTGTTCCAGACTCAGCTCGTGCTGTCTGGAACCGATTACCTCGCCGCTCTGCGTGACAAACGGCGTCAAAAACGGCTTGCCGGCGCCGCTGATTAAGCTGCTGCGGAAGAAGTCCGCATAGCGCCGCGACGAAGGCGGCAGTGCAGGCGCGTATTCAATATCCACCACGCCGGCGGACATGCCCCAATAATAGTTGAGTGCGCGTGCGGTGTTGACGTATTCGCTCTTGATGGTTTTGTCCAGCACGGCGCGCATCATTTTTTCATAATAGACGCCCCATTTCCACACCGGCACCGCCAGCAGGTCGGTTTTGTCGTGTCCGATATGCGACAGACCAAAGCTCTGCCGTGTGTCCTCCCTAAACCGTGCCGTGTCCTGCGAAGAAATCAGGTGAATGTGCCGACGGCTGAGCGCTAGCGCAGCCTCACCGGCGCCCTTGACGGACGACCATTCCAGATAGACCTTTGTGCGCGGATTTGCCATTTGCGCGCCGAGCGCAAAGGCGTTGATACCGGCAATCTGACCATATATCGGATAGTCGCATACATATCCCAGCCTGCCGCTCTGCGTCAGTGAGCCGGCGAGCACACCGAGAATAAACTTGACCTCATACATGCGCGTGTAGTAGGTGCGCAGATAGCGGTGTGAGATGTTGAGCGAGCAGTTCATCACCACAATATCGGGGTAGCTGACAGCCGCGCGCAGCGAAGCCTGCAGCATCCGCGGCGAGGTGGTAAAGAGCACCTTGTTGCCGTCCTCGATTGCCCTTTCAAGCAGCTCATACTGCTTATGTTCATCCTCCACGATATAGACGGAGGTTGCGGCTTGGTCGCCGAGCACCGTCTGGGCGTACTGTCTGCCGCGCTCGTGGTCGCTGACCCAACCTGATTTTTCGGGCGGTACGTCATACACAAACGCCGCCTTGAGCTTTGAAGGCTTGGTGATCGGCAAAATCATGGAGAGCACGGACGGTTTTGTCTCCTTTTCCTCCGGCGGCGCTGCTTTCAGCTCGATAGACTCATTTTTCTCAATCAGCGCAATGTCCTCCCACATCTTTTCGAGGTTCATGCTGATGACTGCCTCTCCGGCGTTTTGCAGCTCAGAGTAGCCGTAAATTTTGATATAGTTGAGCATAGCGTCGCCGATGGTGATTTTCAGCTTTTCGCCGCCGTTCTCCTTATACGCTTTTTCAAAAAAGTAATAGGCGCTCGAAAACCGCCGCTGTTCTTCAATCGACCACCATTCGCCGTAGGATTTGCCCATCATGCGCATCAGCTTTTGGTAGCTGCCGCGCTTGGTAAATTCGATAAAATTAATTTTGCTGTAGCGGTTAAATTCCAAAAACTCGTAGTAGAGCTGAATTTTTTCATCGTTTGTTTTTTCGGGCAGAATACGGATAACGTCCGCCGTCACGCTGTAGGCGCCGCAGAATTTCAGCACGCTGACGCGCTTGTTTCCCTCCTGCACATAGTAGCGGTTGAGGTATTCAAACACCTTGATCGGGTCGCGGATACCCTCGCTGATATGCGAGCGGTAGAGCGCCTCCCATTTGTCCGCAAATTCCGTGCCCTCATCGAGCACCGGCATAAAGTTGGCGGCAAAAGCGGACACCCTGCCGCCGGTTTTGGTTCCCACGATAAACCATGCCGGAATCTGCACCACACCGAGGTGAATACCGGTCAGGGCTTTTTCGGGCGGCACAATTTCGTCCAGTACCGGAAGATACGGGTTTTTATCCTTGGCTGTTCTGGAACGGACTTCCTTTTGTCCGAGCTTTAGGGCTTCCTTATAATAGATTTCCTGTTGCATATGAAACTCCTATTGCGGATTGTCAAAAAGCTCCCGGTTAAAACAAGGAGCTTTTTGTTGCGTGGTAATGATTGTATTGTTTTAAACGGTCACGGAAAACAGAATTGTCACGTTTTCGCAGCCGTCGGCGCTGAGCGTCAGCAACGCTTTGCCTGCCTTGCCCAAGCTGCGCACATACAAGCCGCTCATGCCGCCGCGCAGAATCACCGGATTCTCGCCGATAACCTCAATATCACCCTCAGCCTGTACCTTGACGGCGCCGAAAAAATAAGGCATGGGGTTTCCGTTCTGGTCGGTCATCTGCATGCGGACAGCCGCGGTGTCATAGGTGGCGTCCTCGGTCAAATCGGTGTGGTCAACCTGCACTTTCAGCACGCGCTGTTCGAAGGGAGAGACGCGCAGCTCCTTGACGAGCTTGCCGTCCTTGTATGCCTCAAAGCGGAACACAATGCTCTTGTCGCCCCAGTTGCCGATGTATTTTCCGTACAGACGATAGGCGTCGTCGCCGTCCATGCCGTACTTTTCCATCAGATACGCCGACTTTTGCAGCGATTCGGGCGAGAGGTTGCCCATGCCGAAGCGCGAGCTTTCGTTCAAAATATCCTTGATATACGCCGCCTGCTCGGGTGCAAAGTCCTCATTTTCTTCAATTTGCGAGCCGATGTAGTCGGTGATTTCAATCGGCGGACAGGCAAGGTGCGGAAAATCAGGATTCTCGCGCGTGTATTCGTGAATAAAGCTGTCATTTTTGTAGAAGCGCACGCTGTCGGCGTTGGTGAGAATATACACTCTGCCGCGGTTGGTGGCAGGATGGTCGCCGATGTCCATCGACGAGCTGAGCGCAAGCAATGGCTCCTCACTCTGCTGCACCGCGTACAGCTGCGCCGCCAGCTTTTTGTTGCGGAAAATATCGCATACGCCGTGATAGCAAATGCGGTCGCCGGAGCCAAACTCCTTGTGGGTGTTGTAGTCAAACATGCACCAGCCAAAGGAACCGGCGATATCCTCCTGCGAGGCAACCGCGTCCAGCACACGCGCATGGCGCAGCATATGCTCCAAACGGTGTTCCTCATCGTCAAAGGCTTTTGTCGAATACATGTGACCGCCGTATTCCGAAATCAGATACGGCTTTTCGGGGTCGGAGGTGACTGCCGTTTTCGGCTCACAGCCGGGCTGCACGCCGTCGTGTACAAAGTCGTTATAGGTATAGACGTCCTCCAGCAGCTCGCTGTTCTTGTGACAGCGCACACCGCCGGTCGGTCTGGTAGGGTCGAGCGCGTGCGCCGCCGCGTTGGTGCGCACATAAAAATCGTGGTCGTCCTGGCTCTCGTTGATGCGCACGCCCCAGAGAATGATAGACGGATGGTTGCGGTATTCGCGCACCATTTCCCTGACAGTCTGCACCGCCACATCCTTCCACGCGGCGTCGCCGAGGTTCTGCCAGCCGGGAATCTCGGTAAAGACCGGCATGCCCAGCTCGTCACAGCGCTCAATAAAGTGGTGCGACTGCGGATAGTGCGAGGTTCGCACCGCGTTGCAGCCAAGCTCATATTTCAGAATCTCCGCATCCAGCCGCTGCATGGAGCGCGGCATGGCGTAGCCGGTGTAGGGATAGCTCTGGTGTCGGTTGAGTCCGCGCAGCTTGAATTTTCTGCCGTTGAGATAAAAGCCGTCCTTTTTAAATTCCGCCTTGCGGAAGCCAACAGTGCGGCGCTGTTCGTCCACGACTTCGCCGTCCTTTATCAGCTCGGCGCGCAGCTCGTACAGTGCAGGGCAGAGCGCGTCCCAAAGGCGGACGTTTTTGACGGCAACAGAGCCACGGCCGGCAGCGGCAAAGGTGCTCTCGCCGACAACCGCGGAACCGTCTCTCTCGGTGACTGTCAGGCGCACGGTGTCCGCGTCGCCGACAAGCGTCAGCTCACAGTCGATAACGCTGTCAAAGCGCATGTCGGGAGTGAGTGCCAAAGTGTCCGGTACAACCGGCTTGGCAAAAATATCGTCAATATAACTGCTCTCGCGCAGCTCCAGCACGACCTCGCGGTACAGTCCGCCGTAGGTCATATAGTCAATCACCTTGCCAAAGGGCGGAAAGTTCAGCGTCTCACGCGTGTCCAGCTCCACCGCGAGCAGCGGCGTCGGGTTGTCGGTGACAAGCTCCGCTTCAAAAGCCGTGTAGCCGCTCTTGTGTTCGCAAATGAGCCTGCCGTCCAGATAGACCTTGGCATAGTGCGCCGCAGCGCCAAAGCGCACAAAGGCTTTTTTGTCGCCGCGACCGCGCAAATCCAACCGTTTGCGGTAGCCGCAAACCATCTGGTAGATGCTCTCGTCAAAATAATCGTAGGGAAGCAGCTTGCAGGTGTGCGGCAGACGCACCGTCTCGCCGGTGCCTTCACCGTTTAAAAAGCCGCTGTCACATGCGGTGACAAATTCCCAGTCGTTGTTCAGATGTATTGTTTCGCGCATAGAATACCTCAAATGATGGTCTGAATAAACCGTTCAAACGCCGCGGTGCCGGCATCGTCTCGCTTGAATACGCCTGCGTCGCAGAGCACCTGTGCAAACACAGCGCCCACCTCGGCGTGAATGATGTCCATTGCATTCTCCTCGCAGAACTCGGGATGGTTTTCGAGCAGTGCCTTTGCCCATTCGGCATGCGATGCGGTCTGCGGATGATCGGTGAGAGAGGCGCCGCTGAGCAGTGCCTTTTTGACCTCCTCCAGCTCTACCGCAAGGCGTGCAGGCAGCACGGCAAGACCCATCACCTCAATCAGACCGATGTTTTCTTTCTTGATATGATGCAGCGAGGGATTGGGATGGAACACGCCCAACGGTCTGTCCTCGCTCGTAATGTTGTTGCGAAGCACCAAATCGCACTCAAACGCGCCGTCGCGCATGCGTGCAATCGGCGTAACCGTGCTGTGCGGCGTGCCGTCGGTCTCGGCAAAGATGCCTGCCGCCTCGTCGGTGTAGCCGCGCCAGCTTTTGAGCACGTGGGCGCAGGCAGCGGTCAGCTCGCTGCGGTTGGTGCTGTTCAGACGAATGACCGACATCGGCCACTTGACAATGCCTGCCTTGACGTCGGGGTAGCCGGAGAGCGCAAAGCTCTTTTCAACCGGCGCGGTTTCCATGGCAAAGGTGTAGTGACCGCCCTGAAAATGCTCGTGACTGAGGATGGAGCCGCCGACAATCGGCAAATCGGCGTTGGAGCCGACAAAATAGTGGGGGAACTGCGCCACAAAATCAAAGAGCTTGTCAAATACAGCCGCGTCAATCACCATGGGGATATGGTTGTGATTGAACACGATGCAGTGCTCGTTGTAATAGCCGTAAGGCGAATACTGCAAATACCACGGGTCGCCGTGAATCGTAATCGGAATCGGGCGCAGGTTCTGTCTCGCCGGATGGTTTTGGTTGCCGGCAAAGCCCATGTTCTCGGCACAGAGCTGGCACTTCGGATAAGCGGTCGAAACGCTCGCCCTCGCCTTGGCAATGTCGCGCGGATCCTTTTCGGGCTTGGAACGATTGATGGTGATATCGAGCACACCAAATTCGGAGTCGCTCTTCCACTTCATATCCTTGGCAATGCGTCCGGCGCGCACATAGTTGGTCTTTTGGCTGATGTCAAAATACCATTCTGTCGCCGCCTCGGGTGACTTTTCGTAGGCTGCATGAAAGTCGCGGATAATTTCGCGCGGCAGCGGCGTCACGATACCCATCAGCAGGGCGTCAAACAGGTCGCGGTTGTTGGTGGTGTCCTCAATCACGCCGTTTTGGCAGGCGTAATCAATCAGCGGCGCGAGCAGCTCGTCTATCGAGACATCGGCAGCGTCAGCTTTCTCGTCCTGCCAGTCGTACACATGCAGCGCGTTCATGAGCTGATTGCGGATAACCAGCTCGTCATCCGGGGTTATCAGCCCGTTTTGGATGGAATAATCTATTAATTGCTGAATTGCGGAATAAATCATGGTTTCTCCCTAAGTCTATCTGACTTTAATCTCAACGCCGCCGACGGGACGGATACGCAGCACATAACAGCTGCCTGCACCGAACAGCGCGTTCATTTTCCGTACATATTCTTCTGTCTTAAACACCGGCACAAAAGCCTGAATGGTTCCGGCAAAGCCGCCGCCGTGCACGCGCACCGCCGCGTTGTCGCCCAAAATCAGACGGCTCATCATAATCGCCAGCGAAATGCCCTGCTCGGTGGGCTTGGAGTTGGAGTAGTGGTTCTGCAAGAGATTGGCGGAGGATGCCGCCGACTTGCGGTAGATGTCAAAAAAGCGGTCAATATCACCGTTGTCTAGTGCCTGTGCCTCGTCAATCGCGCGGCGGTTCTCTTTAAAATAATGTACCGCTCGCATAATGGCGCGGTCAGAGCACTTGCCGCGCAGCGAGGAAATCGAGCGCAGGAACAAAAACTCGTCCACCTCGCGCAGATATTCCTTGCCGAACTCACGCGCAACCGACTTCATCTCGGACGGCACCGCCACATAGTCCTCCGTCAAATCGGAGTGGCTGCCCTTGGTGTCGGTGATGCAGAGGTTGTAGCCTGCCTGCTCAAAGTCAAAGCGATACTTTTCCACATATGGTTTTTCGGTATCCAAAAAGTCAATAAACACAAAACCGCCGTAGGAGCAGACCGTCTGGTCGAGCAAGCCGCTGCCCTTGCCGAAGTAGACGTTTTCGGCGTACTGACCGATTTTGGCAATCTCGGCTTCGTCCGCCCTGCAGTCGTTGTATTTGATATTGATAATACTGCCCACCAGCGTCTCAAACGCGGCGGAGGAGGAGAGTCCGCTGCCGCTGAGCACATCAGAGGTCGAGAACGCGTCAAAGCCGCCGACCTTGACGCCCATCTCGGCAAAGCGCGCAACAATGCCGCGAATCATCGAAGCGGATTTTCCCTTTTCGTCCTCGTGTATGCTCAGGTCGCTGAGGTCAAGCTCATCTCTGCCGTGACCCTCGGAATACAGGCGAATCACGCCCTCATCGTGGAACGCGACAACTGCAATTACGTCGAGGTTCACCGCTGCCGCCAGTGCGCAGCCGTGTTGATGGTCGGTGTGGTTGCCGCCGATTTCGGTTCTGCCGGGAGCGGAGAACAGCTGAACGTCGTCGCGTCCCGGAAAGGTTTCCGCAAAGCAGCGGATGGCACGCTGCCAGCGCATGCGCTGGGTCTGGAGAACCTCAGGTGAGGTGCCGTACAGAATGCCTAGTGAATTGTCGATTTTTCCGGCGTCAATCGCCTCGAGTAATAGTTGAATATTCATAGCAAAAACTCCTACATATCAAGCATTTTCATTTCTTCCAAAATTTCTTCTTCGGTTTTCTCACCGCCGGAGGGATTTTGCGACGCAAAATACGCCTTTTCCTCCGGTGTGCCGGGCATAATCATATTGCCGTCCTCGGTGAGGATAAAGTCGCCAAAGTCGTCCACAAGCGGAAGATATTTGTTGTAGTCCTTTATCAGCAGCCGCGCGGTCAGCATGACGATTGCGCCAAAGCCGAAGAAGAACCAGCAGAACGCATACAGCGGCAGCAGATGCGGATCGCTGTAGGTGAGGTAAAGCGGAAAGATGTGAAAGAACAGGTTCACCGGAATGAACCACGGTTTGTGGAATGAAAAATAAATCGCGTTGCGGATGTGGTCCTTGATTTTTCCCTCAAAAGCCGCGATGGAGGGGAAGGTATAAATCAAAACCAGTGTCAAAATCAGCGCGACAGCGTAGGCGCCGTATTGGAAAAAGCTGATGGGCGGTCCTGCGTTGGCGCAGATTTTCACGTCAAAATACAGCAGCACCATCAGCGCGGCAAACACCACCCACACGATGGTGGACTGCAAAAAGTTTGTTTTGAAGCCAATCCAGAATTGCTTAAAGGGATTGGTCACACCGCCGGAGCGCATGGTTTTGAACATAACGCGGTAGAGCGCCGTATAGGATGCGCCGATTGTCACAACGGGCAGACTGAACAGGACGAACATCAGGTTGGCGCAGATGATAATGCCGATCTTTGTCATCAGTCTGCCAAAGGGGCTTTCGTTACTCATAAATGAGTTGATTTTTTCGTGAATGGCTCATTCCTCCTCAAAGATAAACCGGAGAAAATCTCCGACTTCTTTTATATTCTTGCTTTGCGCTCCGACTCCCAGCGCACAGCTGCCGGAATACACATGATATTCTGTTACAAGCTTGCTGTCGCTGATGTCAATTCCGACGGGAATCGGCTGCTGTTTTTCGCCGTTTTCATCCACCGGCGTGTAGTACACAAAGCGGTCGGCGTACAGCTTTTTCAGCTCGGCGCATTTTTCATCATTTAAATCAAACAGTCTGCCGCTCTGGCCGAGGGCTTGGAGCGAATCCGACGCCATTGTAACCGCGTCAATCTCGCCGGAATCTGTCAGCGAGACAAAAGCGTTGTAATACGCGTTTCCGCGGCCTTCGTCCAGTTTGTAGTCAAAGTAGCTCTCGGCGTTGAACTCGACCTTCTTTTTGGTGAGGTCGTAGTCTGTGTACGCGGTAAAGTCCTTCCACAGCTGCGAGCCGGTGCCAGCCTTCGCCATGGTGTTGACGTATGTCACCATTAGCCAGTTTTCGGGAATATTGGTGCTGATGCGGATAATCAAAAAGGTGCCGAAGCCGAGGACAAACACAATCAAAATAATCGGTATCTTAAAATATTCCCAGATATATTGCAGCTTTTCCTTAAACGGCAGCGATTTGATTTTTTCTTTTTCTTCAGACCATACGATTTTGTTAGGGTTCAATGTCGTTTCTCCTGTGTTGTGTTTCGGACGTTTAGCGGTCAATGCGAATAATATCCACCTGCATGGCTGGATAGTCGCCGGTCAGACGCGGGAAGGTGTAGCCGCCGAGCATCAGTGCGGAGCCTGTACACTCAAATTCATCGTTGATGCGGTAGACCGCGTCGGGCAGCAGGCCCTTGAGCCGGACGTGAACGGGCGCTGAGTTTGCCAGCGGATTGGTGACTACGATATTCAACACCGCGCGGTTTTGGTCTGCGCTCACATATTCCCAGGAATAGTAGTGCGTGCTGTCGCTGGTTTGGCTCAGGCGGTAGAGCTTGCCGTCGTGTACAATCGGCTCCAGCTCCTTGTAGCGCTTGACCTGTTCTTTGATTTCGGCGCAGTCCTCGTCGGTGAGAAGCGACAAATCCAGTTCGTAGCCGAACGAACCCGACATAGCGACCACACCTCTGGTGGAGAGCGGCGTCTTTCTGCCGGTCTGGTGGTTGGGCGAAGCGCTCACATGCGCGCCGACGGTACACGCCGGATAGGCAAAGGAGGTGCCGTACTGGATTTTGAGACGTGAAATCGGGTCGGTGTTGTCGGAACACCAAATCTGCGGCGAATAGGCGAGCATACCTGCGTCAAAACGTCCCCCGCCGCCGGCGCAGCCCTCAAACAGCACATGCGGAAAACGCTTGGTGAGCATGTCGTAGAGCTTGTACAGATTGAGATAGTAGCGGTGCGCCACCTCGCCCTGCCGCGGAGAGGGGAAGGAGTGGGAGTAAACATCCGAGATGGAGCGGTTGAAGTCCCATTTTATATAGGTAATATTGTATTTTTCGAGCAGACCGGAAACGGTTTCATAGAGGTAGTCGAGCACTTCCTGTCGGGAGAGGTCAAGCACCAGCTGGTTGCGGCTCATCATCGGCGCACGGTTCGGTGCGCGCATTGCCCAGTCGGGATGAGCGCGGTAGAGGTCGGAATCCTCGTTTACCATCTCCGGTTCAATCCAGATGCCGAAGCGCAGTCCGAGCGCGTTGATTTTTTGAATCAGCCCGTCCAAGCCGTTGGGCAGCTTTTTTGTGTCGGGAATCCAGTCGCCGAGACCGGCGTTGTCGTCGTTGCGGTTCTTGAACCAGCCGTCGTCAAGGACAAACAGCTCAATGCCGAGCTCCTTTGCCTTTTCGGCGATGGAGAGAATCTTTTCTTCGGTAATATCAAAATAAGTCGCTTCCCAGTTGTTGATCAAAACGGGGCGATGGCTGAGCTTGTAGGTACCACGCACGACATTGTGGCGGATAAGCCGGTGATAGTTGTGGGAGAGCTGTGTCAGACCGTTGGCGCAGGTCAGAATAACCTCCGGTGTGTGGAACGACGCGCCGGGCTTGAGCTCCCAGCGAAAGCGGTCGTCACTGATGCCGGTCACAATGCGCACGCCGTCAAACTGGTCGCGCTCAATCTCGGTTTTGTGATTGCCGGAATACATCAGCATCACGCCGTAGCAGGCGCCTGTGTCCTCGGTAGCTTCGCGGTCACAAACAATGACAAAGGGATTGTGCTGGTGGCTGGACATGCCTCTGCCGGACACAATCGTGTGAATGCCGTGGAACAGCGGCACACGTTCGGGCTGGCGCTCCATGCAGTGTCTGCCGTGAAAGTGTATCATATCCCACTTGCCGAAGGGAAGCTCCAGACACATGGAGGACGCCTTGCGCAGCCAGACAATATCGCTGCCGGAGTTGAAAATCTCAGCGGCGCGCGTAATAATATCCTGTTCGGCAAAAACGCCGTAATAAAGCTTGATTTTGATATTGGCAGCAATATCCTTGAGCGTCACGACCAGCGTGTGAACTTCTTCACCGTTGTCATACACAGAGGGGAGACCGGGTATCGCATATTTACCGTCCAGAATTTCATGCGATTCATAGCGAAACTCGGCACAGCGGCTGCCGTCCGCAAACGACGCGCGAATGCTCGTCACCCTAAAATCGCCCACCCCGAAGGAGGTGTATTCCTGCGCCATGGAGTCCAGCGAGTAGGCGCGGTTGAGGCGCATATCATAGGGGTTGCCGGAGAAGCCGTGGTCGTAGGTGCGGAACGCATAGGACATATTGGTTTGCCCGACCTTGGGACCGTAATACAAATGCTGCAAATACCCCAGCTCGTCTACCTTCATCTGGTAGCAGCCGGTCTTGGTTTCCAGTGTGAATGCTTTGGTGCTCTCATCAAAACGAATACTCATAATCATTCTCCTTGTGATTTGGTTTTTTGTTGTTCGCGGAAGGTGCGGGGGCTGATGCCATAATAAGATTTAAATATTTTTGAAAAGGTGAGCGGATTGTCGTAGCCGACGTTGCGCGCGATCTCCTGGATGGGATTATTCGTTTCCGACAAAAGCTTGCACGCGTGCCGCAAACGGCATTGCAGCAGATACTCCTGCGGTGAGATGCCGATTCGTTTCTTAAAAATAGTGGTCAGATAGCTGCGGTGAATGCCGATATGCTTTGCAACATTGCCGATGGTAACGCTCGCAAAGTTGGCACTGATAAAGTTTGCGGCGTATTCCACATAGCCGTCCGCGTGATATTCGTGCGACTTGCGCACAGCCACTTCGGAGTCGGCGTAGGAATCAATCGCCAGCCCGATATATTCGAGCAGCAGGCCGGTGCGCACAAAGACCGAGGAGGACGTCAGCTCCTCCTGGTTGAGCATGCGCTGCACCAGGGAGTAGAAATTTTGCGGGTCAACATGGCAGTCAAGCGCGTTGATACCGTCAAAAAAGCCTGCCTTTTCGGCACATTCCTTTGCGCGGTTGCCGTCAAACGCCATCCAGCAATACACCCACGGGTCCTCCGTGTCCGCCTTGTACCAGGTGTCCTCGCCGGGCTTTGTCATAAACATCTGCCCAAAATGCAAATGCTGCTCCTTGCCGTCTACACAGAGAACGCCCTTTCCCTCCAAAATCACGTGCAGGTGATAGCCGGAGCGCTCCAGCGTGGTGAATTTGTAATCGGCAATGCAGTGCTCCACACCGCACAGCCTCAAATATATATCGTCGCTGATCCGTTTGGAATAGACCAGACAGCGGTATTTTGTGGTTTCATACATTTTGGTTTCATCGTTCACGCGCATCACCTCGGCAGCTCCTATATTATTTATGAAAAACGGTTTTGGAATGTAATCGGTTTTCATAAATAATAACAGATATTTGGTGTATGTTCAATGATGTTTTGTATAAATTTTTGAGTTTCTGTTAACAGAAAGCCGGAGATATCAAACCGATACCCCCGGCATTTTCTTTAATTCAGCATATGCAGCACGTCTGATTTTCCGGTTGTGCTTACAGCTTACCGCCTGAGGTTGCTATACCTTCAACAAATTGTTTCTGGAAGATAACATAAATGACGATCATCGGTACAACAGCCAATACAGCCGCAGCCATCATGGTGGGATAGTTGTTGCTGAACTGACCCTGCATCTTTGCAAGACCGGCAGAAAGTGTGGTAGTCTCAGCCTTGGTGCAAACAATCATCGGCCACATGAGGTCTTTGAACGCGAACAACGCGGTGAAGATACCCAGCGAAACCATCGACGAACGGGTCAGGGGCATCATGATGCGCAAAAAGCGCTGACCGATGTTACAGCCGTCGATGTCAGCCGCTTCTTCGAGGTCCTTGGGAAGACCTTCGTAACCTGTTTTGAGCAGGTAGGTGCCGAACGCGGTGACGATACCCGGAAATACAAGACCGGCAACGGTGTTGAGCAAGCCCAGCTTACTGACCATCAAATACTGCGGGATGATAAAGATCTGGGCAGGGATCATCATCTGAACCAAAACGAGGGCAAAGAAGAAGTTCTTGAGCGGGAACTTCAGTCTGCCGAAGGCGTAGCCCGCCATGGTAGCGGTCAGACAGGCGCAGATGACGCGGAACAAAATCATCAGCAGGGTGTTTTTGTAGAGCACAACAAAGTTATAGCTCTGCCAAACCTCGCCGAAGTTTTCCCAATGCCAGCCGTGGGCAGGGAAGATGTAGAACGGATCAACGGAGATTGCCTCCTGGTTGGTTTTCAGCGCCGTCAAAATCATCCAGACGAACGGAACCAACATGATAAACGCCATGATAATCAGGACAACGTACATCACAACCTTGCTGGCGATGTTTCTGGCCTTGGCACTTTGCATAATTCAGCTCCCCTTTCTTACGGATGATAAACGAGCTTCTTCTCAACGCGCTGCAAAATGAAGGTGACGATCATAATGAAGATGACCAGGAACACAACGATGGTGGCGCCGTAGCCCTTGTTGCCGTTTGTGAACGCGTAGGTGTAGAAGAGATAAACGATGGATTGCGTATTCTCGAGCGCGAGGTTGGTTTTGTCCATGACCATGAACATCAAATCGAAGATGGTCAGCGCGCCGATGATACGGGTCTGGACGATAAAGAAGGTCGTCGGGGAAAGCAGCGGGACCGTGATGTGGAAGAACTGACGGATGCCGGTGGCGCCGTCGATCTCAGCCGCTTCGTAGTAGTCGCCCGGGATCTCCTGAAGGCCTGAGATAAACAGGACCATGTTGTAACCGATTACCGACCAAACACCGATGATACCGATGGAGATCCAAGCAATCTTGGGATCGGAGATCCATGCGATGTCGGTGCCGAAAATGTTGTTCAGCAGACCGAACTGCTGGTTATAGAGCCATTTCCAAACCATGGCGACCGCAGCAGGTGCGCAGACCATGGGCAGGAAGAAGATGGTGCGGAACACGGAGGTTCCCTTGAGCTTCTTGTTGAGGAAAACAGCCAGAACCAGCGCGATAACAACGCCGAACGGCACTTCGATCAGCGCATATTTGATGGTGTTCCACAGGGAGTGCCAGGTTTCCTCAGCGACAAATACTTTTGCGTAGTTTTCGAAACCGATAAAGATATTTCCCTTGCCGAAGTCACCTGTTTTGCAGAAGGATTGCCATAAGGTGTCGATCGCGGGGTAGAAGTTTAAGATGATCAAGCCGATAATGGTCGGTGCGATAAAACACAACGCCCATATGGCTTCTCGTTTTTGCGCCTTGGTACGCTTTGCTTTGGGCGCTTTCTGCTTCATAA
>CAMJOD010000031.1 GCA_946407465.1 uncultured Clostridia bacterium
GTACATCCTCGGGCGGATAGCCGAGAAACAATCCGATTTCGTGCGGAAACTCCGGACAGCTTTTGACCCTGCTCTTGAGCCTGCGCAAACAGCTTTGGCTGTCAAAGCCGGTGTAGCCCATAGTTTTTAGAATCGTTTTCGCGTGCGGGTCGGACAAATCCGTTTGCAGCTTTGCCGGACGAAACACATAAATCAGAGCGCGTTTTTTGCCGAAACCTAAAAGCAGCATGTTCACTCCCCTGGAGCTGAAGCGGCGGTTAAAGCTTTGGATATATTGGACGATTTCCTGTCTCCCGGAATACGTACAGGAGAACAAATTCGCCGTTTTCAGCCCCGCGAGAGTGGGGGAGCAATGTTTGACAATCAAATCTTCCGACATCTTTTATTACCCCAAAATGATTTTTCAGCTGGTTAGCGGTTGCTAACTAACGTTCAAAAAACAAACATCCCGTTTCGGATGTCTTTTTTTGTTCAGTTACCCATTGCTAACTGACTGGTTATACTATACCACAGCCCGTTTGATTTGTCAAGACTTTTTTTATTATTATCAAATATAATACGTTAAAAAATGCTAACGGGTGTTATTAAATATAGTATAAGGGAATCTCTGATAATTCCCTGTCGGCAGTCAATTATCAGAGATTCCCTAAAAAATGCCTGTTACATGCGAATCGTCAGCACATCGCTGCGGTTGTTCAGCGTTTGCGCCGAGTAGGTGTTTGCCGCCGCTTCGCTGAGAATCACCACGTCAAATCTGCCCAGCTCCGCCTTTGAAAGCAGCATGACGCCGGGCTCTTCCTGAATAATCATCTGATTCTCGGGCAGCCGCGCCTGATACTGACGCGCCGTGTCCATTCCGTCCGCGTCAAACTGAGCGACCTTGCAGGTAATGTCCTCCATAATCAGCGGAACATCCTCGGCAAAGGAAAAGAATTTTGTCCAATCCTCCGTCGTGCCTGTCCTGTCGTGCAGGGCTTTGTTGAGAATGACGACATATTTTCCCTTCATATCCTCCGCCGAGACCGTCTGCGCCGTTGCGGAAGAAACCGCGTCGGGCGAGCCGTCCCAGCTAATCGCACCTGCAGCCGTCAGCACACCGCAGACCAGCGCGGCAGCCAGTGCGACCGACAGCAGGCGCAGCCCAAACCGCACGACCGTTTTTGCCGCCTTCATTCAGCCGCCTTGTCGAGAGCGTCGAGCACGGCGTCCGTGAATTGGTTGTAGGAAAAGGTCGCGCCGGAAATGCTGTCAACCTCGTCGGGCTTGCTTTTTCCGATAATCGCCTTGGCGTATGCCTCGCTGCCCTTGATTGCCTTTTGTGCCTTGTTGTAGTAGTCCTGGTTTTTGATTTCTCCGTCGATTTTGCCGTAATCATCGCCCTTGAGCGTGCCGTTTTCCTCGTAGGTTTTGAAGTCGCAGGACGTGATTTTGTTGTCCTTGACGGTGATGGTCACTTCGCCGTAGCCGTTGCCGTTGCCTTCTTCATCGCCTGTGTACACGGCGCTTTTGCCGGTGTAGGTGCCGTCCTTATAAGTACGGTTGTCACTGCCGCCGCAGCCGACAAAGAGGGACGCCGTGATCAGTGCGGCGCAAATTACAGCTGCTATTCTTTTCATAAGTACCTCCCTTACGTCTCAAAGCTTTCGTTCATGATTTCCTTGACCAGTCTGCCGTGCTCCAAAACCACTGTGCGCTGCGCGACCTCTGCGACCTCTGGGTCATGGGTGACGACAATCAGCGTGGTTCCCTCACGGTGAAGCTGCCGGAACAGGTCAATCACGATGTTTTCGTTTGCCTCGTCAAGATTGCCGGTCGGCTCGTCGGCGAGCACAATTTCGGGATGATTGATAAGGGCGCGCGCAATGCAGACACGCTGCTGCTCACCGCCGGAGAGCTGACTCGGAAGGTGCTTTGCCCTGTCCTTCAGACCAACACGCTCCAACGCCTCCAGCGCCTCCTTTTCGTCGGGCATGCTGTGGTAATACTGTGACACCATAACATTCTCCACGGCTGTCAGATAATTGACAAGGTGGAACTGCTGAAAAATCAAGCCGATTTTGTCGCGGCGGATTTCTGTCAGCTTTTTGCCGCTTTCCTTGGCAATGTCAACACCGTCAAGAATCACCTCGCCCAGCGAGGGCTTATCCATGCAGCCGATAATATTCATCATGGTGGATTTGCCGGAGCCGGAGGGACCCATAATGGCGAGCCACTCGCCGTTCTCCACCTGCAAATTTACGTTGTCGAGCGCCTTGAGCGGACCGTAGATTTTTGATACATTTTTTAATTCCAATAAACTCATTACATTCTCCTTTATCATTCGCCCTTTAGCACCAGCGCCGGATCAACGTCGGTTGCGCTGCGGACAGGCAGCAGACAGGACAGACCTGTGACCAGCACCGACACCAAAACCGTAACCGGAATCAGCAGCCAATGGAACTGAATCGAGCTGTTAAAGACATTCATGCTGACTGCCTGCGCGAAAATAAAGCCGCACAAAGAACCCAGCAAGCCGCCGATGCCGCCGAGCAGCAAGCCCTCGCCCATAAACTCAACAATAATACTCCTGTTGGAAGCGCCCAGCGCCTTGCGCAGACCGACCTCCTTGCGGCGCTCGGTGACGACCGCCATCATGGTGGTGGCAACGCAAATCATCGTCAAAAGCAGGACAATGACGGTGACAAGCAGCACCAGCGCCTGCAGCTTGGAAAGCACGGTGTTTTCCGACTGCGTGACGCGCTTGACAAGCCGTGCGGAAACGCCGTCCGTTTTTTTCGAAATGCTGTCGGCGTAGCTTTTCAGCTCATTTTGCGAAGCGGAAACGCTCAGCTCCGCCATGTCAAAGCTGTCCGACTTGCCGGTGAGACCTTCCATATCCTCGGTGGATATGAAAATATATTTTTCCTCGTTGCCGCCGGTATCCAAAATACCGACAACGGAAAATTCACGGTTGTTCTGATTGCGCTCGGCGTTGGCAGCTTCATCCGCCGTGGCAGGCTTTTTATCCAAATCAAAGGTCAGCGTGACCTTGTCGCCGGTATTCAGGGCAAGTGTTTGCGCTGTTTCCTTGCCGACGAGCGCTTCGCCGGGCTGTGACGGCCAGCTGCCGTCTATGCGCCAATAGGGCGAGGTCTTTGCCGCGCCGTCAAAATCCGTCGCAGCCGCCATCATGGGACGTTCGTTGACCGTGATATTTTCATAGCGGTAGGGCGCAAAGCCGACAAGCTGATTCTCCTTGATTTGCTCTTTTGCCTGATTAAGCGCTTCTTCACTGAGCGTGCCGCCGTTTGACGATGTGAAAATCATATTGGCGCCGTAGCTGCGGAACTGTTCGCCCATTTGACGCGGCACATCATAATAGATTGTCACCAAGCCCGAGAGGATAGTCGCGCCGACCGCAATGGCGAGCAATGCCACCAGCATTCTTGACCGCCGTCTCAACAGCGACGCGGTAATCATGCGCAAAAACATCGTTTGTTTCTTCATGCTTCTCCCCCTTATCTTCCGTGCAGCACTTCCGCAGGGCGGAGTCTGAGCAGCATGCGTATAGCCGGAATACTGCCTGCGAGCGTAACAATCACAATCAGTACAGCGACAAGCGGAATGACCATCGGCTTCATCTCAATAGACGAAGCAAAAACGGTGTGACCGATAATCTGCGCAAAGCCGTAGCCCATGAAGTAACCGGCTACGCCGCCGACAACGGCAGTAATCATAATCTCTGTCAGCACAATGCCCGAAATACGGTAATCACGCGCACCGATGGCTTTGAGCAAGCCGATTTCGTTGCTGCGCTCCATGACGCTCGCGGTCACCAGATTGGATATGCCGAGCGCCGAACCAAACAGACTGAGAATCGTTATCAATATCATCAGGAGCTGGGTTTTGTCGAGAATCGTTCCCTCGGATTCGGCAACCTGCCGGACAGCGGACGCCACGGAATCGGGAATCGCCTCCTGAATCTGATAACAGATGGAGCTGACATAGGCGGTGCAGTACCATGTTTCGTAATCGGCAGGAGAAAGAGCCGCAGGACCCTTTGTCGCGGCTTTTCGGGCAAGCTCGTTGTCGGGCGTGGTGAGCGCGCTGACCTCAATGCTGTCAATCAGCCCCTTGGCGACGGCAAGCTCCTGCGCGACCGGAAGGAGCGTAAAGAGCTGCTCGTCCTCGTCGCCGCCGGCGTCATAAATACCGGCGATTTGCAGCGATTGGCTGCCCTTCGCGGTTTTTACCTCTATTGTATCTCCCGTATTAACTCCCAAGCGTTCGGCAAGGGCGGAGCCGATCAAGGCGCCGTTGGCAGGGATACTCTCCTTTTGTTCGTCGAGCCACTGACCGTTTTTGATTTCCCACCAGGAGCGCAGGCTGTGAATACCGGCGTCCAGCTCCTCGCCGGTGTTGAGGGCGAGGTGGTGATTGAACCAGGTGCCTGTCAGCTTGGCGGTGCTGCCGTCGGACAAGGTGACGGCAGTGTTGACAAAGGGCGTAAAATCAAGAATATTAAAGCCCCAGAAGATTGTTTTTATCTTGCCCAAGTCCTCTTCCTTCAAATGCGCGGCGGCGGTTTCGCTGCCGTCGTCCAAATCGTACAGGGAGTCGAGCACGGAGTTTTCCTTTGGCACCACGGTGATGTTTGCGCCGTATGCCTTTAGCTCCTGATTGACCTTGTCGCCCACGTCAAGCATGATGTTGAGCATCGCCGTGGCAAGCGACGAGCCGAGCGCGATGGTGACGGCAATCATAATCATCTTCGACTTTTGCCGGAACAGCGCTCCTTTTATCATTCTGAAAAACATAGCGTACCTCTATTTAAACTTTCTTTCGTGCAGCACCAAGCCCTCAATCGGCACAATGATTCTGCCGTCCTTGACCTCATAATCAATGACAATCGGGTTGCAGCCGCCCTTGAAGCCGATGGTGTTGATGTTCATCACAACGTCGCAGCGCTTGCAGACAATCTGTCCCTCGCGCTCAAAATAGCCTGCCTCGCCGCAGATGTCGCAGGCGTCAAGTCCCACGCCGTAGGAGCTTGAATTTGGCTTTTTTATCACAATAAAGCGAATTTCGACGCCCTTGTCGGTGATGTAGGCAAAGCGGTGCAAATGACCGTCGTCCACCTGCGAAAAATCGACATACATATTGTTATGGTCCATCTCGCATTGCTCAACGGGCGCTTCCACAGGCTTTTTGTTGTTAATCGCATGCACCGCCGTCAGATTTACGATACCGATAACGGCACAGGCAAGCACCACGCAAGCCCAGCGGCGGACATTGCGCATGGCGGCACGGAGCTTCCGCTTTTGCGCGGGATTGTCGTATGCGCCGCGCACCTTCAGATTGCGGACAAACTGAATGACCGCCAGGAGTGCGATACAGCCCATCGCGCCGAAAATGAACAACGCCTGGTTGTTGTTGACAAACTGCAAAACCGGAAATACCAGCTTGAACAAATCCCTGTCGCGGTTCTGACGGATAATTTGCAATTGCAGCATGAGCTGCAGCAGTCTGCCCAACACGCTGAACGCGCCGATGAACACGGCAATATCCATAAAGATAACGCTGAGCGCCGCGGACGCCTTTTTGACGGTTTTGAACGCCGCGATGCACATAACCAGCACCAGCAAAAAGCCGAGCAGCAGACCGATAAAGCGGTAGAGAAAATCCGTTGAAAACACGGAATTGCCCTGCAAATCGAAATTAAACGGATAGGCGAGCACGTTCGGCAAGCCGTTGACGATTGAGGTGAAGCACACAACAATCGCGGCAGCGGTGACAAAATACTGCGTGATGCGCCGCAGCCGTTTTGCGGCGAGCCACAGCAGCGAGAACAGAATCAGCGCAACGGAGGCGACCGCCAGAACCGTGAGCAAAACGTAGGTAAAGCCGTTCCAAAACGGCAGCTTCAGCTCGCGGTTGGTGTTCTTCTGCACCGCGACAAAAACCGACGCGGCGAGCGCCAAGCCGCCGCCCGACAAAAACGCGATTTTGCAGACCTTGTTCAGTTTAAACTTGACAAAGGCGTAGAGCATACCGGTGATGACGGCGTTTATCATTAAATCAAGGGTTGGCTGTTCAAAAAACTTTAGCATAAAACCTTCCTCATATTTGTACCTTTTTGAGAGTTTAATTCTCACAAAGAAATAAGAATTAAACTCTCAAAAAGGGCTAATGGCAGCCTCTTTTTCAAGAGGCTGCCGGGGTTAGAAAATGGAGATTAACGTGATCAGACCTTAACGGGACCGGTGTACTCCCAAGTCTTGGTAACGGAGAGGGGCTCGCCGTTCTTGAAGTAATCGTCAAAGGTGCCGCCGGGGCCTGTGAGCGCGTCGCTGTGAATCAGATAATCGTTGTCTGCAGGGCTGTGGATGGTGATGGTCAGCTCATAGGTGCCGGCGTCGGGAAGCTTGATGTTCGCGCCGTAGTGCGGACCGTCGGAAGCAGCCATTTCCATGAAGGTACCCTCTGCCTTAACCTCGGAACCGGCGGTTACTTTGTAATCAACGGTGAGGTACGGAACCCAAGAGCCCTTTTCGTAGCCGAGGGTGTTCTCCAGAGCGGAGATGTCAGCCTCAAGGTGAATATCATAATCCTCCGCCTTCTGCTCCTTGATGGTAGCGCCGGCGGTCATGGGAACTGCCTGGAAGAATACGGCGGAAACGTTCATGAAACCAACGGTTTCGTCCTCAAAGATAGGATACTCGGTGAAGCCAGCGTCGTCGGCAGCAGCAGGGTCTGCCTCCGCCCGGGTTGCCTCTGCCTTGCTCTCTTCAGCCTTGCTCTCCGTCGCCTTGGATTCGGTCTTGGAAGAGCTTGTGTTATTGCTGCCGCAGCCGGCCAGAGCGGCGGTTGCGGTGACTGCCATGGCAGCAGCGCAGATGATAGCTAAAATTTTCTTCATTTCTACATTACTCCTTTTGAATATATTTTATTTTGAATATACCCTTTGGTATACATTCAACTGTTTTTCGCTTCGGCATACTGCGCGCGGAGCTTTTTGTTCTCAAGATGCTGCTTGATGAACAGATAAACGGTGATGCACAGCAGAATGAACTGCGGCACGATGGTTTCCGTGTGCGGATAGATGCCGAAAATGTCGAGAAAATCGTTTGTCGGGATTTGCTCCACCAGCGGCGTAATGCCCTGAATACGGAGCACCAGCTCAAAGCTGCCCTCCATCAGCTCCTTGATACCGGCGCCGAGGAAGGAGATTGCCATAACCGCCATAAGAATACTCGTTGCCAGGAAGAACGGCTTGAGCGGAAGCTTGACGGAGAAGTAGCGAATCGCAATAAAGATTGCCGCCAAAACAACAACCGCAACCGCAACACCCAGCCACAGCCAGCCGACGCCGTCGCCTTCCTGCGCGTCGGTGATAATCTGCTGATAGAACAGAATGACCTCCGCGCCCTCGCGGAACACCGCAAGAAAGGCGGTGAAGCCGAGCGCAAGCATGCTGCCGCGCGAAACGGAGCTTTCAACTTTTTTGTCGAGATATTTCTGCCAAACCTCGGACTCGGATTTGTGCAGCATCCAGTTGCTGACGTAGAAGAGCACCGCCACGGCAATCAGCGCCGTGATGCCCTCAATAAGCTCCTGGTTGGCGCCGCCGTTGGTGGCGTTAGCGGTTTTGATGGCGTTGAGCAATAACGCCGCGCCGAAGCTGAGCGCAATAGCGAACACCGAACCGATATAGACCGCGCGCACCTGCTTTTTGTTGCCCGACTTTATCAGATAAGCGATAATGCCGCCGATGACCAAAATTGCCTCAATGCCCTCGCGGAGCAGAATGACAAACGCCTGCACAAACACAGCGCCCGCGCTGCCTGCGCCGCTGACTTCGTTTGTGACCTTGTCCTCGGCGAGCACCGTGCCGGTGAGCTTGGTGTAATTCTCGGCAAAGGCTTTGTCGTCCACATATTTTTGTACAAAGGCTTCGCTGATGTCGCTGAGCTGCGGCGCGTCCTCGTACAAATCCTTCATCAAATTGTCCGCCGCCTTGTCATAATCGGCGAGCGAATTGGACTTTGCCGCCTGACGCAGGTCGCGGTAATAGAACTCGACCTCGTTTTTGCGTGAGCCGGAAATCCGCGCCATGGTCTGGCGCTCAAAGCCGCAGACCTCGTAGTAGCCGTAATAAGCGTCCTGCGCGCATTTGTAGGCGGCATCGAGATTGCCGTCCTTTAAATTTTGACGTCCGGCGTCAACCACCTTTTCAATGGCATATGCGACCTCATTCATATTGGTCTTTTCGCTGTCGGGAAAATAATCCGGCTGTGCTTCCTTCCATGTGGCGTAGTGCGCGGTTTCCTCAGCCGCGAACACCTGAAAAGGAAATACCATCGCAAACACTGCGAACATCAGCAAAATGACCGCAAAGATTTTTTTGTGTGAACCCGTCTTGCGCTTCACACCCTTCACCTCCGTAGTTAGTTATAGCTAACTTATTTCCGTAAAATAAAACCGTCTTTCAGCGGTTTGTGATGTTTTCTTGCACTAATTTGTTAAGCTGTTTTACAAGCAGTTATCTTTCGCTAACCGCAGCGCAAAAAAACAAGGAAGAAATTCCGTTTGATACTATAACACACAAGATTCGCTTTGTCAAGCGGTTTTTTTCGACTTTTAAATATTTTTTGTCGCCACGGAGAAAAGCAGTGCTTGCCCTTCTCCGTGGGAAAAAAGAAGGATTTCTCATTTTGTTTTCAGGCTTCCGCCGTCCATTCTCATGACAATATCCGCATAGTTTTCCGCCTCTCCCTCATGCGTCACCATGAGCACAGCGGTTCCGTTTTTTGCCGTATCGCGTAAAAGGGACAGCACAAGCGCCGTGTTCTCGTCGTCCAAATCGCCGGTTGGCTCGTCGGCAAACAGGACGGACGGCTTGTTCATCAGCGCACGGGCAATTGCCATTCTGCGCAGCTCGCCGCCGGAAAGCTCGTTGGGCATGGCTTCGCTCAGCTGTGCAATGCCGACGGTCTCAAGCAGCTCCATCGCGTATTTTTCATCAGAGCTATTGCGCTTGCCGCACAGCAGCCGCGGCAGCAGCACGTTTTCCAAAACCGTCAGCGCCGACAGCGCCGTGCTCCCCTGCGGAATGACGCCGAAATTCCGGTTTCTGAATTCCGACAGCTCCTTGTCCGGCATGGCATATAAATCCGCGCCGTCAACAAGCACCTTTCCCTCAGTCGGCGCGAGCAAACCACCGAGCATGTTCAGCAGGGTTGTTTTTCCGCCGCCCGACCTGCCGTAAATCGCGGTGAGAGCGTTCTCCTGCAACGCAAAATCCGTTTCCTGCACAGCATAGAACCAGCTTGCGCCGTTGGTTTTTCGGTTGAATTTTTTACAGATTTTTTGCGCTGTCAGCTTCATCCGTTATCACCTCTTAAAATCAAACCGGCGTCGATTTTGCTGATTATAAACGCCGAGGCTGCCGCCGTAACAGCACCCGCGGCAACGGTGACAAGCAGCGTCAACGCCCCGGCAATGCAGATTGTCGCCGCGTCCGGCAACAAAAACGGCAGACCGATGCTCTGCTCAATCAAGCCGCTGAACAGTGCGGTGATGAGTATGGTGACAGCCACGCCGCACAAGCCGCCGGCAAGCGTGAGCAGGGTGTTTTCTTTGAAAACGAAACCGGCAAGGCGCGCACGTGACGCGCCGAGTACGCGCAGCACGGCAAATTCCTTTTTCCGCTCGTTCATCATCATGGTAAAGGCTATCGCCATGATAATGACTGACAGCACCCAGACCGCGACCATCAGCACGCCGATTGCGCCCGACACACCGGAAAGGCTGTCGGAAACGCCGGAAATCATGTTTTGCGTGCGAATCGCCTTGACCTGCCGCACATGCAGGTTTATGTCCGCTGTCACATCGTCGATGTCCTAGCCGTCCGCGACCTTTATGAGCACGGACGAGACCACCTTGTCGGGATCCACAGCGCGTTCCTGATTGGGATTCTTTTCGTTATGCGCCAAAATCAGCTGCTTCATCGTCGCAATATTGACATACATAGCGTTGTCAAGCTCGGTGCCGGTTTTTTCGAGCACCGCCTGCACGTGAAGCGTTTTGCCGTATATCTCAATCGTCATATCGGCGTTCGGGGTCACGTCGCTGCCCACCACCGCGTCAAACTCCGAAAGCTCCTTTGCATAGCTTTTGGCAATCCACGGCTGCACCGAAAAATCGGTTTCAGGGTCAAACCCGATGATTTGCAGCCGCGCGAAGCAGCAGGACGCCTTGGCGGAGGCGAGATAGAATTGTGCGGTGATTTTGTCGATTCCCTCGGTCTCATTTTTGATTTCGTCATAATACATGGCGTCCATATAGAACTGCCCGGGCTCGCCCTGAATGATGACAGAATCGTAGCTCACCTTGGAGGTGGCGGAATACGGCACCACAACAATATCCGCGCCGAGACGCGCCGAAAGGCTGTTGAGTCCGTTGGAAAGACTCATCACCATCAGCGAACTGCCGAACGCGGAAAACGCCAGAAAGGCGGCGATTATCATCAGCGCCGCCGAACGAAGGGGTTTTTTCAGAATATTTTGGACAGGAAGTCCGTGAATGGATTTCATCATATCTGCTTTTTCCGTTTCAAATTGATTAGCGCCGCAACAGCAGAAGCTACCGCTGTCAGCGAAGCCAGCAGGATTACAAACGGCTGCATCACCAAACGGCAGTGCATCTGCGGCATTTTGCAGAGCGGAATCAACACCGCAGGCGTAAGCGCGGTCATTACGGACACGAGCGCCGCGCCGATACAAATGCCTGCCGTTACTTTTCTGTCGGGAATCAGCAGCGCCGCGAGCGAAAGAACGGTGAGCAGCACGCCGAACGCCGTCACCATCACCTGCGCATAGTGACAGGACATGATGCTGCCTTCATCAGCCACGGGGCAGGCGGCAAAGAATGTAAACGAGCCGAAAAGAATAACTAAGCTGAGCGCAGTCATTACTATTTCGGGAATGGATTGCTTGATTTTCATGTGATTACCTCTCTATACAAAGTTAGTGTTAGCTAACTAACAACCAATAAAAAGAGCGCCGGTTCATTCATGCGCAGCCTGTACCGTCTGGTTTGCATAAATCCGCAACGCCAAAGCTACTCCTCCATTTTGCCGAAGGGCGTTTTGCGAATAAAGGTCAGATAATGGCGCAGGTCGGTCAGAGCGTTGAGAGTTTTGTCGCTGATGCCGTGCTCAATTTTGCCTGCATCCTCCTCGGCAGTCGCCTTGTCAACGCCGATGTCGGTCAGCAAGCCGTAAATGACAGCATTGCGCTCGATGACATAACGCGCAATGTTGTTTCCCTTCTCCGTCAGCTCGATGGTGCGGTTGGGGCTGATGGTCAGATAGCCTGCCGCCTCCATCTCACGGAGCGCGACGGAAACCGTCGGCTTTGTCACACCCAGCTCGCGCGCAATATAGGCGCCGCGCACAATATCCTTTTGGCGAAGCTGATAAATCACCCGCATATAATCTTCGACCCGCTGATTTCTCTCCATAATGGTTCCCCTTGCCGCGTTTGTTAGCCATAGCTAACCTTTGTACAAACTACAAAGCCAGGCGATTAGCCTGACCTCATAGTTATTATAACTGCTGATTTTCATTTTGTCAAGACCGTATTTAGCCGGTCTGTACGGAGGGTCGTCGGCAGGTACTGAGGAGCTGGGGCATATGGAAATGATTGGCACCATTTTGTACCAGCTGACAAAGAACTTGACCGTGGAGCAAATCAAGGCGGCAGGCTTTGACGACTATTTTGTTGACCACACGCTGGGCGTCTATCCGCAGTCGGCGGCAGGCGTGCCGTTTACCACCGCTTATCTGCAATCCAAGGGCGACGCCATCACCGATTTGCACGAGGATTTGGCGGCGGAGCAAAAGGCACGCACCACCTACGACAATATTCTCCGTCTGGCGGACGACCCGGATGTGAAGGACGCTATTCGCTTCCTGCGCGAACGCGAGATTGTTCACTATCAGCGCTTTGGCGAAAACCTGCGGCTGCTGACCGACAAGCTCGACGAACGCAACTTTTACGCGTTTAATCCCGAGTTCGACAAAAAATGCTTCCGTAAAAAATAGCCGAAAAAGGAGCCGGCGCATGATGTGCCGGCTCCCTGCATCAAGGAGGTTATTATGCTGAAACAACGTTGCCTGTGGTGCCGTATTCTCCGGAGAACTCCGCGATATAGCGCTGCACGCAGGTGACGTCCATAATGGTGACGCTGCCGTCGCCGTCAACGTCCGCCAGCGTTTTTTGCCAATCGGAGAGCGTATCCAGCTGCACGGTCGCACGCTGCATCATAGTGGCGTCCTGCACGTTGACCGTACCGTCGAGATTGACGTCGCCCATGGTGCCGGCTTTCGGCTCCTCAAAGGGAATCCACTTGCCGTCGGCGGTGTAAAGCATCTTTTCGCCCGGATGGATGGCTCCGGCGTCAAACTGCTGTCCGCTGCCGTTGTTGAAGATGACGTTGCCGTAGGCGCCTGCCGTCTCGTAGGGATAAGGAAGAACATATTTGTAGTAGCCGTTGTCGAGCTTTTCCATCTGTGCGCCCGGCCAGCCCTTGTTTTCGGACGAGCCCCAGATGTAGGCGTAACAGCTTTGCCAGCCTGCTCTCGCTGCCTGCTCCATATAAACCACCGTGTTGCCCTGCGGCACCCATCCGGTATAGGTCTCGGTGGCGGTGACAATGACGCCGCCCTGTGCGTCATAGCCTTTCAGGGTGACGACCGCTTTGTCCTGATGACCGAGGCTGTCGAGCGGAAGCGTATCGCCGTTTTTGACAGAACCGGAGAGCGCGTTGGCGGTGTCGCCGTTTATCACAATCGTATAATCCGCTGAAGCGCAGTTTTTGATAATCGCCTTCACGTTGGCGGAGCCTGCCAAAACCGTACCGGATTTTTGTGAAAGCGCCGCGGTTGGCTGCGAATAGATTTCCTCGGAATAGGGAATCCACTTGCCGTCAAGGGTATAGACCATCTGCTGACCCGGCTTGATTTGTCCGGCGTCAAACTGCTGACCGCTGCCGCTGTTGAAAATCACGTTGCCGACGCTGCCGTCCATCTCGTACTGATACGGAAGCACATAGCGGTACAAGCCCTGATTGGTCAGCTCCGCCTCCACACCCGGCCAGCCGGCGTTTTCGGCGGTGCCCCAGATGTAGACAAAGCATTTGTCCCACGCGTCGCGGGCTTCCTTTTCCATATAGACAACCGTGTTTTGCTGCGGAATCCATTTGGTGTAGGTTTTGGTGACAGCGGCAATCTGCTGTCCTTCCTCGTCATAGCCCGTCACGGTGAGGACGGCGGACTGCTTGTTTTCAACGCCGTCAATCGCAATCACATCACCTGTGACGGCGCTGCCGGTCTTGGTATTGGCGGTATCGCCGTTCAGCACCAGCTCATAGGAAGCGCGTGCGCAGCTGCGGACGGTCACCTCTACACTCATGGTATCGGTCAGAAAATAGCCGGAGCCGACGGAGAGGCTGACGGCAGGCGCAAAGGCTTCCTTGTCCTTTTCCGCTGTCTGCGGTGTATAGACGACCGCGACCTTGCCTGCCTTGACGGTGCCGGAGAGCACGCCGTTTTTCACGGTGAACGCGCCGCCGTAGGCTTGATCGGTATAGGCGCCGTCCGCCATGGCTGTGGCGGCGTTGAGCGTGACGTCCTCCTCACTCGCGTTGATAATCACCGCGCCCTTGTTGGCGTCGCCGCGCTCAATCATCACTACCTGTGTGTTGCCTGCAATGGGATTGGTGGCGGACTGCGCCGAATCGCCCATCTCGTTGCGGAAGAAGTTGACCGCAACCACCTGCGGATCCTTGTACATATCGCTGCCGGCAGGTCCGATTTTGTTGTCGCCCCAAGGGTTCTCGGCACTGCTGTTGTTCGGGCGGTCAAAGAACAGCGGTGTGCCGTCCTTTCTCGCGGCAATTGCCGCCCACGCCTGAATGACCTGCTGCGTTTCGGTCAGCTCCTTGTAGGACTTATCGTTGCAGTAGTTGTCGTGGGACTCAACCCAGGTGACGGTTTGATTCGCCTTGGCGCCGTCGGGAAGCAGCGCGTCGGTGATAAACGCCGCGTCGAGATTCTTGCTTGCAATGGCGTCGCGGACGCGGAAGCCGGTGTAGGAGTTGGTGGTGTTCATATGGTGCGTGCCGCCGTCCTTGTCGGTAAAGGTCTGGCTGTGGTAGGCATAGAGGCGGCTGCTGTCGTTGTCGTCGTAGCCGTCCGCCGCGTTTTTGTAGCTGTGCACACCGCCCTCCTGCAGCACCTCACCGTATTGGAAGGCAGCGCCGTTTTGGAGAATCGTCGGCCAAAAGTCGCTTGCAAAATCATTGCCGTATTTTTCGGAGGTGTCGTCGGGCAGTTCAATCAGCTTTGCCGCATCATAGCGGAAGCCGTCGGCGCCGTTTGCGACACAATCCTTGAGAAAATCGAGGATATAAGCCTGCACGGCTTTGTTCTGTGTATTCAGCTCATACAAACCGCTCAAGTCATATTGCGTCTCCTCGTAGCGGTCAACCTCCGACCAGATCTGTCCCTCTTCCCTTTCGTCGCCCATGGGATGGAACGGCTTGCCGTCAAGGTTTTTGATGTTGTCGGAAATCTTGTCATAGTAGGCTGTGGTATGGTTGAGCACGGAGTCAACAATGACCTTGATGCCGTAGGCGTGCGCCGTGTCGCACATCGCCTTGAACTCCTCCTTGGTGCCAAACTGGTAGTTGCCGATTTTGTAGTCGGTGGGCTGATAGTGCCACCACCAATTGTCACCGCCCGAAATCGTCAGCGAGCCGTCGCCGCCGTTGTTGACCTCACAAATCGGCGAGGTCTGAATCGCGGAAAAACCGGCAGCCGCTATTTCGGGAATATTTTCGCGGATGGTGTTGAAGTTCCAGCACCAGCAGTGCAGAATCGCGCCGCCCTCCACGGTCTCGGACAAGCCGTTCGTCTGCAAGCCGGCGCCTGTGTTTGCCGTTTCCGCCGCCATAGCGGAGATACCTCCTGTCAGTGTCTGCGACAGCAAAACCGCCGAGGTCAGCGCAGCCGCGCAAATGCGTTTGAAATGTTTCATATGCCATGCTCCCTTCTTTTGGTCAGCACAATGTTAATCGTTTAACTAGATTCTAAACCAAATGGCTGTATTTGTCAATAGATTTCGGACAAAAAAGAGAAGTTAGTCGATTATAAACAAATATTAATGAAATTTTTATGCAATTAAACGGTTAACCTATTAACCAAAAAATCAGCGGCAGAAATCTCTGCCGCCGCAATCATGTATTCTGTTTGTTTTTGCCGACCGAATCACGCTCCACCAGCTTGACCGGTATTTTTTCGAAGGCGGTCAGCTCCTCCTTGTTGCCTATCATGCGCATGAGCAAATCGCCTGCTTTGCACGCCTTTGCGCGAATATCCTGCGAAACCGTGGTGAGCTTGGGATAAGAAAAACTGCACAGTGAGAGGTTGTCAAAGCCTATCACGGAAATATCATCCGGCACCGCCCTGCCGCACTGCCGCAAGCCCTGTATGATACCGCAGGCAGACAGGTCGGACATCACGCCGACAGCCGTGTATTTTTTTGGCGACATGGCAATATCATTGCCGACGACCACGCTGTTGCTTTCGATGGTGTCCACCGCAAAAATGTCCTCCGGCGCTATCTCAACGCCCTTCTCCCTGCAGGCGTCGCAAAAACCGCAGTAGCGCTGCCAAATCACGCCCTCTGTGCCGAACTGCGGCGCAGCAAAGGCAATGCTGCGGTGTCCGTTGTTGAGCAGGTGCTGTGCCGACAGATAGCCGCCGCGGTAGTCGTCGATGCCGACGCACGCCACGCCGACATCCTCCGAATAGGAATCAATAAAAACCGCAGGACATTTGAGGCTCCTGCGCACGGCGCGAATATCCTCAGCCGACGCGCCTGCAAAAAACACACCGTCCACATTCCATGATGACAGCATGGACACAATATCGCCGCAGCGCTCCACGCAGCGAATCATCAGGCAATAGCTCCGGTCGCGGACGTATTTTTCCAGCTCCGCAATCAGCTCCGCATAGTAGGGATTGTAGTTAAAGGTAAAAACCTCGCCGATATACGGAATCACCAGACTGATAATTCTGCTTTCCTGCGTCGCCAGACTGCGCGCCATGGCGTTCGGCGTGTATCCCGTCTCTTCGATGATCCGCTCGATTTTGCGGCGCGTCTCGGCGGAGACCTTGTGATAATTGCCGTTGACAACATTCGAGACCGACGCCACGCTCACGCCTGCCTTTTCCGCTACCTGCTTGATGGTCATGCAAACGTCTCCTTTTCACACTAAGTAAATCGTTTAACTAACCATATTATATACCAAAAGATGTTTTCTGTCAATCTGCCTTTTTATCCTTTGGGAGCTTTGGCACGTCGATTTTTTTCAGGAACAGGTGAATGCCGCGGAAAAGATGACCATTCGTCAGCTCCACAAACGCCTGCGCGTAGTTGTAGGGAAATGTCTGTCCCGACTCCATTGTCAGGGTACGCGGCGAATTGCTCTCGAGCATCCTCCGCATAAACTGCGCGCCCTTGATTTTGTTGTCCTTCTCGGGACCATCCGGAAGTCTCTGCGCCTCCGCTTCCATCTTCTTCGGCATCTTCATGGTATAATTGTACAGCCGCCGCCCGAAAAAGGTCTGCCGCAAGTCCGTAAAACGCGATTCCAGTGTGACAGGGAATTTTTGCGGCTCTGCCGGAACCGTGTAGGTATCAGGATAGGGCGTGTTGTCCGCAGGCTCGGGAAGAATCTCGACGGTTTTGCTCTCGCCGGGCGCAAGGCTAAGCTTGGCAAAGCCGCGCAGCTCGCCGTCGATATAGAGCTGCGCCACCTCCGCACCGGCGCGGTCACCGGTGTTGGTGACAGTCTCACGATACACGTCGCCGTGCTTCTCCCAGCCGGAATGGGCAAAGGTGGTGTAGCTGAGTCCAAAGCCAAAGGGACAGCGCACCGGTATTTGTCGCCGCTCAAAATAGCGGTAGCCCACCTCTGTGCCCTCTGCATACACCTCTGTGAGCTGCTTGCCGAAGGTCTTGGCGCTCGGCACATCCTCATAGCGCAGCGGCCATGTTTCGGCGAGCTTGCCGGAGGGATTTTTTTCGCCGTAGAGCAGCTGCGCGACAGCCGTGCCGCCGTTCTGACCGGGCAGATACATATTGAGCACCGCGTCCGCCTCGTCAAAAAACGGCAGCTCCACCGGCGAACCGCCGAACAGCACGACAACCACCTTTTTGCCGCTGCCACACAGTGCGTCGATTTGGTCGAGCTGGTCTTGCGGCAGGCGCATGTTCTCGCGGTCGCAGCCCTCGGACTCATAATCGTCCGTCAGACCGGCAAACACAAGAACAGTGTCACACTTGTCGAGCGAAACGCTCTGGATACCGCGCTCCCTAAAGACATCCGCCGTTGTCGTCACCATGGTCGGGTTGATCATAGAGCTTCCGGCGCCCTGATAGCGCATATTCTCAAATAAATCTCCGGTGATGTGCAGCTTCTCGGTGCCGCGCAGCGGCAGCACGCCGTTGTTTTTCATCAGTACGGCGCACTCGGCGGCAAGCTCCGCCGCCAGCGCGTGGTGCGCCTGCCAATCCACGGGAGCGGTTTCGGCAGGCTGCACACAGGCGTCAATCCATTTCAGAATATTGCGGCACGCCTTGTCCAAAGCCTGCACCGGCAGCGAGCCGTCCGCGACGCCGTCCAGAATCCGGCGGCGGCAGATGGCGGTATCGCCGGGCATCTCGAGATCCAGTCCTGCCTTGAGTCCTTCCACTCTGTCACGGGTGGCGCCCCAGTCGGTCATCACAACACCGTCAAAACCCCATTCATCGCGCAGCACATCCGTGAGCAGCCATTTGTTTTCTGAACAGAAAACGCCGTTGATTTGGTTATAGGCGCACATCAGCGCGGCAGGTCTTGCCTTTTTGACAGCGTATTCAAAGGGCTTTAGATACAGCTTGCGCACAGTGTTTTCGGAAGCGACGGAGTTGCCGAGAAAGCGATAATTCTCGCTGTTGTTCATGGCAAAGTGTTTCAAGCACACCTCGACGCCGTCGCCGCCGCAGTGGGAAACGCCGTCGCCTGCTCCGCCATAC
>CAMJOD010000032.1 GCA_946407465.1 uncultured Clostridia bacterium
ACTGCGGCGGCTTTGATGATTTGAAATCCGCCTGCAAGCTGACCGCCGCTTATGCTGAGGCGACAACCGTCAAGATTTCCGTTGTCGTCGGCAAGGCGATTGGCTCAGCTTATGTGGCGCTCGCCGGAACCGGCGCAAACGCCGACGTGGTATATGCCTTCCCGAATGCGGTGATTTCACCCGTCAATACCGAGGCGGCTGCCTTTATTATGGCGCCCGAAAAAATGAAGGTGCCGGCAAACGAGCAGCACGCCGCTGCGGAGCAGTTTGCACAGGAGACGCTCTCTGCCTTCTACGCCGCACAGAACGGCTTTGTGGACGGCATTGTCGAGGAGACCGAGTTGAGAGCCGCGCTGCTCGCCGCGTTGGATATGCTCGCAGGCAAGCGCGTTCCGACGGTGGCCAAGAAGCACAGCACGATTTAATTCTATTTTAGAAAATAAACGAAACAGATTCATTGATATAAAGGGGAAAAGTATTATGAAAAATTACAGAATTACCGTCAACGGCACCGCTTATGACGTTCAGGTTGAGGAGATGGGTGAGAGCGCAGCACCGGCTGCCGCTGCTCCTGCACCTGCCGCGGCTTCTGCTCCGGCTCCCAAAAAGGATGCTGCACCTGCCGGCGCCGTCGGTAATATCAGCGTCAAGGCGCCCATGCCCGGCACCGTTGTCAACGTGGTTGTCACCACAGGACAGTCCGTCAAGGCAGGCGACGATTTGGTCTTTATCGAAGCAATGAAGATGGAAACACCCGTAAAGGCGCCGCAGGACGCAACCGTTGTCACCATCGAGGTATCCAAGGGTGAGGCGGTCGATTCCGGCAAGGTGCTTGTCACATTAAACTGATTGCGGGAGAAAATGGATTATGGCAAAGAAAATTAAAATAACCGAAACCGCGCTGCGCGACGCGCACCAGTCGCTGATTGCCACCAGAATGACAACGGAGGATATGCTCCCGATTCTGGACGCGCTCGACAAAATCGGCTACTATTCGCTGGAATGTTGGGGCGGCGCGACCTATGACGCCTGTCTGCGCTTTCTCAATGAGGATCCGTGGGAGCGCCTGCGCACCATCAAGCTCCATTGTCCCAACACCAAGCTGCAAATGCTTTTCCGCGGACAGAATATGCTCGGCTACCGCCATTATGCGGACGACTGCGTGGAATATCTGGTGCAGCGCTCCATTGCGAACGGCATTGATATTATCCGTATTTTTGACGCGCTCAACGATATCAAAAACCTGAAAACCGCCATCAATGCCGCAAACCGCGAGGGCGGTCACGCGCAGGTTGCCATCAGCTACACCACCGGTCCGGTCTTTACCGATGCGTATTATGTGGAGTATGCCAAGAGAATTGCCGACGCAGGCGCACACTCCATCTGCATCAAGGATATGGCGGCACTGCTCACACCGTCGCGCACCGAGTCGCTTGTCAAGGCGATAAAGGAGGCGCTGCCCGAGATGCCGCTGCAGCTGCACACCCACTACACCTCCGGCTTGGCTTCCATGTGCCTGCTCAAGGCGGTGGAGGCAGGCGCCGACGCGATTGATACCGCAATCAGTCCGCTGGCGCTGGGCACCTCGCACGCGCCTACCGAATCTATGGTGGCAGCCTTGCAGGGAACCGAATATGACACAGGGCTGGATATTAAGAAGCTGGCGGAAATCCGCCCTTACTTTATGACCCTGCGCGAAAAATATATTGCAAACGGCTTGCTCGACCCCAAAATGCTGGCTACCGACGCCAAGGCGCTGATTTATCAGGTGCCCGGCGGCATGCTCTCCAACCTGCTCTCGCAGCTCAAGCAGGCAGGCAAGGAGGATAAGCTGACCGAGGTGCTCGAGGAGGTGCCGCGTGTGCGTGAGGATTCCGGTTATCCGCCGCTCGTCACGCCGACCTCGCAGATTGTCGGCACACAGGCGGTGTTCAATGTCATCACCGGCGAGCGCTACAGCATGTGTACGCGCGAGTTCAAGGGCCTTGTCGCCGGCGAATACGGCACCACGCCGATGCCGATTGACCCGGCTTTTCAAAAGAAAATCTGCGGCGATATGGAAATTATCACCGGCAGACCTGCCGACCGTCTGGAGCCGGAGCTGGATAAGCTCAGAGGCGAGATTGCCGAGTGGATGGAGCAGCCCGAGGACGTGCTGTCTTATGCGCAGTTCCCGAAGGTTGCAATGGACTTCTTCCAAAAGAGAAGAAATGACCGCGTCGGCATCAACGGCAAGCTGCTCGACAGCAAGAATATGATTCATCCGATGTAATCAGAAAATAAATGAATGAAGAACCGCTTTCCTTTGGGAGGGCGGTTTTTTATTTTGCTGAAGAAATTCATTTGACAAAAAGACTTTGGTTCTATTTTTTGTATAATATAGTCAATATTTTATGAAAATAGTTGAAATCAAGTATTAGTTATGCTATACTAATATTAATCTTTTGTAAGGAGTAAAGTGTGATGAAAAAATTTGTATCTGCAACAATGATTGTGTTATTCTTTTTGACATCTTTTACAACTTCAACGGCTGCTATTGGCGAAAAACTACTTGTTGCGTCGGAGCAAAAGCCACAACAAGTCAATGAAGGCAAAATCCAAATCACATTTGCTTCAAATAGTTTTTTGGATATAGATTATTTTTATGATGAAGCGTTTACAAAGCCGATAGACACGCGTAATTGCTTTTTACAAAAAGGAGAAAGTATTTACGTTTCAAAAATAGATGTGAAAAATGCTAAAAGCAATTTATATAGCTTTTCCGAGTTTCGTTTTGTAGAGTATGATTCTGAGGGAAAGCGAGGCGAATCGACAAGTTCTAAAGCCACATCAGGCATGATTTATACGCTTCCCAATGATTTTGACGGTCAAGGGATTTCTGTTCTCCCTGTTGGGGCGTACAAGGACAGAGAAATAAAACTGGATTCCTATTTCTTTGATGAAGAAGGTGAACCTGTTGAATTAACTGATAAGATGTGGCGAATTAATGAGGGTGGGGACTTGTTTGCAAATGGAACACAAACGGTCAGCCCAGTAGAATCATATATTCTTTCATTTGATTATTCTCCGTATAAAGATAGTTATTATTTTGTGAAATCTTCACCTGAGTGCTTTTATCACAAAGAAACAGACAATAGGGTTGTATTCTCAAAAGCTAACTCTAATGAGGAAACGCAAAAATATAGAGTCGAAATGCATCCTTTTATTTCATTGCGTATAAAAGACGCAGAACATCATTGGATTGTTGATGATTGGTTTGATAAAGGCGCGTTAAAAAAGATAGAAAAAAACAGCGAAACAATGAGCCAGTATAAAAAGGGGAGCGAGGAATTTAAACGCGAAGAAATTGAAATCAGAAAGTTGAAAACAACCGATACCATTACGATTACAGTTGGGAAAGATTATAGACTGGTTAGCCCGAAATTAGATTTGACAAATTCAATCCCTGTAGAGGACGGTTATCAATATACAGTTCATTTTCCCGATAATAATCAAAAAAGCTATCAAATAGATATAAGTGCCAGAAACAGCAATAAAGAAGGAAAATATGAGTCTCGTGAGATACCGAACGGGACTATATCACTTTCGTATGAGAATGGTAATGTAATCAAAACAGGCGTTGAACTTCCGGCAGACGGTCAAAACGTTGTTTTAAAGATAGCAGGAAATGACGGTTTTTATGTTTCGGGAAGCGATACGGAAAATGGTATTTATAAAAAAACAATGTCATTTTCCGATTATCAGAAGGAGATTGAAAAAATCATTTCAGATCATCCGATTAAAAAATACGTAACGATTAGGCTTCCTGAAAAGGATTCACACGGTACGTGTGCTTACAAATTGGATGGAAACACGATAAAAGGTCAGGCTGAAAAAATGCGTGACAATCAAAAGCTGGAATTGACTTATAAGCTTAATGAAAAAGATACGGACAAATATGAGCTTGAAAGAGCCAATGCTTGGGATGGCTTTTGGGCATGGGCAACCAGCTCGTCGGAAATTACGGTTGAAATACCAATCACCCAAGATTTGAACGGAATGGAACTGGATGTTTCTGAATATATTACGCTGAAAGAAAAGGGGTAACAAATGGCTGAAAGAAAACCAGAGAAGAAAAAGGAAAAAGCTAAAACAAAGAAATCATTTCCTATGTGGATTATTCCTATTGTTGCTTTTGCATTATTGATTTTTACGTGTGCATTTTTTGCGTTACAAGTTGTCAGTTTTACTAAAGCAGGAACTCATAGTGAAGAAACTGTTTTCGATGCCATAGTCAAGGGATATAATGCAGGTAAAAAAGAAGGTCTTAGCGCAAAAGATACTGAACTGCAAATGCAGAACACGGTTGATGAAATTGGAAAACTTGAAGTTTTAGTCGCAAACGTTAAGATTCCCGAATATCATTCAGTCGGGCAAAAATATGCGGCTATGTATTTATTCCGCGGAAGTGCGGTCTTTACGGTTGATTTGACAAAGGCAAATATCAATGTCAATGACAATAATACCGATATTCAGGTTCTTATTCCAAAGCCGGTTGCTGAGGTGAGAATTGACAATAAAGAAACAGAAAGAATAATACATAGATCCGCGAAGATTTTTAACGGCAGTACAGAAGATGGTCTTGAGGCGTATTTAAATACGCTTAAAGCAGTAGACCAAGTTTCAACCGAACGTATTTCTAATTATTCGGAACTGAGCGAGATGGCAAAACAAGCTGCAAAGCTTCAATTACAAGATATTATTAAAAATATCTGCGGCAGCGGAAAGAATATCACGTTTAGTTTTATCGAGGAGTAAGTGGCAAATGAAAAAGCAGAAAATTGTTTTTATACAGTCACATTGGTTGCTGATTACTATTATTATAATTGCTGTTGTATTGTTTTTGGGGGTTCCAACATTTAAACTTTTGTCATATAATATTGCAGAAGCAGATCATCATGTGAAAAACAGAGGAACCATCAGCATTGAAAATATTCAGGAAAAAGCTGACCTTGAAGTATTAGAGGTTAGTGACGTTGAGTATATAACGAATGAAAAATCAGGGGATAAAGTAACATCTTGGTTAGAGGTTCCGGGAACCGGTGTGTTTACTGTCAATCTGGCTATGAGCGAATTTGTTATTGACGATATGCGCCATTATGTGTTGGCAAGGGTTCCAAAGCCGGAGATTAAAGCCGAAAATATTCAAATCGACACAAAAAAGGTTAAAATCTTAGCTTATCAGAATAACCATTGGATTTTTGATAACGGTTCAGTTGAAGAAGGAGAAGAATTAGCACGGCGTCAAATGAGCGAAGCGCAGGCTATTATTCAAGAAGATGTGCAATCAAATGAAAGATATTTTGAAATCGCGAAATCATCAGCTGAAAGTATTATTAAACAACTAATAAAATCCTTGAATAATGATGTTTCAAATCTTGATGTTGAAGTAGAGTTCTTTTGAATCTCTATACTCGAAAAACTATACAAAAAGAACCGCTTCCATTTCGGGAAACGGTTCTTTTCACTTAACGAATACAACTTCATTTGAACAAAACGTCAGCAACCAGCCATGTCAGACACGCCGTTGATGAAGCTTTCCAATCCAACAAATGGCTTCAAAAGGCGGACTGGGTGCAGCGTCACGCTGCCGGATTGGATGCAACGTCACGTTGCTTGGAGGTCTACGAATTTTTGTTGCATGTAGGCGTAGACTTCGTCGTCAAGGTCGCTGAATACGTAGCACTTGTTGAGATATTCCTCGCTGGGGAAGGACAGCTCGTTGCTTTTCAGCTCCTCATCGATCAGCTCAATCGCCTTTTCGTTGGGCGTGCCATAGCGCAGATAGTTAAAGTTTTCCGCCGCGATTTCGGGCTTCTGCATAAAGTTGATGAACGCCTCGGCGTTGTCCTTGTTCTTGCTGCATGTGGGAACGCACATCGCGTCATAGAACAGGTTGGAGCCGCTTGCCGGCAGGCAGTAGTCCAAATCTTCGTTCTCTTCCATCATCATCGCGATGTCGCCGGCGTAGTAGGGCGCCACGGCGCTCTGTCCGCCCTCCATCTCGTTGAACACCTGATCCATCACGTATTTCTTGACAAGCGGCTTTTGCTCTTTGAGCTTTTCGGTCGCCTTGTCCACGTCCTCTTTGGTGCACTTGGTCGGGTCAATGCCGCACTGCTGCATCGCAATCGCCATCGCGTCGCGGCTGTTGTCAAACATCAAAATCTGTCCCGACAGCGACTTGTCCCAGAGTACATCCCAGTCGGTGGGCTTGTTCTTGACCTTGGTCTTGTCATAAACCAAGGCGGTTACGCCCCAGTTGTAGCAGACGGTGTATTTGCTGTCAGGGTCGCAGCTGAGCTTTTGAAAGCGCTCGCTCAGATTTTTGTAGTTGGGAATGTTGTCGTAGTTGAGCTCTTGGAGCATGTTTTCACGAATCAGCTTGCTGACCATATATTCCGAGGGAATAATCACGTCGTAGCTGACGTTGCTCTGTTTGAGCATGGTGTAAAGCTCTTCGTTGGTCGAGTAGGTGGTGCAGTTGACCTTGATGCCGGTTTCTTTTTCAAATTCCTCCAGAACGTTTTTCAGGTCGCCGGTGCCGGGGGAGAAATAATCATCCCAGCTGTAGACGTTGACCTCGCCCTTGTCCTTTGGCGCAGAGGAGCCTTCGCTGCTGCTACTGCCGCAGCCTGCCAAAACGGCTGTCACAGAGCCGAGCATGACCGCTGCGAGAAGAATGCTGATAATCTTTTTCATGGTGAACCTCCTGAAATATCTATAATTAAGAAGAAAGCTCTTCTTAATAACAAATGACTGCCGCTAACGGATTGCCGCCGCGCGTTTTTCCGCCCTGCGCTCATAGACGTTAATCAGTATCATAATAATAATGATAGCCAAAAACAGCAGAGCCGACAGCGCGTTGATGGTCGGCGGTATCTTGCGGCGCAGCAGGGAGTAAATCTCGGTGGAGAGGTTGTTGAACTTCGCGCCCTGCGTAAAGTGCGTGATGACAAAATCGTCGAGGGAATAGGTGAAGCTCATCAGCATGCCCGAAAAAATTCCCGGCATCAGCTCGTGAATGACCACCTTCCAAAACGCCTGCCACTGGTTGCAACCCAAATCGAGCGCCGCATCGTAGACGCTCTGATCCATGCGGCGCAGACGCGGCATGACGTTGAGCACCACAAAGGGAACGCAAAAGCAGATGTGCGAAATCAGCACGGTGCCGAAGCCCAGCTCAAAGCGGAAAATCACGCCCAAAAAGCTGAACAGCAGCATCAGCGACACGCCCATGACGATATCGGGGCTGATAATCGGCAGGTTGGAGACATTTTGAATAATCGCGCGCTTTTTGCCGCGAAAGTTGTTGATACCGATGGCGGCGGTGGTGCCGAGCACGGTCGCCAAAAGCGAGGCGAGCACCGCGACGAGCAGGGTGTTGCCCAACGCGTTCATAATCGTGCGGCTGCGGAACAGCTCGCCGTACCATTTCATCGAGAAGCCCTTCCAGACGGTGGTGTTGCCGCTGTTGAAGGACATAAAAATCATCACGATAATCGGCGCGTACAAAAACAGAATAATCAGTGCGATATAGATTTTGGAGGGAATGCCGAGCTTTTTCTTCTGCATTATGCAATCGCCTCCTCATCGCCGAACAGGTTCATCAAAACGAGGAACACAAAGATAAAAATCATCAAAATCAGTGAGATTGCCGAGCCGGTACTCTGGTCTGTCCAGAAAATCTTGTCAATGACGTCGCCAATCATAATGTCGTCGGTGCCGCCGAGGTACTGCGACACCAAAAACGTGCTGGCGCTGGGGACGAATACCATCGTAATGCCGGAGATAACGCCCGGAATGCTCAGCGGAAAAATAACCTTTTTGAACACTGCCGCGTTGTTGGAGCCGAGGTCCTGCGCGGCTTCTATCAGGTTGCCGTCAATTTTGGACATAACCGTATAAATCGGCAGCACCATAAACGGCAGGTACTCATAGACCATGCCCACCACCACGGCGGCGGTGTTGCCGATGTAGGTGCCGTGAATGCCCAAAAAGGAGAGCGCCGTGTCGAGCGGACCGTTCTTTTGCAGCAGAATCATCCACGCGTAGATGCGCAGCAAAAAGTTCATCCACATCGGAATCATCAGAATCATCTGCACGGTGTTCTGGCTGGATTTGCGCATGCGCGTCAGCATGTATGCCAGCGGATACGCCAAAACCAGACAAATCAGCGTGGAGAGCAGCGCAATCCACAGCGATTTCATAAAGACGTTGGTGTAGCCGAACGCCTTGGCGAACGGCTCCAAAGAGAAGTTGCCCTGTTTGTCCTTGAACGCGGTCACGCCAATCATCACAATCGGAATCATGGTGAAAATCAGCATCCAAAGGATGTAGGGAATGGAGAGCTTTTTCGATTTCACGCTTCGCCCTCCTTTTCGTCAGGTGAGGCAATCACCTCGAAGCTCGCCTTGCTGAAGTCAAAATACAGCGGCACATAGGTTGCCACCTGCTCGTCGGTGTCGCTGAGCATCAGCCATTTGCGCGTGTCGGATTCGAGAATAATCTCATTTTGCTCGCCCTTGTAGACGACGGATTCAATATAGACGTCCTTGAGGTCGCCGTCGCCGGAGCCGGTGATGGAGAGCGCGTCAAACGGAAGATGGATGCGCACCCGCTTGCCCTGCGGAATGTATTTTCCTTCGACGGTAATCCTCTCGTCCTCCAGCTCAAACTCAAAGCTCTGCGCCGATTCGTCGGCGTAGGTGACGGTGGTTTCTATCGTGTTGCTCTGAATGGGCAGGAGCTTGTTCATAATCTGAATATTAAACGGAATCACGCGCAGACCGACGGTGCTGCCCGGCTCGGCGCTGTTGGTGGAGTGAACGAGAATTTCACACCTGCCCACGCGGACGCTGATTTCGTAGTGTACGCCCTTGAAGGTGACGGATTCCACCACGCCGCAGAGCTGTCCCTGCTCGGGTGTGGTGACAATGACGTCCTCGGGACGAATCACCACGTCTACCGGCGTGTTGGTGCCGAAGCCCTTGTCCACACATTCGAGCTCTCTGCCGAGAATGCGCACGCGGCAGTCGCCCATCATGATGCCGTTGAGAATGTTCGCCTCGCCGATAAAGTCCGCGACAAAGGCGTTGACGGGTTCGTTGTAGACCTCCTCCGGCGTGCCGATTTGTTCAATTACGCCGTTGTTCATCACAACCACGCGGTCGCTCATGGTCAGCGCTTCCTCCTGGTCATGGGTGACGTAGATAAAGGTCTTTTCGGTCTGATGCTGAATCTCCTTGAGCTCAAGCTGCATGCTTTTGCGCAGCTTGAGGTCGAGCGCGCCGAGCGGCTCGTCGAGAAGAATGATCGCCGGATCGCAGACCAAGGCTCTCGCAATGGCGACGCGCTGCTGCTGACCGCCGGAGAGCTTGGCGACAGAGCGTTTTTCGTAGCCCTTCAGGTCAACAATGGCGAGCATTTTGAGCACCTTTTCTTTTATTTCTTTCTTTGGCAGCTTTTTGAGCTTGAGACCAAAGGCAACATTATCAAATACGTTGAGATGCGGAAACAGTGAATACTTTTGAAACACCGTGTTGACATTTCGTTTGTGCGGCGGCGTTCCGTTTATTCTTTTGCCGTCAAAAATCACTTCGCCGCTTTCCGGCTCAACAAAGCCTCCGATTATCCGCAGGGTTGTGGTTTTGCCGCAGCCGCTGGGACCGAGGATGGTGACAAATTCCTTTTCGCGAATATCCAAATTGATATGATTGAGAATGACTTCTCCGTCATAGCGCAGAAAAATATCCCTGAGCGAAACCAGCACCTTTTTTTGTTTCTGTTCCATTTATGCACCCCTTTTGCGGCTGAGCCGCGTTTTATTGTCAATAAAGAAATATATTGACTGCAATATATGGTTTTTTGCTCAATTAAAAACAAAAAACCAAGATACATTATAGGATAAATTTCCTCAAAAGTCAATATTTTTTCCTTTTATATACTATAGTTTTTATAGCGCCGGAGGCAGCCGTGTTTTGCAGGCGCCAAAAATCGAAAAAGCGTTAAGTTGCACAAAAAATAACCGTGCAATTTGTGATATAAACTATATACATTTTTTGAGATGTTTGATATAATAATAGTGAAAAATTATGAAAGGATGGTTTTTTGATGAAAGTGTTCAGAAAACTAGTAAGCATCGTTGCTGCGGCAACCGTACTTACCTCGTCCTTGGCATTCTCTATTTCGGCTCAGGCGGCGCAGATTGATGATTCTGCGGCAGTTGCCAGCGAACCGAATATTCAGGAAAATGCGGGCGACGGTGTTATTTTGCACGCGTTCAACTGGTCTTACAATTCAATCAAGCAGAACCTGCCGCAGATTGCTGCAGCGGGCTACTCCACTGTTCAGACTTCACCCGTAACCCAGCCGAAGGACTTTGGCCCCTGGTCGGACGTTGCCGGTCAGTGGTCAAAGCTCTATCAGCCTGTCAGCCTGTCTATCTCAAACAACACATGGCTGGGCAACAAGGCGGAGCTGCAGGCGCTGTGTCAGGAGGCTGACAAATACGGCATCAAGATTATCGTGGATATTGTTGCCAACCACATGGCGAACTACAAGGTTTCTGATAATCAGGTTGACGCCAACCGTCTCAGCGACGAGGTCAAGACCTATGAGCCTGAGATGTACAACAACTACAGCGCCTATTTCCACAGCGAAAAATACGACGCCTCCGACAGCTCTGCCGAGATGATGACCCGCGGACATGTTTCTTCCTGTCCCGACCTCAACACCGGCAACAGCTTTGTGCAGAACAAGATTTATACACTGCTCAAGGAGTGCATCGACTGCGGCGTTGACGGCTTCCGTTTTGACGCGGCAAAGCATATCGAGACCGAAGCGGACGGCAACGTTCTCTCGCAGTTCTGGTCAAACACCCTCGACAAGGCGGCACAGAACTACAAGTCCACCTACGGCAAGGATTTGTTTGCCTACGGCGAGATTCTGAACGGCATCAGCGGCAGAAATGTCAACGCCTACACCAAGCGTATGCGCGTGACCGAGAACAAGTATTCCGACAACATTCTCGCCGGCGTTCAGAACGGCAGCACCAGCCAGTCCTCTTCCACCAACTACCAGCTCAGCGGCAGCGCTGACAAGGCGGTTGTATGGGTTGAGTCCCACGATACCTACATGGGCGAATCCGGCTCTGCCGGCATCCGCAACACCCAAAAAATCACCGACGACAAGATTGTCAAGGCATGGGCAATCGTCGCGGCGAGAAAGGGCTCCGCACCGCTGTTCTTTGCCCGTCCCGGCACAGCGGCAATGGGCGAGGCGGCAACCGACCTCACCTACAAGAATACGGCAGTGTCCGAAATCAACAAGTTCCACAACGCGTTTGCCAAGGTTAACAGCGAAAAGGTCGGCACCTCCGGCTCCATCGTCTATGTAGCCAGAGGCAGCGAGGGCGTTGTTCTGTCCAACATCAACGGCTTTGCGGCAAGCGCCAGCGTTTCCGGCACCGGCTTGGCGGACGGCAACTATGTGGATACCATCACCGGCAACGCCTTTACGGTTTCCGGCGGCACACTCTCCGGTCAAATCGGCAGCACCGGCGTGGCGGTTGTGTACAAGTCTACCGCTACTCCCAAGGTGAATGCTTCCGTTGAGTCCGGCAGCTTCACCACCGACACCATCAACGTCACCCTCAGTCTCGAAAACGCTGTTTCCGGCACCTATGCCCTTGAGGACAGCACACCTGCTTCCTTTACCGGCAACACCACCATCAGAATCGGCTCCGACTATCAGGTTGGCGAGACCATCACCCTGAACCTGACCGCTACCGACGCGGCAGGCAACACCGCCAAATATGTTTATTCCTATATCAAAAAGGCTCCCACTTCCTCGGGTATTTATGTATTTGCGAAGGACAGCCTGAACATCAAGAACTGGTCGAACCTCAAATGCTATGTCTACGACGAGACGACCGATAAGAACATCATCTACAGCAACGGCGGCTGGAGCGGCACCCTGATGGAGCACGACACCAAGCAGGGCTACTTCTATATCGACGTGCCTGCACGCTGCACGGCGCTCGACACCACCACCGGCAAGATGACCGAGTCCGACTTTGACCTCGCACATTCTCCCAACACCTATGTTATCATCAACGGCTTGCCCAAAAACGGCACCCAGACCACGCAGTATCCCGGCGCAAACGCGGTTGAAGCACAGAAGCTAAAGCTCAACGGCCAGTCTCATGTGCTCGACGCACTCTCCGCCTCCGGCTGGAAGGTCACCTCTATGACGCCCACCGTTGTGGATGTGCAGGCGACCGACGTCACCAAGGGCGGTCAGACCGAACCGACCACTGAGGAACCGACCGAGCCGACCACCGAAGAGCCGACCGAGCCCGAGACCAAGTTTGTGCAGCTCGGCATCTACGGCGACGTGAACGAGGACGGCGTCATCAATGTTACCGATGTAACCAGAATCCAGAGACATCTTGCCGAGCAGCCGCAGCAGCAGCTCACCGGCGTTGCCAAGCTGATGGCGGATGTGGACAAGGACGGCGTTGTCAGCATCAAGGATGTTTCCTACATCCAGATGTATATCGCCGAATATCCCAGCGGCTATTATCACACCGGCGAACCCTACGGCGAGTACAGAATCGTTGATCCCACCGCCGAAAAGTTCACCGTGACTGCAAAATCCAACCTCTTCGGCACCAAAACAGCCAAACTGGACAATGACACCAACACCTTCACTGTCACCTATTTTATGAACAGTGAAAAGAGTTTCTTCTCCGGCGACTGGCTCCTTACCTACGACAAGACCGTGCTGCAGCCCCTTGCCAACCAGGCGTTTATGCCCAAGGTAGGCGCGGCAACCTACAATACCTCTCCTGCTTCCGCTCAGGGCGGCGGCGTATCCGGCAACGCGGCGGTTCTCACGCTGATTCCCATGCGCACCGAAAGCGGCAATCAGGTGCCTCTTGTCAGCGCTACCTTCAAGGTTCTCAAGGCGGCTGACACCGAGGTCAACCTCACCGTTAAGGATCTTACCCTTTCCAAGCTGAACCCGGGCGAAGGCACCTCCAAAGCTGCCAATGAAACCGATGTTGTTGCCAACAGCGTCGTAAAGAAGCCCGACGTCGCCTATACGCTGTACACCTCTGTATATGCCGGCACGCTCAACGAGGGCTACACCAACGCAAGCGACCCGAAGGTTGAGTACACTCCCTCGGGCGAAGAACCCACCAATCCCACCAATCCCACCAATCCGACTGATCCCACTATTCCGGTTCCGACCAATCCGGCGCCCTCTCACAGAACAATCTACTTCACCGATAATCAGGGCTGGGGCAGCGTGTATATCCACTATTGGGGCAGCTCTGTCGATCCCGATACCGAGTGGCCGGGCGTTCCCATGACTCTTTGCGACCATGACGACGGCTTCGGCAATCCGCAGTACGAGTATTCGATTGCCACCGACGTTACAGGCATCGTGTTCAACAGCGGCGCAGGCGTTTCCGACGGCGGACACCAGACCGTGGATATTCCGTATGACAACAACACCTCCGGCTGGTATCCCACCGAAGATACCGACGAAGAGGGCAAGAACATCGTTGACAGCTGGATTATAGAAGATCCCGATCCGAATCCGAATCCTAACCCGAATCCCGATCCCGATCCCATTCCCTCCGAGACCAAGAGAATTGAGTTCACCGACAACAAGGGCTGGGGCACCGTTAATATCTACATCTACGGTCCTGACGGCGAGCTGTCCGCATGGCCCGGCTTCGGCATGAACCAAAAGGGCGACAATGGCTACGGCGGCATCAACTACTACTATGATGTTCCCACCAACGCCGAGTTCGTCATCTTCTCGAACGGCGACGGCACCGACCAGACCGTGAACGTTCCCTTCAGCACAGACGTGACAGGTTGGTATCCCACCGAAGAAAAGGATGCCGAGGGTCACTGGCAGGTTGAAAGCTGGAGAGAGGACGGATCTTCCGATCAGCCCGGCGGCACCAGACAGATTCTCTTCTCCGACAACAAGGGTTGGGGACAGGTTTACATCCACTATTGGGGCAGCGCCTCCGGCGATACCGAATGGCCGGGAACGGCGATGACGCCCGCAGGCACCAACGACTACAATGAGCCGCAGTATTCCTTCAACATTCCCACTGATGTTGACGGCATCGTGTTCAGCAACGGCAACGGCGAGCAGTCCGCCGATGTCTATTACGAGAGCGATATCGCAGGATGGTATCCGCTCGACACCAAGGATGACCAGGGTCACTATAACCTCGGAAACTGGAAAAACGACGGTGGCAGCAGCGCGGACGGCTACTATCTCGTAGGCTTCTTTGACGGAGAGGACTACTGGGGTCTCGACCATCCGTTTGTAGGCGGCAAGGTCACAGTTAACTTCAGCACCACCAGCTACGCCTTTATCAGAGACGAAGCAGGCAATGCGTGGATGACCAACGGCTGGGCAGGTGAGGACGCAGGCTCCGCAACTCTCTACAGCACCGACATCACCGGTGAAAAGTCTGACAAGCTGATTGCGCCGGCAGGGTCCGTCACCTTTACACTTATCAACAACGGCGACGGCACCTTTACCCTGAGCAATGGCAACGGCGGCAGTGTCACGCCGGTTAATCCCTCCGAAACCAGACAGATTCAGTTCACCAACAACGACGGCTGGGAAGCTGTGTTTGCCTATGCGTACAACGACAACGGCGATCTGCTCGGTTCATGGCCCGGCACGCAGATGACCGATATGGGCGACAACGGCTACGGTCAGCACAATTTCAGCGCCGATGTTCCCACCAACGCTTCCTACATCATCTTCAACAATGGCTCCGGTGTCTATGACGGCGGTCAGCAGACGGTTGATATTCCCTACGACAACGAAGTGACCGGCTGGTATCTCGTTGAAGGCATAGATGAAAACGGCAAGCGTCTTGTCGGATCTTGGAGAGAGGGCAACGACACCGTAACCGTCCTCTTTGCCAACAACAAGGGCTGGGGCTCCGTGAACATTCACTATTGGGGCGGCTCCTCCTCGTCCGAATGGCCGGGCGTTGCCATGACCCTCTCAGGCACCAATGATTACGGTGAGCAGCAGTTTTCCGCAACAATTCCTGCTGACACCACCGGCATTGTGTTCAACGACGGCAACGGCTCACAGACGAATGATATTACCTTCGCCGGTCAAACAGGCTTCTACCTGACCGAACAGTCTTACGGCAAGTGGAACGTAGGTTCATGGTAAGCTGTTACCGGTAAGCTCAGCTGCATAATAAATAAAAATTCCTCCCTCGGGTTCTCCGGGGGAGGTTTTTTGATGGATTCGGTTGATTATGAGAGCTTTTCAAACCGTCTGATTTGTTTGCCGTCGCGCCAAATGATTTCCTTAAACATGTCATACGGACGCGCCCAAAGCTCCTCGCCGTTGGGCATGATGTGGTAGAGGACGAGCTTTTCGCCGGTTTCGCTGTGCTTGGCAAAGCCGATGACCTCATATTCGCCGCCCTTAAAGTGACGGTATCTGCCGCGTGTGACTTCCTGCTCTTTTAATTCCTCAACAGAATTATTTTCTTCTACAGCAGCAGGCGCCGCTTCTTCTGCTTCCACAGGCTTTTCAATCGGCTGCACGGGCTGTTCGGGTGTCGCTTCGTCCAAGTCAAGGGCAAAGCTGCCGTCGTTCACGACCAAAATGCGCGAGGAGTAGGGCGGCATGTCCAGCTCCGTCCAGCCATTGCAGTCGAACACCTCATTGCCGTTGAGCACATCTGTCAGCTTGGCGTTGCAGCGGCTGTCAAAGCCGAGCCGCTCATGGCGGTCGGTGAGATTGAACATCACAAAAACGGTTTGATTGTCGGTGAAGCGCTTGTATACAAGCTGCTCGTTGCGGATGTTGACATTCTCAAACCTGCCGTATTTGAGTCCGTCCAGCGCCAGGCGCACACGGCTCAGCTTGGCGATATGCGCACAGAGCTGTGTGTTGGCGTTGGGCACGTTGTTCAAGTCCAGACACGGGCGCAGGTCGTAGTCGCTCTCCCATGTGCGCTTGCCCTCCACGGCATACTCGCTGCCGTAATAAATCGACGGCACGCCCGGCATGGTAAAGAGCAGGGTATATACATTAAATAAGTGATTTTTGTCGCGCAGCTCGCTCGCCACACGGTTGACGTCGTGGTTGTCAACAAAGTTAAAGGTGTAGATGTGCTGATAGATACCGCCGTTTGCAAACTGACGGTTGAGCGAATGTGCAATTTCAAAGTAGTTGTGGTCGTTGTGGCTCGAATAAATGCCCTTGTAGCACTCATAGTTTGTGACGGAATCGAGCATTTCGCCGCTGACAACACGGTTGTAGTCGCCGCCGACCATCTCGCCGTAGAGCCAAAAATCGGGATTCTTGCTCTTGCAGGTGTGGCGGAGCTTTTTGAAAAATTCGCAGTCCATCACATCCGCCGCGTCCAGCCGCAGACCGTCAATGCCAAATTCGTCAATCCAGAAGCAGACCGAATCGAGCAGATACTGCACAACCTCGGGATTCTGCAAATTCAGCTTGACCAAATCGTAGTGACCTGCCCAGCCCTCATACCAAAACGGGTCGCCGTAGGGGCTGCTGCCGTTAAAGTGCAGATTTTGGAACCAGCCGCAGTAGGGTGAATCCCACTTCTTTTCCTGCACATCCCTAAAGGCGAAAAATTCTCTGCCGACGTGGTTAAACACGCCGTCCAGAATAACGCGGATGCCGTTTTCGCGCAGCACAGCGCAAATCTTTTTGAAAGAAGCGTTGTCGCCGAGACGGCAGTCAATGCGGCGGTAGTCAATGGTGTCGTAGCCGTGGCGGCTGCTCTCAAACACCGGATTAAACAAAATGACATTCACACCGAGCTGCTTAAAATGCTCCACGCTGTCGAGAACCTTGTCCAGACGGTAGGACTGCACATGGTCGTTTTCCTTGGGAGCACCGCAGTAGCCGAGCGGATAAATGTTGTAAACAATAGATTCATGAATAAAACTCATATTATTTTCCTTCCTGCACCCGATTTATCGGTTGCAGGAATCAGTATAACATAAAATTATCTATTGTGCAATTCATATTTTTATGATACAATAGATATGATATTGTTGACGGAGGTTCATTATGGTAAAAAAGCCTGATATTAAAACGAGAAAAAAGCTGAGAATCACCATGTGTGTGCTCTATCTTTTGGAGCTGGTGATATGCACCATGCCCTTTATTCAGGACACAAAGGTCAATGCGGACGGCATGGTGACCCTCGCCTCGCCGTTTAATATGTTTATGATGCTGTTCGGCGTCACTTCCAATGTTGACGGCTCCTTTGCCGCCTTTACGGTTGTCTGTGTGGTGCTGATTCTGATTCCGATTATCAACTTTTTGTTCTGTGCGCTGGACAAGGAGCGCAATCTCAAAAACATTGTGTCGGTCATCAGTTGTTTTGTGTCAGTTTTTCTGATTTTGTCGTTTATTCCGAGACAAAACATATCCATCGGCGCTATCGTCGCGATTTTGGTTTATGTGCTGATTATGTTCATCACCTCCATCGCCATGGTGATGCGTTTGTCAAAGGACAATGGGGATAAAAAATAAAAAAATCGAGTAGGGTGAAATTTCTCCGCCCTCTCACACCACCGTACGTGCCGT